>JAJLLM010000023.1:0-3730 GCA_033837965.1 Pseudazoarcus pumilus
GACCCCTGCTCGCGCATGGAAGAAGTGCTCGGCCCCGGTGGATTCAATGCCATGCGCGGCCACGGCGGGGTGACCGCGCGCGTGCTGACCGGCGGGCGCATCCGCGTCGGTGACGAGGTGCGGTGCGTCCGTCAGGAGGGCTAGGGCGCGTTGCCCAGCGAGCGCGCCAGCCGCGGGAAATACCACCCCAGCGTCACCGCTCGCGCCACGTAGCTCACGTGATACGCCGCCCACAGCCCGTGGTTGCCCCAGCCGCGCAGCGCCCACCACGCGGCTAGGAAGATCGCCAGCGACAGCAGCATTGATCGTCGCATCTCGGCTGTCTGCGTTGCGCCGATGAATACGCCGTCAAGCTGGAAGGCCCACACCCCTACCAGCGGTGCCAGCGCCGCCCAGGCCAGATGTTCGCGCGCTGCCTCGCGTGTGGCGGCATCCACCGTCAGCAGGTCGATCACCTGCGGCCCGGCGAGCAGGAAGGCCAGCGACAGCGCGCCGGCCAGCAGCACCGCCCACAGCGAGGTCACGAACACCGCCGCGTCGAACATCGCGCGCTTCGCCGCACCCACCGCCCGGCCCACCAGCGCTTCCGCCGCGAAGGCCAGCCCGTCCAGAAAGTAGGACGCGGTGGCGACGAAGTGCATCAGCACGGCATTTGCCGCCAGCACCACCTCGCCTTGTTTCGCGCCGTTTGCCACGAACCACAGCAGCACGCAGATCAGCGCCATTGAGCGGATCATGATGTCGCGGTTCACCGCCAGCGTGCGGCCCAGCCGCGCTGCATCCAGCAGCCGCGCGCGCGACCAGCGGCCGTCCACGCCGCGCACATGCACCCACGCCAGCGTCAGCCCCACGCCCGCCGCAATGCATTCGGCCAGCAGCGTGCCCAGTGCCACGCCGGCCACGCCCATGCCCAGCCCCAGCACGAACAGCACGTCCAGCGCCACGTTGCAGAGATTGAGCGTGAGCTGCAGCACCAGCGCCGTGCCGGCTCGCCCGCGCCCGATGAACCAGCCCAGCAACGCGTAGTTGGCCAGCGTGGCCGGTGCGGCCCAGATGCGGATGTCGAAATAGCTGCGCGCCAGCGCCTCCACCTGGGTGCCGCCGTCGAGCAGCGCAAATGCCGCCTCGCGGATCGGCCACTGCAGCGCGATTAGCGCCACGCCCACCCCGCCGGCAATCAGCAGTGCCCGCCCCAGACAGGCCAGCAGCTCGTCGCCATCGCGCGCGCCCAGCGCCTGCGCGGTCAGCCCGGTGGTGCCCATGCGCAGAAAGCCGAAGGCCCAGAACACGAAAGTGAACACCAGCGCCGCTACCGCCACCGCGCCGATGTGAGCGGGGTCCGGGATTTGCCCGACCACGGCGGTATCGACGATGCCGATCAGCGGCGTCGACACGTTCGACAGCATCACCGGCACGGCCAGCGCCAGCACGCTGCGATGGGTGATGCGCGGGTGGTGAGGGTCGGGTGGGCTCATGCGCGCATGATAGGGGCAGGTGCGGTGCCCTCGGTATGGTCCCGCTGCGGGCCTCCCTCATCGAGAAACAGGAAAAACAGATCCGGCATCTGCGATGATGACGACCGGGTTTCTGTTCGGGCGGGGGCACCATGGCAGACAAAGCGTACGACTGGCCTTCTCTTCTCAAGCGCACCCTTGCAGCGCTGCTCATCAGCCTGCCGCTTGCGGCGGTGTGGTTCTACCTCTATCTCGCCATCGGCCTGCACGGTTCGCGCATGGGGCTGCCACGCTGGTTGTGGTTCGTGCTGAGCGGCGGAACGCCCTGGGTACTGGGTCTGGCGACATTGGCCTGGGCGTGCAAGCGCAAGCGGATTGCTCTTGCCGCATATGGTCTGGTGCTGCTCGTGCTGGGGACGTCATTCGCACTGGCAGTGGTTGCTTCCTGAACTTCGCCCGCCCGCAAACCCGCGCCCATGGCGGATCATGTATTTGGAATCAGCGTTTGCGCATGTACTATGCGTACGGTCTTCGGAATGGTTTCCGAAACCGCGCTGCTCACCCGGCATCCGCCCCCACCCGAATACAGGACCGCCCCATGCTATTCCGGCTCTTGATGGTCTGCGCAATCGTGACGCTGACCGGCTGCGCATCCAGCCCCATGCTCGTCGCCAATACTCAGCACCTTCCCGAGCCCACGCCGGATCAGGCGCAGGTCGTGTTCATGCGCTCCAGCCTGCTCGGCAGCGCCATCAACGCCTCGCTGTATCGCGTCGACCGCGGTCAGATCGAGTTCATCGGCATCATGGCCAACGGCACCAAGATCGTGCACCGCGTCCCGCCCGGCAAACACGTCTTCATGGTCGTGTCCGAAGCGGCCGACTTCATGGAAGCAGACCTCGCCGCCGGCAAGACCTATCACAGCCTCGTGACGCCGCGCATGGGCGCCTGGAAGGCCCGCTTCTCGCTGTGGCCCATCAAGGCCGATGCCGGCGCCGAGTATTCCACCGCCTCCAGCGACTTCGCCGGCTGGCTCAAGAACACCCGCCTGGTCGAGAACACCCCGCAGTCCCGCGCCTGGTACGACGCCAACAAGAACAGCGTGTACATGAAATACACCGAGTACTGGCCGGTGTGGCAGGGCAAGAGCGCGGAGGACCTCGCCAGGCGCACGCTGGTGCCGGAAGACGGCCTGTAGCCACGGAAGCAGATCAGCAGACACCGGCCGAGTGCCGGTGTTTTTCATTGCAGGCGTGCAATCGGTTGTTGCCACGCATGACGTTTGCCTTTTGCGCGTGGTGCTCGGTGTGTACCATGCAATCAGTTTGCAGACATGCCTAAGGAATGTCTGAGCCAGTACGGAGACATGAAAAGAAAATGGCCAAGTTCCTCAATACCAGCGCGACCAACTACTTCTTGGAAGAACTCATCAAGGACGCGCGCGACCGTCTCATCCTGATCAGCCCCTTCCTCAAGCTCAATGACCGCATGCGCGAACTGCTGGCCGACAAGAATCGGCTCAAGATCGACGTCCGCATCGTCTATGGCAAGAGCGAACTGCAGCCCGAAGAAATCACCTGGCTCAAGGAGCTGACCTACATCCGCACCAGCTTCTGCAAGAATCTGCACGCCAAGTGCTACATGAACGAGGAAATGGCCATCATCACCAGCCTCAACCTCTACGAGTTCAGCCAGATCAACAACAACGAAATGGGCGTGCTCATCCGCCGCGACGAAGACGCCGAGCTCTACAAGGACGCCTACGAAGAAGCCCAGCGCATCATCCGCATCAGCGACGAGGTGCGCATCACGCTGGAACGCGTTGCCGCTCAGGAAGCGACCGGAGAGGACGACGTCGAAGACGCTTCCGACAAGGTCGGCAAGATTTCCAGCTCACGGCTGGCGCAGAAGTTCGGCATGAAGACGGCACCGTTTCTGGAGCGGTGTGTGGAGTTGGGCTATCTGGAGTTGAAGGGCGACAAGCACTTCCTGACGGAAAAGGGCAAGGCTGTGGGGGGAGAGTTCAAGATGAGCTCGAAGTTTGGAGCTTACTTTGTTTGGCCGGAAGCGATGAAGGTCTGACCGAATCTTGTTAGATGCAATTTTCCCAATCAAATTAGTAATCGAAAATTTGGAGTGGCCTGCTGCCGGTTCGGTTGACACGAACCTAAGCTTTTTGAGCCTCCTCGAACTGTATCGGACTGAGGTAGCCGAGGGTCGAGTGGCGTCGGCGCGGATTGTAGAAGCGCTCGATGTAATCAAACACATCTGCACGC
>JAJLLM010000024.1:0-41928 GCA_033837965.1 Pseudazoarcus pumilus
GATCTGCGAGCGCGCCACGCGCGAATGCAGCACGTCGCCGACGATGGCCACCACCAGGCGCGTGAAGTCGCCCTTGAAGTGGCGGATGGTGTACATGTCGAGCAGGCCCTGCGTCGGGTGGGCGTGGCGTCCGTCGCCGGCGTTGACGACGTGGATGTCGTTGCGCCCGTTGGCGATGAGGTGCTGCGCGATCAGGAAGGGCGCGCCGCTGGCGGCATGACGCACGACGAACATGTCCGCCTGCATGGCGCACAGGTTGTCGACGGTGTCGAGCAGGCTCTCACCCTTGGTGGTGGAGCTGGTCGACACGTTGAGGTTCACGACGTCGGCGGACAGCCGCTTGGCGGCGATCTCGAAGGTCGTGCGGGTGCGCGTGGAGTTCTCGAAGAACAGGTTGAACACGCTCTTGCCACGCAGCACCGGCAGTTTCTTGACCTCTCGCTCGGCCACTTCGGTGAGCGGTGCGGCGGTGTCGAGAATGGCGGTGAGAATCTCGCGCGGCAGGCCGTCGAGCGTCAGCAGGTGGCGCAGGCCGCCGTTGGGGTCGAGCTGGGGGTTACGCATCGATCAGCCTCAGGGAGAGCGCGCCGGCGTCGTCACGGCTCAGCTCGAGCGTGCGCGAGGCGGGCAGGGGTTGGGGCAGGGTGTGGGCGCAGTAGCGCGCGGCAATCGGCAGCTCGCGCCCGCCGCGGTCGACCAGCACGGCCAGCTCGACACACGCCGGGCGGCCGTAGTCGAACAGTTCGTTGAGCGCCGCCCGCGTGGTGCGGCCGGTGTACAGCACGTCGTCGACAATGATGACGTGTGCGCCTTCGACATCGAAAGGGATGTCGGTGCGCTGCGGGTTGGGCGGCAGGCCGCGCGCGCCGAGGTCGTCGCGGTAGAACGATACGTCGATCGAGCCGATCGGGCCGGTCAGGCCCAGCGCGGCGTGCAGGCGCTCCGCCAGCCATACGCCGCCGGTGCGGATGCCGACCAGCGCGGTGTCGGGCGTGACCTGCGGGCGCATCTGTTCGATCAGCGCCTCGAGCAGGGTTTCTGCGTCAGGAAGTTGCATGAGCGGGTCCGTTGAGGAAGTCCTGCAGGATGATCTGTGCGGCGACGGCGTCGAGCTGCGGCTTGCGCGCCTGCCAGCGTGCGTTGCCGGCGTCGGCGAGGGCAGCGTCGGCGGCTGCCGAACTCAGGCGTTCGTCCATCTCGTGCACCGGCAGCGCGTAGCGGCCATGCAGCTGGTTGGCGAAACGCCGGCAGCGCGCGGTGAGGTCGTGCTCGCTGCCGTCGAGGTGGCGCGGGATGCCGACCACCATGGCGACCGGGCGCCACTCGGCGATGAGCGCGCCGATGGCACCGAAGCGGCGCTCGCGGGATTCTTCGGAAATGGTGGTCAGGGCATTGGCCTGACGGGTTTCGAGCTCACCCACCGCGACGCCGATGCGTGCCAGCCCGAAGTCGAAGCCGAGGACAGTGCCGCGGGCCGGCAGCGGCGTGGCCGCGGCCGCCTCAGGCATGTCCGGCGACCTCGCTGAGGTTGGCAAAATTCACGCCCAGTTGCTGCAGGGCGGCAGCGAAGCGCTCCTCCGGCGGCAGGTCGAAGACGATCGACATCTCGGCCGGTGCGGTCAGCCAGGCATTGTCCGCGAGCTCCTGTTCGAGCTGGCCGGGCGACCAGCCGGCATAGCCCAGTGAAACCAGCACTTCGCCCGGCTCGCCATGCTCGCCGAGTGATTGCAGGATGTCGCGGGAGCTGGTGAGCCCCACCTCGTCGCTGACGGACAGGGTGGAATGCCAGTCGCCGACTGGCCGGTGCAGGACAAAGCCGCGGTCGGTCTGCACCGGGCCCCCGAAATACACCGGTTGACCGGCGAAATCGCTCGAATGCAAGGGCAGGTCGATGCGCTCGAAGAGTGTCGCCAGCGTCATGTCGAGCGGGCGGTTGACGATGATGCCGAGGGCCCCCTGATCGTTGTGTTCTGCGATGTAGGTGAGCGTGCGCGAGAAGTTCGGATCGGCCATGGCGGGCATGGCGATCAGGAAGTGATTGGTCAGGTTTGCGATGATGGCGCTCATGCGCGGCATTTTACGCTTTCGCGGCTTGCGCGTTGCAGGAACCTGCCCCGCATGCTTCCGTCCAACCCGACCTTTTGCCGACCCTGTGCCGACATGACTTCTTCCGCTCTGGTGTGGTTTCGCCGCGATTTGCGCAGCTTCGATCACGCCGCCCTGCACCATGCGCTGCGCCGTTTCGAGCGTGTGCACTGCGTTTTCGTGTTTGATCGCGACATCCTGGATGGGCTGCCGTCGCGCCGTGACCGCCGGGTGGAGTTCATTCGCGAGAGTCTGGTCGAGCTGGATGCCGGGCTGGATCGCCTGTCACGCGAGGCCGGTGGTCCGGGTGCAGGCCTGATCGTGCGGCACGGGCGCGCCACCGACGAGATCCCGCGGCTGGCGGCCGAACTGGGCGTGGCAGCGGTATTGACCAATCGTGACTACGAGCCCGCAGCCATCGAGCGCGATGGGCTGGTTGCAGCAGCGCTTGACCGACAGGGCATCGGGTTCGAGGACTTCAAGGATCAGGTGGTGTTCGAGCGTGCCGAGGTGCTCACGCAGGATGGCCGCCCCTTCAGCGTGTTTACGCCGTATCGCACTGCCTGGATGCGGCGCCTGGATGCGGCGGACCTGGCCGCGTGGGCAACGGCTGCACATGGCGCGAATCTGGCGCCGCGCTCTGCGCAGTGCGGCGTGCCGGAGCTCGCGCGGATCGGTTTCGAGGCCGGTACGCTGGCGGGGCTGCGCCTGCCGACCGGCATGACCGGCGGCCATGAACTGTTCGAGGATTTTGCGGAGCGCATCGGTCATTACCACGAGGCGCGCGACTATCCGGGACGCAAGGGCGTGTCCTACCTGTCGGTGCATCTGCGCTTCGGCACGGTGTCGATCCGTGAGCTGGCGCGCCTTGCCTGGAGCCTGTCCGGGGACGGCGCGCGGGGCTGGCTCAATGAGCTGATCTGGCGCGACTTCTATCACATGATCCTGTGGCACCACCCGCGCGTGGTGGCCGCCAACTTCCGGCCGGAATTCGATGCGGTGCGCTGGGATGATGCGCCGGAGCTGCTAGCGGCGTGGAAGGCCGGGCGTACCGGCTACCCGCTGGTGGACGCCGGCATGCGCCAGCTCGCGCAGACCGGCTACATGCACAACCGATTGCGCATGGTGACGGCGTCCTTTCTGACCAAGGATCTCGGCATCGACTGGCGCGAGGGTGAGCGACACTTCGCCGAACTGCTCAATGACTTCGATCTGGCCGCCAATAACGGTGGCTGGCAGTGGGCGGCCTCGACCGGCTGCGATGCGCAGCCGTGGTTCCGCATCTTCAATCCGGTGACCCAGTCGGAGCGTTTCGATCCGCAGGGGACCTTCATCCGGCGCTATGTGCCGGAGCTGGCGGCGGTGCCGGAGCGCTACATCCATGCGCCGTGGAAGATGGATGCCGCGCTGCAGGCGCAATGCCGCGTACACATCGGGCGGGACTATCCGTTGCCGGTGGTGGATCACGCGGTGGCGCGGGCTCGTACGCTGGCGCGCTTCGAGGCCAGCAAGGGGGCGCAGGCGCGGGAGTGAAGGGCGGCTTCTCCGCTTGCCCGCAGGCAGGCGGAGAAGTGCTCAATGCGTGGTCGCGGGGGTGACGTACTGCTGCAGCAGGCGCAGCAGTTCATCCTCGTCGTAGGGCTTGCCGAGGTACTCGTTGGCGCCGAGCTTCTGCGCGTACTCGCGGTGCTTGTCGGCCAGTCGCGAGGTGATCATGATCACCGGCACGTCGCGCATGCGCTCATCTGCACGCAGGTTGCGCACGAACTCGAAGCCATCCATGCGTGGCATCTCGATGTCCGACAGGATCACGTCGGGGAGGGCTTCTTCGAGCTGGTCGAGGGCGTCGGTGCCGTCCTTGGCGGTGATTACGCGATAGCCCTCGCGTTCGAGCAGGCGGCCGGTGATCTTGCGTACCGTCAGCGAGTCATCGACGACCATCACGGTGGGAACCCTGACGCTTTCCGCGGGCGCGGCGCTCTCCACGAGTTCGTGTGCGGCGGCCGGCTCCGCTGAGGTTTCCGGTGCGACGGAGCGGGAGGCCAGCGCGATGGGGTTCAGGATCAGCATGATCTCGCCGTCGCCCAGCACGGTGGCGCCCGAAATGCCGACGATACGCAGCAGCTGCGGCCCGGCCGATTTCACGACGATTTCATGGTTGCCGCGCAGGGAGTCCACATGCACGGCGAGGCTTTCGCCGCCGGCGCGCAACAGCAGCACCCAGTTGAAGCGATGGATCTCGGGGCGGGTACGGCGGTCGCCCAGCAACTCGGGCAGATAGCGATAGTTGAAGCGCTGACCCTGCCATTCCACGAAGCCGTCGGCGCGCACGCGTTCGATGGCGTCGGCGCGCAGCTCCATGGCCTGCGCGATCATGCTCGACGGGATGGCATAGCTGGCGGTGCCGGCGCGGACCAGCAGGGCCTGGGTGACGGCCAGCGTCAGCGGCAGGTAGATGCGGAAACGGGTGCCCTGGCCTTCGCTGGCATGTACGTCGATGCGGCCACCGAGTGCGGCAGCTTCTGCCCGCACCACGTCCATGCCGACGCCACGGCCAGCAATGGTCGACACGCTCTCCGCGGTGCTGAAACCGGAGGTGAAGATCAGGTTGGTGAGCTTGCGTTCGTCGGCTTCCTCATCGGCCTGCAGCAGGCCGCGTTCGATGCCGCGCGCACGGATGGCGGCGTAATCCAGGCCGCGCCCGTCGTCGGAGAGATCGATGGCGATTTCGTTACCGATCTGCAGCACGGTCAGCGAAATCTGGCCGATCTCGTCCTTGCCGGCGGCACGCCGTGCCTCGACCGATTCGATGCCGTGCGCCACGGCGTTGCGCAGCATGTGTTCGACGGCGATGGTCATGCGCTCGAGCACGCTGCGGTCGATCTCGATGCGGCCGCCGCGGATGTCGAGGTTGACGCGCTTGCTCAGGTCTTTCGCGCTCTGGCGCACGACGCGGTGGAGGCGGTCGGCGAGGCTGTCGAAGGGCACCATGCGCACCTGCATCAGCGCCTGCTGCAGGTCGCGCGCGAAGCGTGCCTGGCTGTGCAGCGCGAGTTCGGCGCCGTCGAGGTTGCGCAGCAGTTGCTGCTGCACGGTGGTCACGTCGCCGACGCTCTCGGCCATCATCCGTGTCAGTTCCTGCAGGCGCGTGTAGCGGTCCATCTCGAGCGGGTCGAACTCGCCGTGCGCCGAGTCGGCCTGGGCGATGCGCGACTGCATCTGCGTTTCGGCCTGCAGCTCGACCTCACGCAGCTGGTTGCGCAGACGGATGACGTTCTCGGTGAGGTCCAGCAGGGAGCGACGCAGCACCCGCAATTCGCCTTCGATGCGGGTACGCGCGATGCCGATTTCGCCTGCGGTGTTGATGAAGCCGCCCAGCGTCTCGGCGCGCACGCGCAGCGTGCCGCCGGCCTGCGCGGGTTCGGCAGGGGTCTCGCCGGTTTCGATGGCAATGGCCGCCGGTAGCGGCTGATCGGCTTGTGTCGGGGCACCGGCAATGGGCGCTGCGGTGGCCGGCTGCTCGCCGCTGAGACCGGCAATCAACTGTGCAGCCAGATCGAGGCCGCCGGTCAGGTCGTCGATCAGGCGACTGGCGTCGTGCTGGCGTGCGAGACCGTTTTCGAGACGCGACTCGATGCGGTGCACGTGTTCGCCAAGCTTCATGGCGCCGGCCATCCGCGCACTGCCCTTGAGGGTGTGCAACTGCCGCGCGGCGAGCCGCGCATGCTCCGGGTTTGCGTTGTCGGCCTGCCACAGACGCAGGCGTTCGCTGAGGCCGGACATGAGCTCGTCGGCCTCTTCGAGGAAGATCGGCAGCAGCTGTTCGTCGAGGTCGTCATGGACGGTGACGGCCGCCTCGTCCTCTGCGATGGGAGCGGCGCTGTTGCGTGCCGGCGCCGGTGCCGATTCGGCCGCTGCGGGCGGGGCCGGTTCGACGGACGGTGCGACCTCTTCCGAGGTGTCCTCTTGCGCCGCGAGATCGGCAAGCTGTTCTTCGCTGACGGGCGGTCGGCCGATGGCGTCCAGCTGCTGTTCAAGCTCGGGCACTTCGAGCGGCTGCTGACCGCGCGTGACTTCGGTGAGCATGGCCTGTAGCGTGCTGACCGTCGCCATCAGCAGATCGACCTGCTCCGGGCTGGGCGTGAGGTCGGTCTGGCGCAGGCGGTCGAAGGCGAACTCCAGTGCGCGGGCAAGGTTCTGCAGTGCGGGAATCCGCGCCGTGCCGGAAATGCCCGACAAGGTGTGGGCGGTGCGCTGCAGCTTGTCAGAGGGCTTGCCCGGGTTGCGGCGCAAGGGCTTCAGTTCGCTGGCGAGCACGTCGAGGTGCTCGCGTGCCTCGTTCAGATACAGGTCGTAGAGCTGGCGGGAGAGCTCATATTCACCGATGCGAACCGTCGTGCTCTGACTGCCGACCTCCGCGACCTCGGCAGCTTCGTCGGCAGCGGCGGGCGCATCGGCCGTCTCGAGAGCGTCGACGTTGGGCACGGCTTCGTCAGCGGCAGGCGCCGGCGTGGCGGTGTCGTCGTCGAGCGCTTGCGGCGCATCGGCTTCCCGCTCGCTGGTGAACTGCGCATCCTCCAGTTCCAGTGCCGGCAAGTCGTCACTCGGGGCGGGGTCGACCGGTTCGGCCGGCGCATCCAGTTCGAGCGAGGGCAGGTCGCCGAAGTCAAAACTGGGCAGCGCGGGCGCCTCGAAGGGCTCGGCGAGCGTCTCGGAGATCGATTCGTCACGTTCGGCGGACGGCTCCGGTGCGGCCACTTCCGCAGCTTCGGGTGGCGCAGACTCGGGTGTTGCAACGGGAGCGGCAGCCGGCTGTGCCGTCATGCCCGGAGCATTGTCTGCGTCGGCGCCGCGCAGTCGTTCGGCCTCGGCTGCCGGGGTGCTGAAATCAAAGGCATGGCTCCCGCCGCCCTCGATCTGTGCCACCCATGCCGTGAAGCTCTGGTGGGACGAGGCGATCAGGGCATGCAACTCTTCGGTAACCGGAAGCTCCAGCTGCAGCCAGCGGTTGAGCGTCTGTTCGATGGCCCAGGCGGCCTCGCCGAAGTCGGTCAGTCCGACCATGCGGCCGCTGCCCTTGAGCGTGTGGAATCCGCGCCGGATATCGACCAGGGCATCCTGATTGCCATGCGGGGTGACCGTGGCCAGGCCTTCGGCGATGTTGCCCAGTACGTCATGGGCTTCTTCGATGAAGATGGCCAGCAACTCGGCGTCGACTTCGGCGTCCGTTTCGGGCGCCGGTGCCGACATTGCCGGCGCGGCGACGCGTTGCGGGGGCTCGGCCGGGGCCTCCAGCGGCTGAAGGTCGATGGCTTCAACCGATTCGTCGAAATCCAGCTCGAAGCCGGGGTCGAGTTCGGCCGCCTGTTTGCGCTGGTCCGGCGGCAGGAAATCGTTGAGATCGGCCTGTCCGTGTTGCAGGGCGCTGACGAAGAAGCCGAGCGTGGACAGTTGGTCGGCGAGGCGGTTGAGCTGATCCTCGTCCGGTTCGAGTTCGCTGTTGGCGAGGTCGTTGATGCGTTTGATGGCTTCGCGCACCAGCGGGATGGCCTGCTCGCCTTCGATCAGGGCGAGTGCCCCCTCGATCTGGCGCATCGGGGCGGCCAGTTGCGCCAGCGGGGCGCGCTTGGCGTGGTTGCGGAAGAAATCGTCGAGCGTCTGTTCGATGTGGCCGAGGTTGGAGGCGATCTCGCGAGCGACCTGCTGACGCGCGTCCCATTCATGCGCACTGCGTGTGCCGTCGAGCGATGCCTCCCTGGCCGCAGGCAGCGCCTCGCCGGCCATGATGGCGTCCAGCCGTGCCAGGCAGGATGCACCTTGCGAGGCCAGTTCGGAGTCGGCGATGCCTCCTTCGATGCTCAGTTCGGCCAGCAGCAGAGCGGTAGCCACTTCGACAGCCAGCGCCTCGCTGCCGTTCGCCGCCGGGTCGCCACGCAGCCACTGCGTGACCCGGGCGGTGCCGGTGAGCAGTTCGAGCAGCGCCGGGCGGCCGAGTCGACCAGCTTCGGCGCTGATCGTCTGGATGCGGTTGTCGAAGTCCTGCAGGGCGGAAGCCTGACCGCTGCCGAATGCATCCCAGTCGTTCTTGGCGGTGGCCAGCTCGCTGCGCAGCTTGCGCAGCAGCGGACCGAGCGGGACATCGGATATGAGCTCGCCCGGGTCGTTCCACCAGGCATCGAGATTCCAGGCCTCCCGCACCTGGCGCTGCGCAGGGCTGCGGACCGGGGCCTGGCCGATCTCGAACAGGATGTCGCGCATCAGACGTTCGGGAATGCGATACGAGGTGCTCGCCTGATGGCGGACTTCGCGCACCAGACCCGTGCACAGCTGCTTGATGCGCATCTCGGAGGCCGGCAGGTCCTGATGGGCCAGGGCATCGAAGAAGGCCTGGGCGACCCGCCACAGGGTGTAGAAGGCCGGGCTGGATTGCAGCGCCTCGAGGGCGATGGCCGCATCACGCATGGCGTCCGGGCCGGAGCGATCCGACGGATCGCGCAACCATTGCAGCAGGCCGCGTTCGAGTGCAGCGCGGGCGCCCCGCATGCGCTCGCTGCCGGCCGGCGTGCCGGGGCGGGGAGCGTTGCGCAGCTTGCGTCGCGGCAGGCGACGGCTCAGATCGGGGTAGAACAGTTCGGCCGGGCTGACGTCGTTGCGACCGCAGGCGGTGGCGATTTCGCGGTACAGCGCGAACAGTCGCAGGGGCTGGTCGCCGGAGCCATTGACCAGGTCGCCGAGGTAGTTGGCGACAGTCGAGCAGCCGCGGCGGGCCAGTCCGGCGTTCGCCTCGTCGGCAGCAATGCTGCCGTCTGCCATGCCGGCAAGCAGGGTGTCGAGCGTATCAGCGAAGTGACACAGCCCGTCCAGACCGACCACCGACAGGGCGCCACGCGCCTGATGCAGGTGGTTCCGGGCAAACTGGATCTGGTCGGCCTGATCCGCGTCCTCGCCTGCCCGCCCGATGGCCTCGGCCGCAAGGCTGAGCGCTTGATCGATCTCGCCACGGACCCAGCTGAGCGGGCCGATGTCCAGTTCCTGCGATTGCGTCATGAGCTTGCCTCGTTCAGACCTTGAAGCCGGACACGGAACCCTTCAGTTCGACCGCGAGGTCTGCCAGTTCGCCGACCGATACCGCGGTTTGCTGCGTGCCGCGCGTAGTCTGGTCGGTAATCGCGAGAATGTCCTTCATGGTGCCGGCGACGCGGCCGGCGGTGGCCGCCTGTTCCTGGATGTCGCCGGAGATCTGCTCGATCAGCTCGGCCGTTTCGGTCGATACGCGTTCGATCTCGGCCAGCACCTGACCGGCGGCGTCGGACAGCTGGGCGCCCTCGACCACGTCGCGGGTGGCGGTTTCCATGGCCGCCACGGCATCCTTGGTGTCGGTCTGAATCGACTTCACGATCGAGGCGATCTGCTTGGTCGCCTCGGCGGAACGTTCCGCGAGGCGCTGCACTTCTTCCGCAACCACGGTGAAGCCGCGGCCTGCTTCGCCGGCCGACGCAGCTTGAATGGCAGCGTTGAGGGCCAGCACGTTGGTCTGTTCGGTAATGTCCGAGATCAGTTCCACGATCTCGCCGATCTCCTGCGAGGATTCGCCGAGGCGCTTGATCCGCTTGGAGGTCTCCTGGATTTGCTCGCGGATGTCGTTCATGCCGCGGATGGTGTCTTCCACCGCAGTCGTGCCTTTCTGGGCGGCGTCGCGCGATTGACGCGCAACCTGCGCGGACTGCAGCGCGCGCTCGGACGAATCGGTCATCGAGGCGGCCATGCGTTCGACGGTGGAGCCGACTTCCTCGATCTCCTGCGACTGACGCTGCGTGGCGTCGAGCAGCTCGCCCGAGATCTTCTGGGCGGATTCGGTCGCGGCCGTCACGCGCGTTGCGGCGTCGTTGATTCGACGCACCAGCACCGAGAGTTCTTCAATGGTGTAGTTCACCGAGTCGGCAATGGCGCCGGTGATGTCTTCCGACACCGTGGCGCGGATGGTGAGGTCACCGTCGGCGAGGTCACCCATCTCGTTCATCAGACGCAGAATGGCCTGCTGGGCGAGGTTGCGTTCGTCCTGCGCTTCCTGACTCTGGCGTTCGGCCTCAGCGCGGCGGCGCGTAAGGTCGGCGTTATAGGCCTTGACGATGACCGCAATGACGGCGAGGGCGGCCAGACTGGCGGCGATGATGCCGGCGATCAGCGGGTCGAAGCCGCGGTAGCTGCTGTCGAAGGCGGCCGAGACGTTGCGGGTGTCTTCGAGCAGCGCTGGGGAGGCGCGGAACATGCGCACACCGGTCTGCTTGGCCTGTGCGAGGTTCTGGATGTTGTCGTTGATGCGTCCGACCGCTGCCAGGGTTTCTTCCGCGTACCACTCGATGTCGCGCAGGCGTTGCTGCGAGGCCGGTTCGTTGGCGGACAGGCTGAGCAGTTCGGTCAGCGTGGTCTTGAAGTTGTCCGGGTCCTGGCCCATCTGGAAGGCCGCTTCCGGATCGATGGTCTCGCCCGCCAGCAGGGCGTTGGCGTTGAGGGCAATCCGCTGCGTGACGAGCACGGCGTTGTTGGCCAGCGAAATCTCGCGGATCGAGGAGTCGCCTTCCGTCTTGAGTCGCGCGATGGCTTGCGTCAGGTCGAACAGCAGCGGGTTGAAGGCGTTGATCATGGCCACTGAACGGTCGAGGGTGGCGATACTGTTCTCGCCCTCCAGCAGCCATTGCACGTCCTGCTCGATCGGTACCCAGCGTTCGGCCAGTGCGGCCAGTGCCGGCTGGACCGATTCCGGGCTGGCCGGCACGGTGCGGTCCTGCAGTTGTCCGCCGGTCCGCAGCGTCTGCAGCACGTCGGTGAAACGCTGCGAGGCGGCGCGCAGTTCGGTGAAGGCTTCACGGTCGCCCTGGATGCCGCGTTGTGCGGCCTTGGCAATCTGCTGCGAGAGTGTCTGCAGTTCACCCGACGCGGCAACGTAGAGCGTGGCAAAGGTCGATTGACGGTTCTGCAGGGTCAGCAGCACGGCAGCGGCGATGACCAGTATGGCGAAGAGGATGAAGTGATTCTTCATCCGCTCCGAGACCGGCCGCTCGTCCGGCGCTTCGGCGGGTTTGGCAGCTGCGCCCGGTTGCGGGGTGGTCTGGAGAATCGTCTCGTCGGACGAGTCGGCGTCTTTGTTCTTCTTCGCGCCGCCCAAGGAGAGTATTGAAAGATTGAGTCCCATTTTTGTGCTCCGCAGCGAGAAAGTTAACCGGTGTTGCCGGTTTCCTCAGACTTCGATGACGCCGGCCTCAAGGAAGGCCGGGTTGCGTACCAGGGCGGCGATGTCGAGTTTCAGCCAACGGTGGCCCTGGACATCGCTGAGGACGGCCGCGACCCATGGTCGCGGATCGGATTCGTCCTCCGGCGTGAATTCTTCCGGGCTGCGCAGCCCGGAAGCACGTGAAAACAGCAGTGCCGTCCCGCTGCCATGGCGCGCGCCGATCAGCAGCACGCGCGCGCTGCCTCCGGTCGGGATGACGTCGCCGGCATGGAACAGCGAGAAATCGACCACGCCGCACAGGCTGCCGCGGACGTTGACCAGGCCGCGGTACCAGTGCTGGGTCATCGGGACGTCGGCCAGCGGCGGGACCGGCAACACCTCGCCGGTGTCGGCAAGGTCGACCAGCCAGTTCTCGGTCGGGGTCTGCAGGCCGAGCAAGGTGCGGTGCTCGCCTTCGCGGGATTCCGCGAGGCGGCGGGCCAGGCTCTCCTGAAACTCGCGCAGGCTGACGCGACGGGCCATGCGATCAGCCCAGTCCCTTGATGCGGGCGAGCAACTCGGCGTGATCGAGCGGCTTCACCAGATAGTCGTGCGCGCCCTGGCGCATGCCCCAGATCCGGTCGGTCTCCTGTCCCTTGGTGGTGCAGATGATGATCGGAATCGCACGCGTGGCTTCATCGCGCGAAATGGTGCGGGTGGCCTGATAGCCGTTCATGCCGGGCATGACCACGTCCATCAGGATCAGGTCGGGCATTTCTGCCTTGCTCTTGACGATGGCTTCTTCGCCGTTTTCGGCGATCACCACTTCAAAGCCGTTGGCGGTGAGTACTTCGTTCAGCGCGAAGCGTTCGGTCGGAGAGTCGTCGACGACGAGGATTTTCTTGATCGGCATGTGCTGGGTCCCACTACTGGCGTTCAATCGGGTTGTTTCTGGCCGGCATGCTGAGCGACCGTCTTCAGCAGGCTGTCCTTGGTAAAGGGTTTGGTGAGGTACTCGTCGGAACCGGCCATGCGGCCGCGTGCGCGATCAAAAAGTCCGTCCTTGGAGGACAGCATGATCACCGGAGTCGATGCGAAGCGGTTGTTGCGTTTGATCAGGGAGCAGGTCTGATACCCGTCGAGGCGGGGCATCATGATGTCCATGAAGATGACGTCGGGATGGTGGTCGGCGATCTTGGCCAGTGCATCGAAGCCGTCTTCCGCCAGCACCACCTCGCAGCCGGCCTGACCGAGAAAGATCTCTGCGCTGCGGCGGATGGTGTTGCTGTCATCAATGACCATCACCCGCAAACCGGTCAAATCCATGAAAAAGTCCTCGTTGCTTCGGGCCCGGGCGTCATCCGGATCAGTGTGATGAAACCGGGGAATTGGCGGGACTATGCTGCAGAAATGCGTCTGCCGCAATGCCCCTTCATGCGCTGCGGCTTATTCGCAACGCGTATTTCCGGGTGGCCTCAGATCTCCACCATTTCAAAGTCTTCCTTGCGCGCCTGGCATTCCGGACAGGTCCAGTTCGGCGGAACGTCCTCCCAGCGCGTGCCGGGAGCGATGCCCTCGTCCGGCAGGCCGGCTTCCTCGTCGTAGATGAAGCCGCAGATCAGGCACATGTATTTCTTGTACTCGGGGTTGCTCATCAGCCGGGGTGCTCCGTGAGGTTTGACGGTAGAATCCGGGCCATCTTACCGCATTTTCCTGCCCCCGCCAGCGCACCCGGCTCCACGGAAAAGCGCCATTCTGCGCGGGGTTCGTGGAGTTTCCGCATGACCGAAAAGCTCTCCCGGGGTCTCTACCTCGTGACCCCTGACTGCCGTGACACCGGCGAACTGCTGGCTTGCCTGCATGACGCGCTGGCGGGCCATCCGGCGATCGTCCAGTACCGCAACAAGCTCGCCCCGGTCGAGGCCCGTCGCGAGCAGGCTGCTGCCGCGGCCGCCCTTGCACATGCCGCCGGCGCGCTCTTCATCGTCAATGACAGCGTCGAGTTGGCATTGGACGTCGGGGCCGACGGCGTGCATATCGGCCGTGACGACGGCGACATTGCCGCCGCACGCGCCGCCATCGGCCCCAATCGAATCCTTGGCGTGTCGTGTTACGACGATTGGGCTCGGGCCGAGCAGGCGGTGACGGCGGGTGCCGATTACATCGCCTTCGGCGCGATGTTCTCGTCCTCGGTCAAGCCCGATGCGGTGCAGGCGCCGATCGAACTGGTACGCCGCGCCAAGGCGCAGTGGGGTGTGCCGGTGTGCTGCATCGGCGGCATCACGCTGGACAATGCGCCGCAGCTGGTCGAGGCCGGCGCTGACCTGCTGGCGGTGATCTCGGACGTCTTCAAGGCGCCCGATCCGGCGGCCCGCGCGGCCGCCATCCAGGCCCTGTATGACTGAACCCGAACACAGGATGAACATGAGCACGCGTAACCAGAGTCTTTTCGAGCGCGCCCAGCGCAGCATTCCCGGTGGGGTCAATTCGCCCGTGCGGGCTTTCCGCTCGGTCGGCGGCACGCCGCGTTTCCTTGAGCGTGCCGAGGGCGCCCGCGTGTGGGACGCCGACGGCAGGGAATACATTGACTATGTCGGCTCGTGGGGGCCGGCGATTGCCGGTCATGCCCACCCCGCCATCGTCGAGGCAGTGCGCGAGGCGGCCCTGCGCGGCCTGTCCTTCGGTGCGCCGACCGAGGGCGAGATCGAGATGGCCGAGGCGATCTGCGCACGCCTGCCGTCGGTGGAAATGGTGCGTCTGGTCAGTTCCGGCACGGAAGCCACGATGAGCGCCATCCGGCTCGCGCGCGGCTTCACCGGGCGCGACGCCATCATCAAGTTCGAGGGCTGCTATCACGGCCACGCCGACAGCCTGCTGGTGAAGGCTGGTTCCGGTCTGCTGACCTTCGGTAACCCGTCCTCGGGCGGCGTGCCGGCAGATTTTGCCAAACACACCATCGTGCTCGACTTCAACGACCTCGACCAGGTGGCCGAGGTGTTCAAGGCGCGTGGTGACGAGATCGCCGCCATCATCGTCGAGCCTGTGGCCGGCAACATGAACCTGATCAAGCCGCAACCCGGCTTCCTCGAAGGGCTGCGCGCGCTGTGCACGCAATATGGTGCCGTGCTGATCTTCGACGAAGTGATGACCGGTTTCCGTGTCGGCCCGCAGGGGGTGCAGGGGCTGACCGGCGTCACGCCGGACCTCACCACGCTGGGCAAGGTCATCGGTGGCGGCATGCCGGTGGGTGCCTTCGGCGGGCGGCGCGACATCATGCAGTGCATCGCGCCGCTCGGCAGCGTGTACCAGGCCGGCACCCTGTCGGGCAGCCCGGTGGCGGTGGCGGCGGGACTGGCATCGCTGAAGATTCTCGGCGAGCCGGGTTTCTACGAGCGTTTGCAGGCCGGCACGCAGCGTCTGGTGAGCGGCCTGCAGGCGGCGGCCGATCAGGCCGGGGTGCGCTTCAAGGCGGATTCGGTGGGCGGCATGTTCGGCGTGTATTTCGCCGACGCCGTGCCGGCTTCCTTCGCCGAAGTCACGGCCTGCGACAAGGACGCCTTCAACCGCTTCTTCCACGCCATGCTGGAAGCCGGTCACTACTTCGCGCCGTCGGCCTTCGAGGCCGGCTTCGTGTCGATCGCGCACAGCGATGCCGACATCGATGCGACGGTGGCGCAGGCTGCCAGGGTGTTCGCCGGGATGTGATTGCAGTCGCAGGCCGGATCAGCGCCGTAGGCGCGCATCCGGCAGCCGTGTCAGCTGCGCTTCGCTGATCTGACCTGCGAGCTGCGAGCCTTGAGCTTTCTGCTGGCGACGGTCAGAGCAGGAAGATGGTCGCCAGACCGAGGAAGATGAAGAAGCCGCCGGAGTCGGTCAGGCCGGTGATCATCACCGAGCCTCCCAGCGCCGGGTCCTTGCCCATGCGCATGCGCATCATCGGGATCACCACGCCGGCGCTGGCGGCGAGCAGCAGGTTGAGCGTCATCGCGCTGGTCATCACCGCGCCGAGCTGCCAGCTGCCGTAGAGCCACCAGGCCATGCCGCCGAGCAGGCCGCCCCACACCACGCCGTTGAACAGCGCCACGCCGACTTCCTTGCGCAGCAGGCGGCGCATGGCGCTTTGCTCGACCTGGCCCATGGCGATGGCGCGCACGATCATGGTGATGGTCTGGTTGCCCGAGTTGCCGCCGATGCCGGCAATGATCGGCATCAGTGCGGCGAGCGCGACGAGCTTCTCGATCGAGCCCTCGAACAGGCCGATCACGCGCGAGGCAAGAATCGCCGTGGCCATGTTGATGGCCAGCCAGGCCCAGCGGTTCTTCACCGAGTCCCATACCGAGGCGAAGATGTCTTCCTCCTCGCGCAGACCGGCGTTGCTGAGGATTTCCTGCTCGGATTCCTCGCGGATGTAGTCCACCACGTCGGCCACGGTGAGGCGGCCGATGACGCGTTTTTCCGAATCCACTACCGGCGCCGAGACCAGGTCGTAGCGCTCGAAGGCCTGGGCGGCCTCGCCGGCGTCGTCCTCGGGCATGAAGCTGATCACCGGCTCGGTGCCCATGACCTCGGAAACCTCCATTTCCGGGTCGTGGATGAGCAGGTTTTCCAGCGTCAGGATGCCGCGCAGGTGATCGTCGCGGTCGACCACGAAGAGCTTGTCGGTGTGATCCGGCAGCTCCTCGAAGCGGCGCAGGTAGCGCAGCACCACTTCCAGCGAGACGTCCTCGCGCACCGTCACCATGTCGAAGTCCATCAGCGCGCCGACGGTGTCCTCGGGGTAGGACATGGCCGCGCGCAGCTGCTCGCGCCCCTCGGTGTCGAGCGACTGATAGACGTCCTGGATGACTTCCGGCGGCAGGTCGGGCGCGAGGTCGGCGAGTTCGTCCGCATCCAGACTCTCGGCCGCGGCCTTGAGCTCTTCCGAGTCCATGGTCTCGATCAGCGACTCGCGCACCGCGTCCGAGACTTCCAGCAGGATCTCGCCGTCACGCTCGGCCTTGACCAGGTTCCACACGAACAGGCGGTCTTCCAGCGGCAGGGCTTCGAGCACGAAGGCGATGTCGGCCGGGTGCATGCCTTCGAGCAGGTCCTGCAGCTCGCCCAGATGCTGACGGTGGATCAGTCCCTCGACGATGTCCTGTCGCGCCATGTCCTGCCGGTGCACCAGATTCTCGACCAGACGATGGCGCGCGAGCAGCTCCTGCACCGCGCGCAGATGCTGCTGGACGTCGTCGGGGGAGTGCTGTTGTTCTTCAGCGGACATGAAGGTCTCGGCGCGGGCTGGAGTGCGTGGAACGTGCTTGCCGCGCAGATTTTACGGGCTTGTGCGCCATGACGCGAACCCAGTTTGTGCCCGCTGCAGCGCGTCTCAGTCCGGGATGCGGGTGTACATCATGCGCCCCCGCACGCTCTCGGCGATGGCGGCCAGACGCGGGCCGAAGGCGTCGGCGTAGTGACGGGGATTGGGCAGCATGACCGCCATCTGGGTGCCTTCCACCGGCCCCAGGCGGTCGGCGGAAATGCCGTAGTGATGACGTGCGGCGGCTTCCGCGCCGAAGATGCCGTCGCCCCATTCGACGACGTTGAGATACACCTCGAGGATGCGTCGCTTGCTCCAGGTGGCCTCGATCATCACCGTGATGACGGCCTCCTGCGCCTTGCGCACATAGCTGCGGCTGGGCGACAGGAACAGGTTCTTGGCCAGTTGCTGCGTGATCGTGGAGCCGCCCGCAGCGCGTGCGCCGCGCGCGCGGTTGCGCTCGATGGCGCGCTGGATGCCGCTCCAGTCGAAGCCGTAATGGTCCATGAAGGCGTCGTCCTCGGCAGCCACCACGGCGCGCTTGAGGTGGGTCGAGATGCGCTCGTAGGGCACCCAGCGATGATCCAGTCGGGCGCGCGGATCACGCGCGCGCAGTTCGTCGAGGCGAATCTGCATGAAGCTGGTCATGGCCGGATCGTGACTGCGCCACCACAGCACATGCGCCAGAAACCAGCCCTGCACCAGCGCGAAGGCGAGTAGCACGGCGCCCAGCGTCAGCGCCAGGCGGCGCAGGCCGCGTCTCATCCCTTGCCGATACCGGCGCGCAAGGCTTCGAGCACCGGTGCGGTGGCCGGCCGCAGGCCGCGCCAGAGCAGAAAGCTCTCGGCGGCCTGTTCGACCAGCATGCCCAGCCCATCGGCCAGCCGGGCTGCGCCGTCATGTCTTGCGGCTTCCATGAAGGGCGTGTCGCCGCGACCGTACATCATGTCGTAGGCCAGCGATTGCGGCGCGTAGATGCCGGGTGGCAGGGGCGGCGCCTGATCGGACAGGCTGGAGGCCGTGGCGTTGATGACCACATCGAACTGGCGCCCCGCGAGTGCAGCGAAGCCGCCGGCATCGAGTTCGGTCACCACCGCACGCGGCGCAAAGCGCGCCGCCAGTTCTTCCGCGCGCGCCGGTGTGCGGTTGGCGATGGTCAGGCTGGCTGGGTGTTCGTCGAGCAGCGGCAGGATGGCCCCGCGCGCCGCACCGCCGGCGCCGAGCAGCAGCACGCGCGCGCCGCCCACCGGCTGGCCGAGGTTGTGCACCAGATCGCGCACCAGTCCGGCGCCGTCGGTGTTGTCGCCGAAGATGCCCTCGGCGTCGAAGCGCAGGGTGTTCACCGCGCCGGCGGCCTCGGCGCGCGCCGACAGCGCATCGGCCAGCGCATGGGCTTCGAGCTTGAACGGCACCGTCACGTTGAGGCCGCGTCCGCCGTTGCGGCGGAATTCGGCCACCGCTGCACGGAAGCCGTCGAGCGGCGCCAGCAGGGCGCCGTACGCCATCGGCTGCCCGGTCTGGGCGGCAAAGGCGGCATGGATCTGCGGCGACTTGCTGTGTGCGATGGGGTTTCCGATGACGGCGTACTGATCCATGTTCAGCGGGTTCTCAACTGGTTGGAGTTGGTGAAGGACCATGTGCGGGTGATCTCGATGATGTCGGTGTCGGCGCGGATGTCGGGCGGGAAGGGCGCATACGGCGCAGCCAGCCGCACGATCTCGATGGCGGCCTGGTCGAGCACGTCGTGACCGGACGAGCGGTCCACCTCGATGCGTTCCACCGTGCCGTCGGCGCGGATCGACACGGTCAGCACGAGGTTGCCGTAGAGCTTGCCGCGCGCCGCTTCGGGGTAGTTCAGCGTGCCGATGCGCTCGACCTTCTGACGCCAGTCCTCGGCGTACTGCGCGAAGCGGTGTTCGCGCGCGCGGGTGCCGATCTGGACCTTGCGCGGACGCTTGGAGAATTCATCCAGGCGGCGGTCGATCTGCGCCTCCAGGCGCGCGATGGCGGCGACGGAGTCCATCAGGTCCAGCCCCGACAGGGTCGGGCGCGGGGGTGGCGCAACGGGTTCTGCGGCGGCTGGCTGCGCGGCAGGGGCGGGTGCCTGCGGCGCTGGCGGTGCAGCGGGCGCGGGCTGCGGCGCGACCGGTGCGGGCGTAGCGGCGGGAGCGGGCGCCGCGACGGGTGTCGCCGGTACGGCCGGAGCGGGAGGCGTGCTTGGTGCCGGCTCCGGTGTGGGCGCCTGAGCCGGCGGTGCCGCGGCGGGAGGCTGTGCCTCGGGTACGAGTGGCGGCCGGGGTGGCGGCGGGGTGATGACAGGCGCTTCGATGGCGGTCAGGACCGGTGGTGGGGGCGGTGGCGGCGCCTCTGCGCGCACGGGATCCGGTGTGCTGAAGCTGAACTGCTGGCGCGCCGGCTCCGGCGCGGGCAGTGGCACCGGCGCCGGCATGGGCGGGGGTGGCAGGGGGAGCGGCGTCGGTGGTGGTGGCGGAGCAGGCGCCGGCGCGGGCTCCGGGGGAGGCGCAGGGGCAGGAGGGGGCGTCACGACCGGCGGGAGGGTTGGCGTAAGAGGCGGTGCCGGCGGGGGCTCAGGCATGGGTTGCGGAGGTGCCGGTGGCGGTGTGGCCTGACGGGCGTCGGCGAGTGCGTCGCCCCGGATGTCCTGCTGCCGGGGGGGCGTCGGTGTGCTCGGGCGGGCGTCCTCGGCATTGGTCGTGCCGCCGCCGTCGAGGTTGGCCTGCGCCAGCACGTCGGCCTTGTCCGGCGCGCGTTCGCGCTTGGCGTTGACCAGCACCACATCGAGCTGATTGACCGGCTGGCGCAGTGGCGGAGCGGACTGGGAAAAGGTGATGCTAAGCACGACGGCGTGCAGTACCAGCGAGGCGACGACGGCAAACGGCAGGGGCAGGCTGACTTCGCCGGAGCGGGCGTGGTTGCGCAGGCGCGAGAGCAGCGGAGCACGAGCCAGGAGCGTCATCGCGTAGCGTCAGCTGCCTGCGTAGAGCGCCTCGCCGGTTTCCTCGGGGTCGGGCTCGGAGAGGGTTTCGAGGTGGCGCGCGCTCAGGTCCAGATCGACCAGGTCGCTGCCTTCGAGTGCCAGCCGCACCTGCGCGCCCGGCATCTGCAGCGGCATGGACGGCACCTTGACGACCAGCGGTGTGCGGTCGATGCGCACCACGTTGTCGCGCAGCACGCGCGCGGTGATCTCGGGCTCGCCACGCTGGCGCAGCCAGCGCAGGCACCAGTAGCGCTCCATCATGCGCTGGAACTCGGCGTAGGCGGCGTAGGCCAGTTCGAAATCGCGCATGGCGGCCATCAGTTCGGTCGAGCGTGGCGCGAAGGTCGGCGTCTCGCTGCGGATGACGGCCACGATCTGCCACTGGTTGACCAGGTCAACATAGCGACGCAGCGGCGAGCTGGACCACGCGTAGCAATCCACGCCCAGCGCGTCGTGCGGCTCGGCGTGCGTGCTCATGCGCACCTTGCCGCCGTTCTGCACGCGGTAGAGGCCGGGCACGCCGGCCTGGTCGAGCAGCTTGCCCCAGGTGGCGTTGGCGTGAATCATCAGCTCGGCCACCAGCTTGTCCATCGGCGAGCCGCGCTTGCGGTCGCTGATGGTGACATGGCCGGGGCCGTCGGCGGTTTCCATGGTCCAGTCGACGTAGAAGCTGTAGTCCACCTGATCGGCGTTGGCGCTGGGCTTGCCGCGCCCGGCTTCCAGCACCGTCGCCAGTTCCCACAGCAGCACCAGCTCGCGCTTCCACGGGAAGTCGGGCACGTTCTCCTGGCTCAGCGTGGTCTCGTTGAAGAAGGGCTCGATGTCGTGGTGGCGCAGGTTGGCGGCCACCGGAATGCGCTCGACCTTGCTTTCGAAGCCGGTCACGGCCAGCGCCGGGCTGACGTCCAGATACAGCGACACCGCCGGGCATTCACGGCCGGCGGCCAGCGTGAAGCGCTCGACCACTTCGTCCGGCAGCATGGTGATCTTGTTGCCCGGCATGTAGACCGTGGACAGGCGGCGGCGCGCGATGGCGTCCAGCGCCGAGCCGCGCTCGAAGCCCAGTCCCGGCGCGGCGATGTGGATGCCGATGCGCCAGCCGCCGCCGTCGCGCGGCGTGACCGAGAAGGCGTCGTCGATCTCGGTGGTGGTCGCGTCGTCGATGGAGAAGGCGGCCACCTGCGCCAACGGCAGATCTTCCACCGGCGGCGGCAGATCGAAGGCCGGGAAGGCCGCGCCGTCCGGAAACTGCTCGAACAGGAAGCGGTTGTAGTGGAAGTCGTAGCTCGAACGGAGCGCGCCGCACTTGAGCAGCAGGCGCGGAGCGGACAGGCCGGTGTCCACGCAGGCCGCTTCAAGGGCTTTGACCTCGGGGCGGTTGCGGTCGGGCTTGTACAGCACCTGTTCCACCATGCCCTGCAGCTCGGTGGGCAGGCGGCCGTCGACCAGTTCGGCGCGCATGCGCTCGATGGCCTCGGCCTGCAGGCGTTTCTTCTCCAGCCCAGCCAGCGCGGCCTGCAGGATGTCCGGCGGTGCCTTGCGGAAGCGGCCGCGGCCCTTGCGGTGGAAGTGGATCGGCGCCGAATGCAGGCGCAGCAGGATGGCGGCCGATTCGAGCGCGTTGGGTGTGTGGCCGTGATACTCGGCGGCGAATTCCTCGAAGGCGAATTCCTCGTCGCCGCAGACCTCCCACAGGAAATCGGTGTCCAGCGCCTCGGCCTCGCGCTCGGCGCGTTCCATCAGCTCAGCCGGGGCCGGCTCGCGGAAGCGCATCAGCACGTGCGAACTCTTCAGCTTGAGCCGCTTGCCGTGGGTGGTTTCGATCTGCAGGGAAGCGTCGTTGTCGGTGAGCACGGTGCCCGCCTTGAACGCGCCACTGTCTTCAAAGAGGACAAACATCCGGGTCGCCGTGAGGAAATGAGCGTGCTAGTTTAGCAGGGTCGTCGCCGTCCACCCGGAGCGGCAGCACGGGGGCCGGAACGTATACTGCCGGCTGCGCCGGGGCGGGAACCCCGGTCGGGAAATTCCGTCGATCCCTTCAGGAGAACTTCATGATCGCCAGCCGCTTCGCCATGTCTGCCGGGCGCCCCCTTGCCTTCCTTCTTGCCGCGCTGCTGCTTGCGCTGGCCTTCGTGGCGACGCCGGCGCGCGCCGAGGAGGAGCCGAAAGTGGTGTATCACGCCGACTTCTCCGACCCGCGCCGTTTCAGCGCCATGCTGACCAGCATCAACAACATGGTCACGCATTACCAGAATGAGCTGATCGACTACGACGTGCGCATCGTCTTCGTGGCGCACGGCATCCGTTTCGTCACCGACGACAAGCTCACCGGCACGCCCTTCGAGGAAGACGCCGAGATGGCCGAGCGGCGCGAGAACAACGCCAGCCGGCTGCGGGCGCTGAACGAGGTACAGGGCGTGAAGCTCGAACTGTGCGACATCACGCGCTCGCAGATCGGTCTGGCGGAAGACAAGCTGTATGACGGCGTGACGATGGTGAAATCCGGCGTGGTGCGCATCGCCGAGCTGCAGCAGAACGAGGGCTTTGCCTACATCAAGATCGAGTGAGGCGGCCGTATTTCTTTCAAGTGTTGATGAGGTAGAAGCATGTCTGGACAAGCCCTGTGGGCCTTCGTGATCGTTCTGGTGCTGGTGGCGGCAGGACTGGGGTTCTTCTTCGGTCGTGTCAGCAACAGCGGCATGAAGGAGCGGCTGCGCGAGGCAGAGGAAGCGGTCGGTCGCAAGGATTCGGAACTGGCCGCCTACCGGCGCGAGGTCGACGCCCATTTCGACAAGACCGCCACGCTGTTCGTCTCCATGGCCGGTTCCTACAAGTCGCTGTTCGAGCACCTGTCGAGCGGTTACGAGAAGCTCTCGGCGGGCTCCAGCCGTGACCTGTTCCGCGAGCGCGTGGCCACCCTGCTGATCGATGCGCCGCGGCAGGACGAGGCCGCCGCCGAGGTCGATACGCAAGCACCGGAGGCCGCGGAAGAGTCCGTCCAGTCGGCGGCCGAAGCCGGCCCCGTCACGCCGGCCGAACTGGCCGAGGCCGAAGAGCGCGAGGCGCAGCGCGTCGACCCGGTGCAGGCCGATGCCGAGGCCGCCGAGGCCATGCAGGAAGAGCGTCGCGAGCCGGGTGAGGGCGCGCCCGAGGGGCCTCCGGAGGCCGCGCCGCGCCGCGACTGATCCCGGTCAGTCCAGCCCGGCGAAGGCAATGATGTCGTCGAGGTAATCGTTCCAGCGTGAAAAGCCGTGGTCCCCGCCGTCCAGTACGGTCTGGCGGGCACCGCGGTATTTTTCGACCGCGTGGCGATAGTCCAGTACCTCGTCCCCCTTTTCCGCCAGCAACCAGTAGCGCGCCGGGTCCGACAGTGTCCCGGTGTCGAGCGCGCGCAGCTGGTCGATATGCTCCAGCGTGAAGTCGAAGGTCTCGCCCGAGTAGAGGTTGGTCTGCGTGCCGATGTAGGGCGCGAGGTCGAGCGGCGCCACCACCGCAGGGTTCACCACCGCCGCGCGCAGACCGTGACGCTCCGCCAGGAAGGTGGCGTAGTAGCCGCCCAGCGAGCTGCCGACCAGCGTTGGTGCATGGCCCGGATTGCGCTCAGGCGCCTCCAGGATGGCGTGTTCGATCAGCGCCACGGCGCGGGCCGGCACGTGCGGCAACTGTTCGCACCAGAAGGCATGGCCGAGGCCGCGTTCCTGCATGCGTTGCTTGAGGGCCTGCGCCTTGTTCGAGGCCGGGGCGGAGCGGAAACCGTGCAGATAGATGATCATCGCGGCGAGGTGTCGAGTTCGAGTCGGGTGAGCCAGTGCAGGGCGTGGCTGCGTTCGCTGCCGCACATCTCGGCCGACGGCGCGAGCCCGCTGCAACAGGCCGGGCGTTCGGGTTGGCCGAAGATGCGGCAGCGCAGGTCTTCATCCAGCTGGATGCAGCGCACTCCGGCTGGCTTGCCGTCAGGCATGCCCGGAATCGGCGAGGAGATGGACGGCGCGATGCAGCAGGCGGCGCAGCCGGAACGGCATTCCATGCGGGCTCAAGCGGCGCAGACGCGCAGGCACCAGGCCAGGATGGCGTCGCGCTCGGGCGGCAGCAGCTCACCGTAGCCGCCGGAGAATTCGTCCCACTCGGGGCGGAAGCGCTTGCCCACGGCCGTCAGCAGCGGAATGCCGGCAGCCACCACCAGCCCGATCTCTTCGCGCAGACCGCTGCCCAGCGCTTCCTGCGCACCGAACTTGTTCACGCAGATGAGCTGTGCGCCTTCCTCGACGGCGCGGCGGATGGCCACCGCGGCGTGGGCCAGCGAGGCCGGGTCGAGGCGGCAGGCCTCGGAGCCTTTGCCGAGTTCCTGCGACAGCGAGAAGCGCTCGCCGCTGGCGAGGTTTTCCAGCTCCATCGCGCAGGGGTCTTCAATGTCCATGCCGATGTCGTGCTGCAGCACGCCACCCAGCCGCAGGCCTCGCTGCGTGAGCAGATGGGCCACTTCCAGCATCAGGTCTTCGACCGGATCTTCGGGCGTGTACAGGATGGCGGCCAGCGGGGCGGGAGCGTCGTCAGTCATGGCGGGCGGGTGTGTGCGATGGCGCGATTGTCGCATTCGCCGACGCCGGATGCGACGCCCGGCTGGTATATGCCTTAAAGCGCATAAAAACTGAATATCAAATTCTTTTGAAAGCTGAAGCCTTGCGGCTAATGTGCCAGCCTGTCCTTTACTGCGCACGAGCGCCCCATGCTGCCGGATTCGCTGCACGCCGCCATTGTCGGCCTGACCCTGCTTGCCCTGTTTGCCGCCTTCGTCCGTGAATGGCTCAAGCCCGAGGTGGCGGTGATGTGTGCGGTGGCGCTGCTGCTGGCCCTCGGGCTGCTCAAGCCGGCACAGGTGCTGAGCGTGTTCGGCAACAGTGCACCGGTGACCATCGCCTGCCTGTTCATCATCAGCGGCGCACTGGCGCGCACCGGTTGCGTGGACCGCCTCGGCGAGTGGCTGGCCGCGCTGGCGGGCAACAGTGAGCGGCGTCTGCTGCTGGCCATGCTCGGCGTCGGCGTGGTGGTGTCGCCCTTCATCAACAACACGCCGGTGGTGATGGTGATGATTCCCGCCGTCATCGCGATCTGCGCGCGCCACGGCATCGCGCCGTCGCGCCTGCTGATTCCGCTGTCCTACGCCAC
The DNA here is from genome assembly GCA_033837965.1 of Pseudazoarcus pumilus. Lineage (GTDB taxonomy): Bacteria > Pseudomonadota > Gammaproteobacteria > Burkholderiales > Rhodocyclaceae > Pseudazoarcus > Pseudazoarcus pumilus_A. The sequence continues at coordinate 24,760 of JAJLLM010000024.1, forward strand.
CATCCTCGGTGGCCTGATCACCATGGTCGGCACCTCGACCAACATCCTGGTGGATGGCGTTGCGCGCAACATGGGGCTGGAGCCCTTCCGCATGTTCGAGATCAGCCTGCCGGCGCTGGCGCTGGCGCTGGCCGGCTGCGCCTTCATGTACTTCTTTGCGCCGCGTCTGCTGCCGTCACGCGAGACCTTGACGCAGCAATTCACCGGTAGCGGCGACCGCCTGTTCATGACCGAGCTGTTCGTGCCGGAGGGTTCGCGCCTGGCCGGGCGCACGCTCAAGGAAGCACGGCTGTCCAACGGCACCATCAAGGTGCTGACGCTGTTCCGCGGTGACGACGAGATTTCTTCGCCCTCGCCCGGCACGCTGCTGGTGGCCGGCGACCGGCTGGTGGTGCACAGCCGCAGCAAGGGCATGATGGATCTGCGCAGCACCGATCTGGTCGGCCTCAAGACGGCCGGTGCCGCGCATGATCTGGAAACCCTGCGCCGGCGCGGTGTGGTGATGGTGGAGGCGATTGTCGGCTCGACCTCGCGCTACGTGCAGCGCCCGATCCGCGACCTCGATCTGGCCGCGCGCTACGGCATCCACCTGATCGCTGTGCATCGCAAGAACGCCTCCATCGAGGACATCGGCGACGACTTCCAGTTGCAGTTCGGCGACGTCTTGCTGGTCGAAGGCACGCCGGCACAGATCAAGCGCTTCTGCGAGAACGGCGACCTGTTTGCCATCACCGACGGCAAGGCGCCGGCCAACCGTCAGGCCAAGGCGCCGATCGCGCTGGCGACGATTGCCGGCGTGATGCTGCTGGCAGCGCTCAACGTGATGCCCATCGAGGGGTTGGCGATGATCGGCGCGGCGGTGGTGATCGCCACCGGCTGCATCCGCTCGGACGAGGCCTGGAAGTCCATCGAGTGGCCGATCATCGTGCTCATCTTCGGCATGCTGGCGCTGTCCATCGCCATGCGCGATTCCGGTCTGGCCGATCTGCTGGCGCGCGGGCTGGTGGTGGCCGGAGACGGCCTGAGTCCGTGGATGATGCTGGCGCTGGTGATCCTGCTGACCTCGATCACCACCGAGTTTGTCAGCAACAACGCCGTGGCGGTGTTGTTCACGCCGGTAGTGATCGGCGTGGCGCAGCAACTCGGCGTGGATCCGCGACCCTTCGTGGTGGGAGTGATGTTCGCCGCCAGCGCGAGTTTCGCCACGCCCATCGGCTACCAGACGAACACGCTGGTGTACAACGCCGGCAACTACCGTTTCACCGACTTCGCGCGGCTCGGCGTGCCGATGAACCTCATCGTGTGGGCCCTGGCCAGTCTGCTGATTCCGCTCTTCTGGCCGCTTGTGCCGCGCTGATCAGGCGCCCGAGCGCGCGCTCAGCCACTCGCGTGCGGCGGTCGGGCGTCCGTAGAAGAAACCCTGATGCACGATGCTGGCGCGGCCGGCGAGGAATTCGGCCTGTTCGCGGGTTTCGATGCCCTAGGCCACCACGTCCAGCTTCAGGTGCCCGGCGACCGACAGGATGGTCTCGACCAGCGCGGCGTCGCTGGGGTCGTCCGGCGCGTCTTGGATGAAGCTCTGGTCGATCTTCAGTTCGTGGATGGGCAGGCGTTTGAGGTAGGACAGTGACGAATAGCCGGTGCCGAAATCGTCGATCGAGAAACGCACGCCGATGGCCGCCAGTTCATGCATGCGCTCGGCAATCTCGGCGATGTTGTGGATGAACAGGCCCTCGGTGATCTCCAGCGTGAGGAGCTTCGGATCGGCACCGCTGTCGGTCAGCACGCCTTTCAGCCAGGTCACGAAGTCACGCTGGCGGAAGTGGCGCGGGCTGACGTTTACCGACAGCCGCAGCAGGCGTCCGGCGCGCGCTTCGAGCGCCATCAGCGAACAGGCCTCGGTCAGCACCCAGGCGCCGAGCGGTACGATGAGGCCGGATTCCTCGGCCATCGGGATGAACTCGCCCGGGCTCAGCAGGCCGCGTTGCGGATGCTGCCAGCGCACCAGCACTTCGGCGCCGACCACACCGCGTTCGGCATGTACCTGGGATTGCAGGTAGAGCCGCAACTGACCGTCGCTCAGGGCCTGGCGCAGATCGCGCTCGACCTTGAAGCTGTGCGCGGCGGACTCCCCCATGACGATGTCGAAGAAGGCCGTCTGCTCGGCGCCGGCCGCCTTGGCGCGATGCAATGCGGTGTCTGCGCGGCGCAGGATGGTTTCGGGCGATTCGTCCGGGCCGCTTTCGGGGAACAGCGTGATGCCGATGCTCACCGTCAGGTCGAATTCCTCGCCGTCGAGTGTCAGCGCCTCGCGCAATCCGGTGTGGATCTTCTCGGCCACGCTGAGTGCCCTGCGGCTGGCCCGCTCGGGATTGCCCGAGGTGTCGGGCAGCAGGATCGCGAACTCGTCGCCGGTCATGCGCGCCAGCGTATCGCCGGTGCGCAGCAGGCCTTCCAGGCGCTTGCTGAAGGCCGCCAGCAAGGCGTCGCCGACACGGTAGCCGCGGGCGTCGTTGATGACCTTGAAGCGGTTGATGTTGAGCAGCATCAGGGCTTCGATATGATCGGTGCGGCGGTGTGCGGTGAGCCCTTGGGTGAGGCGATCCATCAGCAGGCTGCGGTTGGGCAGGCCGGTGAGGGTGTCGTAATAGGCCAGACGGTGGATGCGCTCTTCGGTCTGCTTGCGGTCGGTCACGTCCACCACCGCGCACTGGATACCCTCGATGTCGCCGTCCGCGCCGCGGATCGGCGCCTTCACGATCTCGACGTGCACGACTTCGCCGGTGCGTTCGGACAGATGCGTGGCGGTAAGTGACACGGACTCGCCCGAGGCAATCACGTCGGCATCCACCGAGCGGTAGTGCTGGGCCAGTTCCGGCGGGGCGATGGAGTAGGCGTCGAGGCCGATCAGCTCTTCCTCGCTCTTGCCGAGGGTTTGCTGGAAGACCTTGTTGGCAAAGGTGATGCGACCGTCGAGGTCGTAGCGGAAGATGTTCTGCGGCAGGCTGTCGACCAGCGAGCGGTACAGCGCCTCGCTCTTTTCCAGCTCGTGTTCGCTGCGGTCGCGCCGCAGGCGGTTGGCCAGCAGCATGCCCAATGCCGCGGTGGCGACCGGATGCACGATCATCACCGGCAGGCCGATGGCGGCAATCACGGCAGGGCCGACCCCGCCCGGCAGCGTCATCATCAGCGCGATCATGACCGCATGCACCACGATGCCCAGCGCGTACAGCTCGCGTCCGCGGATGTTCTCCAGCGTGCTGCGCATGCGTGCACGCCACAGCACCCCGATGAGCGAGGCTGCGAGAACGGTGAGGACGCCGGTGATCGCGCCGCCGCCGCCCAGGCTGTAGCGGTAGGCGCCGGCAATCAGCGCCGCTACGGCCGTCGGGATGGCGCCGAAGAACAGGCCCGACATGGCGAGGATGACCGTGCGGGTGTCGAACACCACGCCATCGGTGAGCACGAAGGGCGCCTTCATCACGCCGATGGCGATGAGCCCCAGCACCCCGCCGATCAGCAGCTGTGTGCCGCGGCTGCGGTCGAGCCGGAAGCGCCCGGTCGCCAGCTCGAAGACCAGCACCATCGCCAGCAGCAAGGCGGCGTTGTAGAGCAGCGCGGCGAGCACCGTGGAGGACATGGCTCAGGTCGTCCGTCGAACGGCGGTCGTCTGGACAGGCTTTATCGCACGCATTAATCAAGGTCCGGCAAGGGCGGCAATCGAGTCTATCGCAATGCAGCTTAGGGACAAGTACGGATTGAATCCAGGGCCGGATCAGTGTTGCGTATAGGATTACTGAACTAATTCTTGCGCCGTACAGGACGACCGCCCCGATCTCCCCGCAACGCGGGAGATCGGGGCGGTCGTGGCATGCAATCCGCGTGCGCAGCGCAGATCAGTCCCGGTGCGATGGCAGCGGCCAGCTGGCGTGGTGTATGGCGCCGCTCCAGTCCTGTGCTGTGATCCAGAGTAGGTGCTCGTCCGTGAGTTCTTCCGGCCAGGGCACATGCGCTTCGAGAATGTCTCCATGGCCATGTATGACGCCTTCGATCTTCGCGTCGAGGGCTGGCGCGGTGCTTGCGACGCGGGCGATGGCGGTCCGGACCTGGGCTCCGCAGCCGGGGCAGAGGTGGAAACGGAAGTCCTTTACCAGTGCGCCATCGTGCCGGTAGGGCGGATTAATGTCCGCAGGGGTAGGGGCCATCGACCAGGAGCCGAGCGTCTGCGCGGGCCAGGGGTCGGGCGTGGAGGGCGGTGTCAGCGACGCGTAGAAGAACCACGCCGGTGCGATGAGCAACAGCGCGTTGAGACAGTACTTCAGCTTGCCTGGGTGACGCGTGTTCATGTGCGTACCTCCTCAAGTGCGGGTGAGCGCTTCGCCGCGCTGCGGATGCCGGCCTCCCGCGTCGTACGGCGGCCCCAGATCACGAATCCGGTCACCGACATCGCACTCAGCAGGAGGCCGAAGACGAACCACAGCAGTTTGGTCCACAGCCCGCCGAGGGTGCCGTAATGCAGGGGGTCGGCGATGTGGCTCAGGATCTGCAAGGCGTTCATCGAGGCTGGCTGGCGCAGTTGCGCGATCTCTCCGCTCCATGGGTCGACGAAGGCGCGATACGCGTACTGGTCGAAGAGCCAGTTTTCGCCGGAGCCTGCGATGCTGATGTGCCCCCGGCTGAACTCCGGCAAGCTGATGTAGGACGGCTCGATTGACGGGAGGGCGGTGCGTGCGCGCTCCAGCGCTTCCGCCAGGTCGATCGGCTGTGCCGGCTTACCGTCGACCGTGAAGGGGACGTCGGTGAGCGGCACCGGATCGGGATGGTTCCAGATGTCCACTTCGTTGTGCCACAGCACGGCCTGCGTCAGATACCACAGTCCGGTGGTGCCGATGATCAGCAGGAACCACAGCGACCACGCGCCGGTGAGGCGGTGCAGGTCGCCCATGAACACGCGCAGGCCCGAGCCCAGGCGCAACTGCGGACGTGTGTAGGCTCGCCAGAAGCGGCGGTAGATGACCACTCCGGTGATCAATGCGCCCAGCGTCACGAGGGACATCGCGGCCACCAGGTAGTACCCGACGCTGTAGTTGTGGTGCCAGGGAAACAGCAGCCAGCCGTGCAGTGAGCGCATGAAGCCGATGAAGGTCGGCCCGCCTGCGATGGCCTGTACCTCGGCGGTGTAGGGGTTGACGTAGGCGCGCGCGGGCAGGCCATCGGGTGTGCGGATGCCGATGGCTGTGACCAGATACGGTTCGAGCACAATGATGTCGGCGATGTGTGCCTGCGGGGCGGCCTCGCGCACCGCATCCACGAGTTCCGGCAGAGGCTTGCGCGGCAGGTCGTCGGGGTTGTGTGCACGCGCGGCCGGATTCGCCAGCCAGGTGATCTCGTGGCTGACCACGGCGATCGTGCCGGTCAGGCACACGAAGCAGAACACCACCCATACCGGCAGGGCGAGCCAGCCGTGGATCTGGAACCAGCGTTTGCGGTTGAGCGAGGCCATGGCGGTCAGAAGCGGTAGCCGACGGTCGCCACCACGCTGCGCTTGGTGCCGACGAAGCAGTCTCCGCGCGCCAGGCAGGTGGTGTAGTAGGTCTTGTCGGTGAGGTTGTTGAGGTTCAGCGCGAAGTTCCACGGGCCGCTCTGGTAGCCGAACATGGCATCCACCAGGGTGTAGCCCGGCGTCTTGAGCGCATCGCGGCCGTCCCAGCTCGAGCCGATGTAGCGCACGCCGGCGCCGGCGATGAAACCGGGCTTGCCGCCGATCGCGAAGCGGTGCTGCAGCCACAGCGAGGCAAGATGTTCCGGTACCGAGGGCAGCCGCTTGCCCTCGTCGGCGGTCGAGCCCTTGAGCACCTTGGTGTCGGTGTAGGAATAACCGGCGATGAGGTCGGTCGCGTAATCGAGCTGGAGCAGCGCCTCCAGTTCGATGCCGCGCGAGCGGGCCTCGCCGACCTGGATCTGGTTGGACGGATTGACCGGGTCGGGCACCTTGCGATTCTTCTCGCGCAGGTCGTACAGCGCCGCAGTGATGTAACCGCCGTTCTCTGCCGGTTGGTACTTCAGGCCGAGCTCGATCTGCTCGCCTTCCAGCGGTTTGAAGGGGTTGTCGTTGAAGTCCAGGCCGATCTCGGGCTTGAACGACTCGGACCAGCTGACATACGGGTGTACGCCGTTATCGGCTTTGTACATCAGGGCCAAACGCTTGGTCAGGGCACGATCGGTCTGGCTGGCGCTGCCCTCGGTGCTGTTTCTGGCGGTATCGTGGCGCAGGCCCAGCACGGCGATCCAGCGCTCATCGAAGGTGATCTGGTCCTGCAGGTAGAAGCCGCTCTGACGCACCGTGTTTTCGGGCGATTCGACGTAGGTCGACGGATCCGGCGGGGTGAAGGTGCCATACACCGGGTCGTACAGATTGAGCGGGGTGGCCGCGCCGTAGGCTGTCTTGCGGTTGGTGGTGGCGCGCTGGAAGTCGAAACCGGCCAGCACGGTGTGCCTGACCCGCTCGGTGCCGAATTCGGCCTGTGCCTGATGATCGACCGTCCAGTACTTGAGCTCCGGTTGCGAGACATAGAACACGCGGTCGATCGTGCCGTCGTCCTGCAGGTCGGGCGGGAAGGCCGGATACAGCGTGCGGTAATCGACCTCGCTCTCGGAGTAGCGCAGGTTCTGGCGGAAGGTCCAGGTCTCGTTGGGCGACCAGCGCAGCTGCGAAGTCAGTGCCTTCTGTTCGGTGTCATAGGCGTCGAAGCCCGGCTCGCTCATGAATACGTCGATCGGGATGCGCCCCAGGCCCGGCGGTCCCGGCTTCACCGCGCCGCGATGCGGCAGGAATTGGGTGGTCGAGCCGGACTTGTCCTTCTGCAGGTTGGCCGAGACGGTCCATTCCAGCGAGCTGTCGGGGCGCCAGGTCAGCGACGGCATCAGCACGCGGCGGTCGTCGTCAACACGATTGACCTGGGTGCCGGACTCGCGGCCGACGGCGACCAGGCGGTACAGCAGGGTTGCGTCATCGTTGACCGGCCCGGTCACGTCGATGGCGAACTGTTTCAGATCGTGGTTGCCCAGCTGTACCTGCATCTCGCCCTGGCGTGTCGCCAGCGGGCGTTTGCTGACCAGATTGGTGATGCCGCCGACCGAACCCTGCCCGTAGAGCACCGAGGATGGGCCTTTCAGTACCTCGACACGTTCCAGCGTGAATGGGTCCGGGCGGACGTTGGTGTAGGCGCCGAAGCTCTGCTGCAGGCCGTCCAGATATTGCACCGGGGCGGTGCCGCGTACCAGCGACCAGTCGCCGCGCGAATCGAGGCCGTAGGTCTCGGCATATACGCCGGCGGAGTAGCGCAGGGTTTCCTGCACCGTGCGGGCGCCCTGGTCTCGGATGCGGTCGGCGGTGATCACGGACACCGATTGCGGCGTCTCGACCAGCGGCGTGTCGGTCTTCGTGGCGGTCGCGCTGCGTGTGGCGATATGGCCGTTCACCGGGCCGGTAGCGCTTTCCTCGGTGGCGCCGGTGACCGTCACGGTCGGCAGGGTGGTGGTGTGTTCGGCAGCTTCGTCGGCGTGGGCGTTAAAGCTGCCGAGTGCGAGAAGGAGTGCGACGCCCAGTCGGGTCGGGACAGGGCGGGCGTCAGGCCTCGCCCAGCGCCGGGCAGTGATGGTTGGATTTGTCATTTCGGGTCGTGTCATGTGCCGCTGCGTGCGGCTTGACCCGGAAAGCACTCAACTCAGGCAGCGAGCCAACCCTGGAGGGTTCCGGCTTCCGGGCCGGGTTGCTGGCTGGCTTGGCGCTGGGAGCTGCCTGGCTGGCTGGAATCTGCATCGCGTCAGAAGCGCATAAAATAACGCGAATCATTCGTATTATTAATTTTGTCTGTTTTGTGGTCAAGTTCGCTTTCAGCGCTCCTGGAGCGTGTCTGTGCGCGCCGCCATGATGAAATCGTTCTCGTGCAGGCCCTTGATTTTCTTGGTCTGCCACGACACGGTCGCCCAGCCCCAGCCGAACGAGATGTCCGGGTGGTGGCCCTGCTGCTCGGACAGTTCGCCCAGGCGCGTGACGAAGTCCAGCGCCTCGCGGAAGTTGCCGAAGGTGTAGCGCTTCTCCAGCCGCCGCGCCTCGTCGAGCAGGTTCCAGCCGGGGGTGGAGGCGAGCAGCTCCTTCGCCCTGGTCGGGCCGAGCGGCGGGATGCCGCCCTGGCAGGGGGTGCAGGTCTTGCGGGTCAGATCGTCACTCACAGGGTGTCCTCCAGAAAAAACGGGCCGCTCAGGGCGGCCCGTCGCTTGTCAGCGGAAAAGCCGCATCAGATGTTGTGATAGACCTTGGCGCCGGTCTTCACGAATTCGATGGACTTTTCTTCCATGCCCTTGTTCAGCGCAGCCCGTTCGTCCACGCCTTGCTGGGCGGCGTAGTCACGCACGTCCTGCGTGATCTTCATGGAACAGAAGTGCGGGCCGCACATGGAGCAGAAGTGCGCGACCTTGGCGGAGTCCTTGGGCAGGGTCTCGTCGTGGAAGCTGCGTGCGCGGTCCGGGTCGAGGCCGAGGTTGAACTGGTCTTCCCAGCGGAATTCGAAGCGCGCCTTGGACAGTGCGTTGTCGCGGATCTGGGCGCCCGGGTGACCCTTGGCGAGGTCGGCGGCGTGGGCGGCGAGCTTGTAGGTGATGATGCCTTCCTTGACGTCGTCCTTGTTCGGCAGGCCGAGGTGCTCCTTCGGCGTCACGTAGCAAAGCATCGCCGTGCCGTACCAGCCGATCTGCGCGGCGCCGATACCCGAGGTGATGTGGTCGTAGCCCGGCGCGATGTCGGTGGTCAGCGGGCCCAGCGTGTAGAACGGGGCTTCCTTGCACCACTCGAGCTGCAGATCCATGTTTTCCTTGATGAGCTGCATCGGCACGTGGCCCGGGCCTTCGATCATGACCTGCACGTCGTGCTTCCATGCGATGTCGGTTAGCTCGCCCAGCGTCTTCAGCTCGCCCAGCTGCGCGTCGTCGTTGGCGTCATAGACCGAGCCCGGACGCAGGCCGTCGCCGAGCGAGAAGCTCACGTCGTAGGCCTTCATGATTTCGCAGATGTCCTCGAAGTGCGTGTAGAGGAAGTTCTCCTTGTGGTGGGCGAGGCACCACTTGGCCATGATCGAACCGCCGCGCGAGACGATGCCGGTCATGCGGTTGGCGGTCATCGGCACGTAGCGCAGGAGCACGCCGGCGTGGATGGTGAAGTAGTCCACGCCCTGTTCGGCCTGCTCGATCAGCGTGTCCTTGAAGATTTCCCAGGTCAGTTCCTCGGCTTTGCCATCAACCTTTTCCAGCGCCTGGTAGATGGGCACCGTGCCGATCGGCACCGGGCTGTTGCGAATGATCCACTCGCGCGTCTCGTGAATGTTCTTGCCGGTGGACAGATCCATGATGGTGTCCGAGCCCCAGCGGATGCCCCAGGTCATCTTGTCCACTTCTTCCGAGATCGACGAAGTGACGGCCGAGTTGCCGATGTTGCCGTTGATCTTCACGAGGAAGTTGCGGCCGATGATCATCGGCTCGGATTCCGGGTGGTTGATGTTGGCCGGGATGATGGCGCGGCCGCGGGCGACCTCGTCACGCACGAACTCCGGCGTGATGATCTGCGGCAGGCTGGCGCCGTAGCTCTGGCCTGGGTGCTGGCGCAGCATCATGGCGGCCATCTTCTCGCCCTTGGGGCCGGCGCTACGCAGTGACTCGATGTACTTCTCGCGGTTCAGGTTCTCGCGGATGGCGATGTATTCCATCTCCGGCGTGATGATGCCTTGGCGCGCGTAGTGCATCTGCGTGACGTTGGCGCCCGCCTTGGCGCGACGCGGCTGGCGGTGCAGGCCCGGGAAACGCAATTCGTCGAGCGACGGGTCGGCGGCGCGCATGCGGCCGAAGTCGGACGACAGGCCGGACAGTTGCTCGGTGTCACCGCGCTCTTCGATCCAGTTCTGGCGCAGCGCCGGCAGGCCGGAGCGCACGTCGATGCTGGCGTTCGGGTCGGTGTAGGGGCCCGAACAGTCGTACACGAAGACCGGCGGGTTGCGCTCGAAGCCCATCGATTCGGAGGTGTCGCTCTGCGTGATCTCGCGCATCGGCACCCGGATGTCGGGGCGCGAGCCTTCCACGTAGATCTTGCGGGAATTGGGCAGCGGGGCAATGGCGGCCTCGTCCACATGGGCTTTGGCGGCAATGAATTTCTCGTTGGCGTTCATGATGTCTCCTGCAGTGAGGTGTTCCGGCAAACGGAGGAATAAGCCGGGTACCACGGTTGCACGCATATCAAACGTGCATCAGGACACCCGGAAGAAGGGCCGGGGACGGCCCGATCCATTGGCTCAGCGGCGCGTCAGCGCCACAGAGCGTGGAAGTGGTGTACCGGGCCGTGACCGCGGCCGACCGAGAGCTGACCGGATGCCGCGATGGCTCGCAGCAGGTAGTCACGCGCGGTGCGTACGGCGGTTTCGACCGGAGAGAGGTTTCCGGCGGCTTGCGGCAGCAGGGCTGCGATGGCGGACGACAGGGTGCATCCCGTGCCGTGGGTATTTTTGGTTTCGATGCGCTGCGCCGGCAGTTCGATCATGCGGTCGCCGTCGAACAGCAGGTCCATCAGTTCGCCGCCGGGCAGGTGGCCGCCTTTGAGCAGCACCCAGCGCTCGCTGGAGGTGGGCAGCAGTTCGCGCAGGCGTTCGGCTGCGCGATACATTTCCTTGATCGTGTCGGGTTCGCGCGCTTCGAGCAGCACGCCGGCTTCGGGCAGGTTGGGCGTGATCATGAAGCTCTGGGGCAGCAGCGCCTCGCGCAGCATGGCCACCGCCTCGCGCGCCAGCAGGTGGTCGCCGCTCTTGGCCACCATCACCGGGTCGCACACCACGAAGGGCGCCTTGAAATGCGCCAGTCGGTCGGCCACGGTGCGCACGATGTCGGCGGTGCCGAGCATGCCGAGCTTGACGGCGTGAATCTCGACATCCGCAAAAAGGGTGTCGATCTGCAGCTTGAGGAAGTCGATGGGCGGGGTATGCACGCCGGTCACGGCTTGCGTGTTCTGCGCGGTCAGTGCTGCGATCACGCCGCAGCCGTAGGCGCCCAGCGCCGAGAAGGCTTTCAGGTCGGCGAGTACGCCGGCGCCGCCGGAGGGGTCCACACCGGCGATGGACACGACATTCGGAATGCGGCGGCTCATCGCGCACGCTCCACGGCGGCGGCAAAAGAACGGGAGGCGGAGCGGGAGAGGGAATGCTGGCGAGTCATGCGCGTTTTCCTACGCCGGTGCTAACCGGATCAGGTTCCAAGGGTATTTTCTCAGCCCGCTCAAGCGATTGCGGGCACCCCCAACGAATGGCGCGAATGCTAGCGCAGCGGCCTGCGCCAGACAACTGCACAGGTCAACATTCCGCGATAAACCCCGTCCTCAAGACCGTCTCAGCCCTGCCACGCGCCGCTCAGTGCCACGATGCCGAGGACGGCAAAGATCACGGCCGCGACGGCGTGCACCAGGCGCACCGGCATGCGGTGTGCCAGCCGGTCGCCGACCAGCACGGCCGGCACGTTGGCAATCATCATGCCCAGCGTGGTCCCCAGCACCACTGCCACGAAGGCTTCGTACTGGGCGGCGAGCGCCACCGTGGCGACCTGTGTCTTGTCGCCCATCTCGGCCAGGAAGAAGGCGATGACCGTGGTCACGAATACGCCCATGCCGCTCTTGAGCGGCACCTCGTCGGCATCGAGTTTGTCGGGGATCAGTGTCCACACCGCCATCGCCAGAAAGCCGATGCCGAGCACCCAGCGCAGCACATCCGGCCCCAGCAGTTGCGTGAGCCAGGTACCGACCGCGCCGGCAAAGGCATGGTTGGCGATGGTCGCCACGAAGATGCCGAGCACGATGGGCGCGGCGCGGCGATAGCGGGCGGCCAGCATGAAAGCCAGCAACTGCGTCTTGTCGCCGATCTCGGCGAGGGCGACGATGCCGGTGGAGACGAGAAAGGCGTCTAACGGGAGTGCGGTGAAGTTCATGATGTCCTGCGGGCCGTGGATCAACCGATGACCGACGCGCTCCCGGCCCGTACAGCGGAGTGCGTGCGATCAACGGTCTTGCCAGGCAGGAGGGCGGCATGCGGCAGCGCGTGCGGCACCTCGGGCTGAATGCGCCATGTCCGATGGACAAGCATGTTGACGCACTCCTTCCGCCGGGGCGGAAGCGGCTACTCCCCGATGAGGTCGCGGATTCTACCGGATTCGATGCACGCGCTAAAGAAATGCCGTCGGCGAGCCGTTGTAGCAGATGGAACCCGCCTACCTCTTCAAGACGGATCGACATGCATTCCTGCCTTGGCCGCACGCTCGCGGCGTTCGCGCTTGCCCTGCCGCTGACGGCCCTGGCCGTGGACGACTGGGTCACGGTGTCGCGCGACGGCAACCGCGAGATCCAGATCGACCGCGGCAGCATCGTCCTGTCCGACGCCGGCACCAAGGTCGCCTGGGCGCGTCTGGTGCTGTCGCCGGAAGAGGCCGCGCGTGCCGGCTATGCCTCGGTGATGGCGCTCAACCGTTACGACTGCCTCAACCGCGGCTTCGTCACCATCCGCCGCCGCTATGTGGATGAACGCAGTGTGGTGTTGCGCGAGGACGAGGTGCGCGACCAGAGCATGCGCACGGTGACGCGTGGCGGCGTCGACGACCGGCTGTGGCGCGAGATCTGCCGGCCGCCAAGCACCGGCGACCTGACCGCCCTGGCCGACGAAGCCGAGCGTCTGGCGGCTGCCCTGCAGAGTCTGCCGTCCAGCGCCACGCCAGCGGCGCCCGCCACCGCCGCACCGCCGAATCGGCCGCCCGCCCCGGTGGCAAGCTCATCCGGTCCCGCTGCGCTGCCGCGCACCGAAGCCGCGCCGGCACGTCCGGCTCCGCCGCCGGCCAGGCCGGCGGCGGTGTCCAAGCATCCGTTGCCCGATTGGAGCTATGACGAGACCAACGGGCCGCCGGTGTGGGGCAAGCTGCGGCCCGAATGGGCGGCCTGCGCCGACGGCCGGCGGCAGTCGCCGATCGAGCTGCAGTCCGGTCTGGTAGTGAATCTGGAGCCGGTCGAGTTCGACTACCGGCCGAGCTTCTTCCGCGTCGTCGATACCGGCCGGTTGCTGCGCATCCAGACCGGCGAGGGGCTGGGCGCGCGCATTCGCGGCGAGCGTTACGAGCTGATCTACATCGAAGTGCACCGCCCTGGCGAGGCGCGCGTGGACGGCGTCATCCATGACCTCTCGGTGGACCTGCACCATCGCGCCGCCGACGGCCGTCTGGCCGTGGTGTCGGTGCAGTTCCGCGCCGGAACCGAAGGCAATCCGGTGCTCAACACCTGGCTTTCCAGCCTGCCGCTGGAGCGCGGCGGGCAGTACGCGCCGGAATTCGGCGTGGACCTGCGCCCCTTGTTGCCGAGCGACCCCGCGCACTTCCTTTACGTCGGTTCGCTGACCTCGCCGCCGTGCACCGAAGGCGTGCTGCGCGTGGTCATGAAGCAGCCCATGAGCGTGTCGTGGGAGCAGCTCGGCGTGATCGCGCAACTGCATCCGCCGAGTGCGCGGCCGCTGCAGGACGGCTTCGACCGCCGCGTGCTGGAGTCGAGGTAGGGCGGCTGCGCTACGGCCGCCGCCGCGTTGCCACCCCGTAGGCCGCGACGGCCCCCGCCATCAGCACCACGAACAGCAGCGCCATGCGGCCGTAGGCCTCGTGCGCGCCGATCAGCAGCGCCACCGCCAGCGGCGCCACGGCCTTGGCGAAGAAGGCCGGCTGGGCCAGCCGGCCCATCAGGCTGCCGTAGGCCTCCCGTCCGAACAGTTCTGCTGGCACCGTGCCGCGCACGATGCTCAGCACGCCGTTGGCCAGCCCGTAAGCGCAGGCCGCCGCGAAGGCCAGCAGCGGCGCTGCTCCGGCGAGTAGCAACAGCAGCATTGCCAGCGCCATCGTCAGCAGTGAGACCAGCCCCACGCGCACGGCCGGCAGATTGCGCGCGAAGGTGAATTCCAGAATCCGGCCGAGCACCTGCATCGGCCCGATCAGCGATGCCGCGGCGATGGCCGTGGCCGTTTCCAGGCCGCTGGCGCGCAGCGCGCCGACCACATGCGCGGCCATGCCGGAGACGACGAAGGCGGCGAGCGTGAAGGCCGTCGCGAGCCACAGCAACTGGCGGCGTTGTGCCGTATCGGCCTCGCCTGACGCCGGCGCGGGCGCGACCGGCCGGGGTGCCGGACCGGGCCGGGGCAGCAGCAGGTGCAAGGGCAGGCACAGCAGCAGGTGCAGCAGCGCGAACACCCAGAACGCCGCACGCCAGCCGGCGAATTCGTCGATCCACCAGGAGAGCGGCCAGAACACCGTGCTGGCCAGCCCGCCCATCAGGGTCAGCGCGGTCAGGGCCTGGCGGTAGCGCGCGCCGGCGAACTGGCTCAGCGCGGCAAAAGACGCGTCATACAGATTGGCGGCCATCGCCAGCCCGGCAATGATCCAGCCGAGGAAGAACAGCAGCGGCCCGTCGGACAGCGCGACCAGCGCCATTGCCAGCGCGGCCAGCAGCGAGCCGCCGGCCATCACCCGGCCGCCGCCCTGACGGTCGATGGCGCGTCCGACGGCCGGTGCCGCCAGCCCCGAAAAACCCAGTCCGAGCGAGAAGGCGGCGAACACCGTGCTGGTACTCATGCCCAGCTCGGCCGAGATGGCCGGCGCCAGTACGGCGATGCCGTAGGTGAGCGTGCCCCAGGCAATGATCTGCGTGATGCCGAGCATCACGACGTGCCGCCACAGTGCAGTTGCGGGAGAGGGTGGGCCGGAGGCGGTCATGCGGGTATCCGGAGGGTGTGCGGCATCTTAACGCGGCGCAGGCCGGGGTGCAGGTTGACGCGAGATGCAAATAAGAATGAGTCGCACTACTGTGCTATCCTCGCCGCTTCCTGCCGCCCCGGTGCGGCATCCGGCGTGTGTCCGCCAAGGAGAGTCTGCCCATCATGTTCGTCCGTTCCGCCCGAGGCCTGCTGGCCGCTGTCGCGTTTTCCGTCGCCACGCCCGTGCTGGCGGTCGAGCGGGAGGCCGTTGTCACCCACTACGCCGATCTGGCCGAAGCCATGTACGCCGATTCGCTGGCAGCGGCACGCGCACTGCAGGGCGCAGTGAAAGCCCTGGTCGACGGGCCTTCGAAGACTTCACTGGAGCAGGCGCGCCAGACCTGGCTGGCCGCCCGTGTGCCGTATCAGCAGACCGAGGTGTATCGCTTCGGCAATCCGGTGGTCGATGACTGGGAAGGCAAGGTCAACGCCTGGCCGCTCGACGAGGGGCTGATCGACTACGTGGATGCGTCCTACGGCACGGCTTCGGACGAGAACCCGCTGTACGTCGCCAACGTCATCGGCAACACCGAGATCCGCTTCGGCGCCGACGTGGTTGATACGAGCGAGATCACCAAGGAACTGCTCACCGAGCGCCTGCACGAGATCGGCGGGGTGGAGGCCAACGTCGCCACCGGCTACCACGCCATCGAATTCCTGTTGTGGGGGCAGGACCTCAACGGCAACGGCCCCGGTGCCGGCAACCGGCCGTGGACCGACTACGCGCAGGGCGCACAGTGCACCGGCGGAAACTGCGAACGCCGCGCACGCTATCTGGAAGTGGCGACCGAACTGCTGATCGACGATCTGGAGTGGATCGTCGCGCAATGGGCGGCGGACGGCGAAGCCCGTCAGGCGGTCACGGCCGATCCGGCGCGCGGTCTGTCGATGGCGCTGACCGGGCTGGGCAGCCTGTCCTACGGCGAGCTGGCCGGCGAGCGCATGAAGCTCGGCCTGATCCTCGGCGACCCGGAAGAGGAGCACGACTGCTTCTCCGACAACACCCACAACTCGCACTACTACGACGTGGTCGGCATGCGCGCCGTGTATCTGGGCGAATACCAGCGCCGCGATGGCACGCGCCTGCAGGGGCCGAGCCTGTCGGCGCTGACTGCGGCGGCTGATACGGCGCTGGACGCCGAGATGCGCAGCCGGCTCGACGCCAGTCTGGCCGCGCTCGACGCGATCCGCGCGCGTGCCGAAGCCGGCGAGGCCTACGATCAGCTCATCGCGGCCGGCAACACCGCGGGCAATGCGCTGATCCAGGCCGCCATCGACGCGCTGACGGTGCAGACGCGCAGCATCGAGCGCGTGGTCACGGCGCTGGCACTGCAGCCCATCGAGATCGAGGGTTCCGACAGCCTCGACAACCCTGAAGCGGTGTTCCAGTAATTCTCATGCGGGGCCGGACCGGCCCCGCATGCCCAGGAGTCCCATGAAACGCAGTCTTGTCGCCGCGGCCACCCTCGCCGCGGCCTGTACGCTGACCGCCGCGCCGGCCGGCGTGCCCGCCGACGAGGCGGCGCGCATCGCGCGTGTCACCGCGCCGGCCACGCAGTTCGAACGCGCCGAGCCCTTCGAGTCCAATCCCGCCGGGGCCGGCACCGTCACCAAGTTCGTCAACAGCAGCAGCTTCTCGCACCCCTCGGCCAACATGAGCTTCGAGCGCCAGCTCGACTTCCGCGTGGGCGACGGCATCTTCCGCAAGCTGTGGGTCTCGGCGCCCAGCTCCACCGAATCGTCCAACGGCCTCGGCCCGCTGTTCAACGCGCGTTCCTGCCAGTCCTGTCATATCAAGGATGGGCGCGGCGCCCCCCCGGTGGGGGACGAGGAGGCGGTGTCGATGTTCCTGCGCCTGTCCATCCCGCCGCAGAACGAGGCCGACCGCGCGGCGCTGGCGGCACGCATCCAGAGCGTCATCGCCGAACCGACCTACGGCACGCAGCTGCAGAACTTTTCGGTGCAGGGCGTGGCGGCCGAAGGGCGCATGAAGATCGAGTACACCGAAGAGGTGGTCACGCTGGCCGACGGCGCGGTGGTGCAGCTGCGCCGTCCGCGCTATCGCGTCGAAGACCTCAACTACGGCCCGCTGCATCCGCAGGCCATGCTGTCGCCGCGGGTGGCGCCGACCATGCTCGGCATGGGCCTGCTCGAAGCCATTCCCGAGGCCGCCATCCTGGCCCACGCCGATCCGGAGGACGCCGACGGTGACGGTATTTCCGGTCGCCCCAACCGCGTCTGGAGCGACGAGACGCAGCGCGTGGAACTCGGCCGCTTCGGCTGGAAGGCCGGCAAGGCCGGTGTG
>JAJLLM010000025.1:0-6603 GCA_033837965.1 Pseudazoarcus pumilus
GTGCTCCGGGCGCTCCTACGCCGCCTATCGGCGCGATGAGTACAGCGGCGCAGGGGCTACCGGTGAACGGGTTGCCCACTTGTCCCGGCCCGCGCCCACGACGGACTTCACCGTCGCGCCGTCCCGCTCGATGAGCGAATCGATGCTGGAAACCGCCTGTTTGATAGCTGGGGAGGACCGCCCCAAGGACTCCGGCACACCGGAGTGAGCAAACAGGCGAAAGGCGGGATGGGATGGAAACAGAAGTTGACCGGCCACATCGATTGCCTGTCCGGGTGAGCTGCTACGTTCGGCATATTAACCACGGGGCCCCTGGGCCCGCACCGGGCTGGAAGCGCCCGCCCACCACCGCCAACAGGAGCCACCCGATGAAGACCCTGCTCGCCAGTGCCGCCCTCGCCCTTGTCGCCGTCTCCGGCTTGGCCGCCCACGCCTACGCGCAGTCCCGCACCGACTGGCAGCCCAGCTGCAAGACCCTGGGCTGCATCGAACCCGACGCCGGCCTGCGCGCGCCCGAGGGCGCCGAGCTGACGATCGAACAATGCGACGCAGGCAAGGGCATCTACAGCCGATATCGCTACGAACGCCGGGCCGAGGGCTGGGCGCTGGTCGGGTCGCTGGAGTCGATGCGGCCGAATTGCGAGGGGTGATGGGTCGGGACTGGTCCGGTTTCGATCCGAAGCGGACATTCGGTTATGCACGACTGGCAGCTCGAACGAGCCATGCAGCCTTGCGGCCGCAAGCGGCTAAATCTCGGTCTGTTCCGCGAGCTCCAGGGCATCATCCAGCTCGACGCCGAGGTAACGGACGGTACTCTCGATCTTGGTGTGACCCAGAAGTAGCTGGATGGCTCGAAGGTTTCGTGTGCGCCTGTAGATTAGCGCAACCTTTGTCCTGCGCATGCTATGCGTTCCGTACCGCGATTCATCGAGTCCGATCTGTCGTACCCAATTGTGGACGATGCGCGAATACTGCCGCGACGTCAGGTGTGTCGATCGAAGAACCCTGCTCGGAAAAAGATAGTCGCCGGGGCCCAGCGCTCTCTCGCTAATCCAGAGGTCGACGGCAAGCCTCGTCTGCTCGGTAATCTCGAACTGGACGGGCGTCTGTGTCTTCTGCTGCATCACCATGGCACGGCGCAGGATTTGAGATGCGCGACGGATGTCACTGACCCTCAATCTTACGAGGTCACACGCCCGCAGTTTGGAGTCGATGGCGAGATTGAACAATGCCAAGTCTCGCGTCCGACCGGAAATTTGCAGCCGGACCCGGATGGCGTAGATCTCATTCAGCCTGAGCGGGGCCTTTTGGCCGACCAGCCTTCCCTTGTTCCAGGCATCGCGATGGTCAAGCGTCTTGGCGGACATGGCAGTCTCCTGCGCGGGACTGCGATCTTGCACCCGGTTGCATGCAGCCTGGATAGTGCGGGTCTAGCGCTGCCAGTGGGCCAACAGCAGGACAGTGACACCCGCGAGGATCAGGGCCGAGCCGGCCAGGTCGTAGCGGTCGGGGCGGATGCCGTCGACCGCCCACAGCCAGCCCATCGCCAACGTGACGTACACACCGCCATAGGCCGCGTAAACTCGCCCCGAGGCCGCCGGGTGGAGGGTCAGAAGCCATGCGAAGGCCGCGAGCGCGAGGGCGGCTGGCAGAAGCCACCAGGCCGAAGCCTGGTGGCGGGCCCAAAGCCAGACCAGCCAGCAGCCGACGATTTCCGCAAGCGCCGTCAGCGCAAACAATCCGAGGGCGGCTGGCAGCGTCATGCTGATGTCCTCATGCAGGGTCCCTCGTGTCGTTGCCGTCACGATGCAGCAGGCGATAGAGCGCCGGCAACACCAGCAGGGTCAGCAGCGTCGAGGACACAATACCGCCGATCACCACCGTCGCCAGCGGTCGCTGGACTTCGGCACCCGCGCCGACGTTGAAGGCCATCGGCACGAACCCGAGCGAAGCCACCAGCGCGGTCATCAGCACCGGCCGGAGCCGACCCAGTGCGCCGTCGCGGATCGCACCATCGAGCCGGTCACCCTCCAGCCGCAGCTTGCGGATGAACGAAATCATGACGATACCGTTCAGAACTGCCACGCCCGACAGCGCGATGAAGCCAACTCCCGCCGAGATCGACAATGGGATGTCCCGCAGCCACAGGGCCAACACGCCGCCGGTCAGCGCCAGTGGTACGCCGCTGAAGATCACCGCGGCGTCCCGTCCCGATCCAAACGCCATGAACAGCAGGCCGAAGATCAGCACCAGGGTCACAGGAACCACAACGGACAGCCGTTGGCTCGCCGCGATCAGCTGTTCGAAGGTGCCGCCGTAGTCCACCCAATAGCCCGGCGGCACGGTCACCTCGGTATCGATGCGCTGGCGAAGCTCCGCCACGAAACTGCCCAGGTCACGACCGCGAACGTTGGCAGTCACCACGATGCGGCGCTTGCCGTTCTCGCGATTGATCTGGTTGGGACCCTCGACGATCTCGAGGGTAGCTAGTTCCCGCAGCGGCACCGTGGTCGGGTTGCCGCTGGTCCAGTTCGCGCCCCGACTGGTTTCGTCGCCATCCCCGGCGTGGGAGGGCAAAGGCACCGGGAGATCCGCCAGACGAGCCGGGTCGGACCGAAGTGCCTCGGGGAGCCGCACGACGAGATCGAAGCGGCGGTCCCCCTCGAACAGCTGGCCAGCGACCGTGCCGCCGACCGCTGTTCCCACGGCATCCTGTACAGCCACCTGGTTCAGGCCGTAGCGCACCAAGCCCTCCGGATTGGGGGTGATGGTCAGCAGCGGCAGGCCAGTGGCCTGCTCGAGCTTGACGTCGGCCGCGCCAGGAATCGCCTTGGCCACGGCTTCGAGCTGTTTGCCGACCTCCACCAGGGTGTCCAAGTCGTCTCCGTAGAGCTTGATGGCCACGTCCGCCCGCACGCCCGAGATCAGCTCGTTCATGCGCATCTGAATCGGCTGGGTGAACTCGTAGTTGTTGCCGGGCAACTGCTTCACTGCCGCCTCGATCTCGGCCACCAGCTCCGCCTTGGTCTTGCGCGGATCGGGCCACTGGTCGCGCGGCTTGAGCATGACGAAGGTGTCGGCAACGGACGGCGGCATCGGGTCCGTTGCAACTTCCGCCGTGCCCAGTTTGCCGAACACACGCTCGACTTCCGGAAACTGTTTGATCCGCGCTTCCAGCGTGGACTGCATGATCACGGCCTGGCCCAGGCTGGTGCCGGGGATGCGCAGCGCATGCAGCGCGATGTCTCCCTCATCGAGGCTGGGGATGAACTCCGAGCCCAGGCGGGAGGCAAGCAGGCCGAACATCACCACTAAAACCGCCGCGGCGGCTACGACAGGGAGGCGGAACCGCAGCGCCCAGTCCAGGGCGGGTGCATACGCGCGGCGGATGGCCCGCAGCAGCCGGCTTTCCTGCTCTTGCACCTTGCCGCCGAGTAACACCGCGATCGCCGCCGGTACGAAGGTCAGAGACAGCAGCATTGCCGCGGTCAGCGCCAGCACGACGGTGAAGGCCATTGGATGGAACATCTTGCCTTCAATGCCGCTGAGCGCGAACACGGGCAGGTATACGGCCGCAATGATGGCCACGCCGAACAAGCTGGGCTTGATAACTTCGGCCGTTGCCGACGCCGTCAGATCGAAGCGTTCCTCACGCGTCAACAGCCGCCCCAGCGCGTGCTGGCAGTCGCCGAAGCGGCGGATGCAGTTCTCGATGATGATCACGGCGCCGTCCACGATCAGGCCAAAGTCCAGCGCGCCCAGGCTCATCAGGTTGCCGGACACCCCTCCGCGCACCATGCCGGTGATCGTCATCAGCATCGCGATCGGGATCACCGCGGCGGTTATCAACGCGGCCCGGATGTTGCCCAGCAGGAGCAGCAGCACGACGATGACCAGCAGCGCGCCTTCGACCAGGTTCTTTGTGACGGTGGCGATGGTGCGGTCGACCAGCAAGGTGCGGTCATACACCGGCGTGGCCTCCACGCCCGGCGGCAGGGACTTGGAGACCTCGGCCAGGCGTTCGGCCGTGGCGCGGGCCACGGCGCGGCTGTTCTCGCCCACCAGCATGAACACCGTGCCCAGCACGACTTCTTCGCCGTTCTGGGTCGCGGCGCCCGTGCGCAGTTCGGGGCCTTCGCCGACCTCGGCGACATCGCCGACCCGGATCGGCACGCCGTCGCGGCGGTCCAGCACGATCCGGCGCAAAGCCTCGAGGTCGGCGACCTGGCCGGGCACGCGCACCAGGTACTGCTGGCCGTTGCGCTCGATGTAACCCGCGCCGATGTTCTGGTTGTTGCGCGCCACGGCGTCCACGACGTCCTGCAGCGTGAATCCGTAGGCGACCAGGCGGGCCGGATCCGGGGTGACGTGGATCTGCCGGGCGAAGCCGCCGATGGTGTTGACCTCGGTAACCCCGGGCGTGTTGCGCAGCTGCGGGCGAACCACCCAGTCCTGCAGCGTGCGCAGGTCGGTGGGCGTCCACGGCGTGCCGTCGGGTTTGGTTGCGCCCGGGGCGGCTTCCACCGTGTACATGTAGATCTCGCCCAGGCCCGTGGCAACAGGCCCTAGTTCGGGCTCCAAGCCGGGCGGCAGCTGCGACTTCGCCTGCTGCAGGCGCTCCGCCACCTGTTGGCGGGCGAAGTAGATGTCGGTGCCGTCTTCGAACACCACCGTCACCTGCGACAGTCCATAACGCGACAGCGAGCGGGTGTATTCAAGCCTGGCCAGGCCGGCGATCGCCATTTCGATCGGGAACGTCACCCGCTGCTCTGATTCCAGCGGCGAATAGCCCGGTGCTTCCGTGTTGATCTGGACCTGGACATTGGTGATGTCCGGTGTCGCGTCGATCGGCAGCTTGGTGAAGCTCCAGACGCCCAGCGCACAGATCGCCAGGGTCAGGAGCAGCATCAACCAGCGGTGTGCGATCGCGAACCGGATGAAGCGTTCGAGGAAGCCAGGCTTCTCAGTGGTCATGCGAGGCCCCCGACTTCTCGATGTCGGCCTTCACGATGTAGCTCTGGGCGACCACGACCGGATCGCCGGCCTTGAGGCCTGACAGGACTTCGACATTGACGCCGTCGCGGCGACCCAGCTCCAGCGGCCGGATCTCGTAGTCGTCGCCAAAGCGCACGAACACCACGTCCCAGTCGCGGAAACGCTGCAGCGCCGCCAGCGGCACCATCAGGTCCACGGTCTGCTCGGCCACGGTGACGCGGGCGCGGACCGCGGCGCCCGGGCGCCAGCGGCCGTCGGCGTTGTCCACGGTGGCGCGGGCCACCGTGCTCTGGCTGGCCGTGGCCGTGCCGGGCAACACCCGGTCGAGCGTGGTGCGGGCGCTGACGCCGTCGCTAAGCCGCGTCACTTCGACCGGCAGTCCGGGGGTGATGTGCTGGGCATCGGCGCCGAACAGATGCAGGTCCACCCACAGCGCCGACAGGTCGGCAATTTCGAACAGGGGTTGCTCGCCCGCAAGATCGCCCACGGCGACATTGCGCGCCAGCACCGTGCCGGCCAGGGGCGCGGTCACCGCGTAGTCCGAGAGGCTGACATTGCTCTCGACCGTCGCCAGCGCCTGGCCGGCGCGCACCGTGTCGCCCAGGCCCACGCGCACGGCCTTCACCGGCCCCGGGAAGCGGGCCACGATGCGGGCATGCCGGCCTTCAATAGGCGTGAGCAGGCCCTGCACGTCATGTTCGTCGCGGATCACACCGGGCCCGGCGGCGGCGATCTCGATGCCGGCATCCTTGGCCACCGGGGCCGGGATCGTGGTGCGGCCCTCGTAGCTGGGGAACGACCAGCTCAGCGTCTGGCCATCGATGCGGGCGGTGACGGCCACATCGAACGAATGTGGCTCGTAAACCTCTAGGCTGCCGAGCAGGTAGTCGTCTTTGGGCGTGAACGCATGCGTGTCGGTGATGTCGCCCAAGCGCGTGAGCACGACCGTCAGCTCGCCAGCGGTCGGCGGCAGCGGCTCGCCGTCCTTGTACAGCCAGGCGCGGTACTCGGGCGGCACCCCATCCTCGTAGATCGCCAGCTCGACGGAATAAGGGCCTTGGGTGAGCATCCGCCCGTTGTGGGCGCCCTTGGCGGGTTCGGCCTCCGCCTCGGCGTGGTCGTCGTGGTCACCGCCCTCGCCGTGGGCGTGGGCATCGGGCTCGGCACCCCCGCAGGCCGCGAGGCCCAGGGTGAGTAGGACGGGCAGCAGGAAATGGCGCAAGTTCATGGCGTGGTCTCGCTCGGGGCGCGGTCCGCGAGCACGAAGGGCTCGGCGGTCAGGCGCTGGATTTCGATCAGGGCGCGATGGAAGTCGCGGGCGGCGGCGATCCGGTCGCGGCGGGCAGACAGCAGCTCGGCTTGCAACTGCGCCCATTCCAGGTAGCTCAGGGCGCCAGCCCGGTAGGCTTGGCCGGCGGCCGCTTCGGCGCGCTCCAGCGCCGGCAGCACCGTGTTCGTGGTCTGGCGCACGGCCAGAGCATCGACTGCCAGGCGCCCGTGGGCCTCGGCAAGGGTGGCGCGCAGGTCCAGCTCCCCGGCTTCGCGTTCCAGGGCCAGGGCGTCGAGCTCGGCGCGAGCGGCGCGGATCCCTGGTTCGGCCCGGCGGCG
>JAJLLM010000026.1:0-24342 GCA_033837965.1 Pseudazoarcus pumilus
TACGCGCAGCAGCTTGGCCTGCAGCGCCAGCGGCATCTCGGAAATCTCGTCGAGCAGCAGCGTACCGCCCTGGGCCTGTTCGAACTTGCCGGCCTGCGCCACCTGGGCGCCGGTGAAGGAGCCCTTCTCGTAGCCGAACAGTGTGGCTTCGAGCAGGTTCTCGGGAATCGCCGCGCAGTTGATGGCGACGAAGGGCTGGCCGGCCCGTGGCGAATGGGCGTGGATGTAGTGCGCAAAGACCTCCTTGCCGGTGCCGGAGTCACCATTGAGCAGCACGGTGGCGTCCGACGCCGCGACACGCGCGGCCATTTGAAGCAGTTGCTGCGTGCGGGCGTCACCGCTCACCACATCATCGGCCGACACCGGCTGTGCGGCGTAGCGGCGGATGTGGCCCAGCAGCGCTTCGGGCTCGAAAGGCTTCATGAGGAAGTCGCAGGCACCGCCGCGCATCGCCGCCACGGCCTTTTCGACATCGCCATAGGCTGTCATCAGCAACACCGGCATCTGCGGCAGGCGGGCACGGATTGCGCCAAGCAGTTGCAGGCCGTCCATGGGCTGCATGCGCAGATCGCTGATGACCAGATTGAACGGCTCGCGCTCGATGGCCTGCAGGGCTGCCGGGCCGCCATCGACGCCGGTGACGTGATGACCGGCAAGCTCCAGCGTCATGCACACGGCGTCACGCAGGGCGGCATCGTCCTCGACGACGAGCAGGCGGATGGCGGATTCACTCATGCGCGGGAGGTTCCTCGGTGGATTCGTGGGGCGCCGTGGCCGGCAGGATCAAGGTGAAGGTCGCCCCCTGTCCGGGGGTGGAGTCGAGCGCGATGTCGCCGCCGTGGGCACGCGCCACCCCGCGCGCAATCGCCAGCCCGAGACCGGTGCCTTCGGCACGGGTGGTGAAGAAGGGCTCGAAGATGCGCGCCTGCTCAGCGGCGGCGATGCCGGGGCCGTTGTCGGCCACGCTGAAGACGATGTGGTCGCTGTGGGCGAAGACTTCCACCCGCACGCGGCCGTCTTCACCGCAGGCCTGGATGGCGTTTTCCATCAGATTGGTCAGCGCGCCGGCAAGCGCCTTGCGGTCGCCGACGATCTGGCTGTCACCGCAGGCGCATTCCGCGCCGAATTCCACGTGGCGCGCGCGCGCCACCGGCTCCAGCGTATGTACCAGCTCGCGCACCAGTTCGCACACTTCGAAGCGCTGACGGCCCAGCTGATCGCCGCGCGCAAAGCGCAGCATGTCGCCGATCAGGCGTTCGAGATAACGCAGGCGCTCGATGGCGCGCTCGCCCACGCGCTCGCGGTCGGCGACGGGCAGTTCGGGTTTGCGCAGGCTGGAGGTGTACAGCATGGCGGCCGACAGCGGCGTGCGCAGCTGATGGGCCAGTCCGGCCACCATCTCGCCCATGGCGGCGAGGCGTTCGTTGCGCTCGGCGTGCAGGCGCATGCGATGCGCCTCGGTGACGTCATGCAGCAGCACGATGTGTTCGTCGCCCGACTCCACCGCCGCCTCGGACAGCGCCAGACGGCGCGCACGCGCGCCGTCACCGGCGGCCACCTCACCCGGCGTGTCGGTTTCCTGGAAGCAGGCGGCAATCGCGCTCCACGCCAGCCCCTCGCAACCGCCGCCGAGCAGATCATGCGCAGCGCGGTTGAGCTGCACGACGCGGCGCTCGCGGTCGAGCACCACCACGCCGGCAGGCAGCGCACCCATCAGCACGTTCATGCGCTCGGTGAGCTGCGCGACCTGGCCCTGCAACGCGTTGTAGGCCCCGGAGAGTTCTTCGGACGCGCGCGCGAAGAGCGTGAATGCCTCCGCGAGCTGCGCGGCATCGAGGCGCTGCCCGGGTTCGGCGTCCGGCACGGGGAGGTCTGAAGGCTCTTTCACGGCTGGCAGAGTACTTGCTGGGTGACCTATGGTAACCGGCAAACAGGCGGCAAAAAATGCCGCTTATCCATGCTTCGCACTTGCCATGCCGCGCCCACAATGCCGCCATCCGTCAAAGCGACGTGCGAAGGAATCCGAAAATGGCCACAGCCGACACCGCTCCCCAGCCCACCCCGCAGCAGGTGCTGCAGCACCTGGGCAACCTGAGCCAGCGCCAGAAACTGGCGGGCGCCGCAATCATCGCCTTGCTGGTGGCCTTTCTGGTCGCCACCTGGACGTGGACGCGCACGCCCGACTACGACGTGCTGTTCGCCAATCTGGAAGAGCGCGACGGCGGGGCCATCGTCGCCGCGCTGCAGCAGCAGAACGTGCCCTACAAGGTCGGGCCGGGCAGCGGCACGATCATGATTCCATCCGACCAGGTGCATGAAGTACGCCTGCGCATGGCCGCCCAGGGCCTGCCCAAGGGCGGGCTGGTGGGCTTCGAGGTGATGGAGAACCAGCGTCTGGGCGTGTCGCAGTTCCTCGAACAGGTGAACTACCAGCGCGCGCTCGAAGGCGAGTTGTCGCGCACGGTGCAATCGATCTCGGCAGTGGCGGCCGCCCGCGTGCATCTGGCCATCCCCAAGCAGAGCGGCTTCCTGCGCGACGAGATGAAGCCCTCCGCCTCGGTGATGGTGACGCTGTATCCGGGTCGCGTGCTCGACCAGCCGCAGATCGCCGGCATCGTGCACCTCGTGTCGTCGAGCGTGCCGCAGATGTCCAGCGAGGGCGTGAGCGTCATCGACCAGACCGGCAAGCTGCTCACCCGCGCCCCCGGCGCGATGCGCGAGGCCGGCCTCGACGCCACGCAGATCGGCTACGTACGCGAGGTGGAAGCGGGCTATCAGCGCCGCCTCGAAGCCCTGCTGACCCCGCTCGTCGGGCCGGGCAACTTCCGCGCCCAGGTGGCTGCCGACGTCGATTTCAACCGGGTCGAGGAAACCGCCGAGACCTATCGTCCCAATCCGGCGCCCGAACAGGCCATCCGCAGCCAGCAGACCTCCGAGCAGTTCAGCGGCGTCGCCGGCCCGGGCGGTGTCCCGGGCGCGCTCAGCAACCAGCCGCCGGTGCCGGCTACCGCGCCCATCGTGACCGGAGAAGCCGCTACCGCCGGCGGCAACGGCGCGCCCGCCGAAGAGCGCCCGGTCAACCGCAACCGCTCCGCTACACTGAATTACGAACTGGACCGCAACATCCAGCACATCCGCCATGCCACGGGTCAGGTGCGCAAGCTGTCGGTCGCCGTCGTGGTGCGCCAGCGCAGCGAGACCATGCCCAACGGCCAGGTCCGCAACGTCGTGCTCACGCCGGAAGAGATCGAGCGCATCACGGCACTGGTGCAGGGTGCCATCGGCTTCGATGCCGAGCGCGGCGACAACGTGCAGGTCTCCAGCGCGCCCTTTGCGGAGAGCGGCGAGCCGGCCGTGGCACCGCTGCCGGTGTGGAAAGATCCGGACATCATTGAGCCGGCCAAGGTGGCCCTCAAGTACCTGCTGCTGGTCGCAGCCCTGGCCTTCGCGTATTTTGCGGTGGTGAAGCCGCTCACACGCTGGATCATCACGTCGATGCCGCCCCCGCCGCCGCCCACCGACGATGAGGAGGAGGATTTCATGGTGAAGCTGTCGAACAAGCAGACCCACAAGTCTTTCGACCATCGACTCGCCAACGCGCGTGAGATGGCCAAGAGTGATCCCAAGGCGGTGGCCCATCTCATCCGCGGCTGGATGGCCAGTGGTGGTGCAGGTACCGAGGAGAAGAAGAAATGAGTGGTGTCGATCCGGGCATCGAGAAGAGCGCCCTGCTGCTGCTCACACTCGGCCCCGACGAGGCCGCCGAGGTGCTGCGCCATCTCGGCCCGCGCGAGGTGCAGAAACTCGGCATGGCGATGGCCTCGCTGCCGGCGCAGTCGCGCCCCAAGGTCGAAGCCATCATCAACGAACTGGAAGAGCACTTCGAGGCCGGCGCGCCGCTGGAAGCCAACGAGGAACACATCCGCGACATGCTGACCAAAGCGCTCGGCGACGAACGCGCCGGTCACATCATCTCGCGCATCATGCAGGGCTCCGACACCGCCGGCATCGAAAGCCTGAAGTGGATGGATCCAGCCACCGCCGCCGATCTGATCCGCAACGAACACCCGCAGATCATCGCCACCATCCTGGTGCACCTCGAGTACGACCAGGCCGGCGAAATCCTCAAACACTTCACCGACCGCCTGCGCAACGACGTGGTGCTGCGCATCGCCACCCTGGATGGCGTACAGCCGATCGCGCTGAAGGAACTCAACGACGCACTGACCCAGTTGCTGGCCGGCTCGGCCTCGTCGATCAAGAAGGCCGCCATGGGTGGCGTGCGCCACGCGGCGGAAATCCTCAACTTCGTCGGCGCGGCGTCCGAGACGGCGGTGCTCGACAACGTGCGCGAATACGATCCCGAGCTGGCGCAGAAGATCCTCGACGAGATGTTCGTCTTCGAGAACCTGCTCGATCTCGACAACCGCGGCATCCAGACGCTGCTGCGCGAAGTGCAGTCGGATTCGCTGGTCATCGCGTTGAAAGGCTCGTCCGAAGAACTGCGCGAGAAGTTCTTCAGCAACATGTCACAGCGTGCCGGCGAGATGATGCGCGAGGACCTCGAAGCGCGCGGCCCGGTGCGACTGTCGGAAGTCGAGGCCGAGCAGAAGGAAATCCTCAAGACCGTGCGCCGTCTGGCCGAGGAAGGCCAGCTGGTGCTGGGCGGTCGAGGCAGCGACGATGCCTTCGTATAAGGGAGCCCGGGCATGAGCGTGACCCGCCACCAGGCCGTCGGCGCCTATCAGCGCTGGACCCCGCCCGCCTTCGACGGCGAGCCCGAGGCGCCGGCCGAAGAGGCCGCTGTCGAGCCGGCCGAGGCCCCTGCTGCACAGGCCGCTCCCGAACCGGCCGAGCCGCCGGTCAAGCTGCCCACCGCGGACGAGATCGAGGCCATGTACGAGCAGGCTCGTCGCGACGGCGAAAAGGCCGGTTTCGACGAAGGCATGAAGAAGGCCCAAGCCGAGGCCGCCCAGCTCACGCGCCTGGTGCGCAGCATGGACAGCGCGCTCGACCAGCTCGGCGGTGATGTGGCCGAAGAGATCGCCACGCTGGCCATCGCGCTGGCACGCGAACTGGTCGGCGACACCCTCGAAGCCCGCCCCGAGGCCGTGGTCGCCGTCGTGCGCGAGGCGCTGCAACAGGTCCCGCAGGGCAAGGTGCGCATTCACCTCAACCCCGAGGACGTGAAACTGGTGCGCAGCCACCTCGACGATCAGCTCGAAACCGGCCATCACCATCTCATCGAGGATGCCGCCGTGGCGCGCGGCGGCTGCCGCCTCGAAGCCGCCGGCTGCGACATCGACGGCACCCTGCCGACACGCTGGGAGCGCGTGCTGGCCAGCATCGGGCGCAGCCAGCCGGCCGCGGCGGACGACGATGCGTGATCACGGCGCGGTCTGGCGCAAGTTCCTCACGCAGCACACCGAACGGGTCGGCGCGATCGACCCGATTCGCGTTTCCGGCCGCCTCACGCGCATCAACGGACTCGTCATGGAAGCGGCCGGCATCAAGCTGCCGCTCGGCGCGAGCTGCGAGATCGAAGCGCTCGGCGGCGGCACGGTGGAAGCCGAAGTGGTCGGCTTCCACGGCGACCGCCTGTACATGATGCCGACCGACGACGTGCAGGGCCTGGCGCCCGGCGCCCCCGTGCGCCCGGTCGAGATCGGCCCGCCGCCGGTCGGACTCGACAGCAACGCCCCGGTACACCGCCGCAACGCCGACCGTGCCAAGCGCCTGCCGGTGGGCAACGGCCTGCTCGGCCGCGTGGTCGACGGTGCCGGCCGGCCGCTCGACGGCCTCGGCCCGATTGCCGCCGACACCACCCGCTCGCTGCAGGGCCGCGCCTACAACCCGCTGTCGCGCGCGCCGATCCGCAACGTGCTGGATGTCGGCATCCGCGCCATCAATTCGCTGCTCACCGTAGGCCGCGGCCAGCGTATCGGCCTGTTCGCCGGCTCGGGCGTCGGCAAGTCGGTGCTGATCGGCATGATGGCGCGCTACACCGTGGCCGACGTGATTGTGGTCGGCCTGATCGGCGAACGCGGCCGTGAGGTCAAGGAGTTCATCGAGGAAAACCTCGGCAAGAAGGGCCTTGCCCGCTCGGTGGTGGTCGCCGCACCGGCCGACACCAGCCCGCTGATGCGCCTGCAGGGCGCGGCCTACGCCACCTCCATCGCCGAGCATTTCCGCGATCAGGGCAAGCAGGTGCTGCTGATCATGGATTCGCTCACGCGCTACGCCATGGCCCAGCGCGAGATCGCGCTGGCGGTGGGCGAGCCGCCGGTCACGCGCGGCTACCCGCCGAGCGTGTTCGCCCGCCTGCCGGCGCTGGTCGAGCGCGCCGGCAACGGCGCCGAAGGCGGCGGCTCGATCACCGCCTTCTACACCGTGCTGGCCGAGGGCGACGACCAGCAGGACCCCATCGCGGATTCGGCACGCGCCATCCTCGACGGCCATATCGTGCTGTCGCGCACGCTGGCCGATCAGGGCCACTACCCGGCCATCGACATCGAGCAGTCGATCTCGCGCGTCATGCACAACCTCGTGCCCGATTCGCACATGGCACGGGTGCGCCGCTTCAAGCAGCTGTTCGCGCGCTACCAGCGCTCGCACGACCTGATCGCGGTGGGCGCCTATCAGCCCGGCGCCGACCCCACACTGGATCAGGCCGTGGCGATGTACCCCGGCCTGGAGGCCTACCTGCAGCAGCGCATCGACGAGCAGGACAATTTCAGAAGCGCGGGCGAACGCCTGGCCGCGCTGTTCCCCGAGCTGGCCGGTGTGTGACGCGGTAGCGTCATGCCGGCCGGCGGATTAGACTTGAACCATCGCCCGCAGCACTGACGCGGGCCCGCAGATCGCCCTGATGCCCAAACCCTTCGTGCTCCAACCCCTGCTGGATCTGTCGCGCAGCCATCTCGACAACGCCACCAGCGAACTCGGGAAACTGATCGCGCAGGAACAGGAAGGCTCGCGCAAGCTCGAACTGCTGCAGGAATACCGCAGCGAGTACATCGCGCGCTTCCGCAACGCCGTCAGCGACGGGCTGGGCGTCGAGACGCTGCGCAATTACGGCGCCTTCATGGCGCGCATCGATGAAGCCATCGAAGTCCAGCGTGGCCTGCTCGACCAGTCGCAACGTCGCACCAGCGCCGGCAAGCAGGCCTGGGTCACGCAGCGCAACCGCGTGAAGGCCTTCGACACCCTGCACGAGCGCCACCTCGAACGCGAACAGCATCAGCTCAACAAGCTCGAACAGCGCGCCTCGGACGAACACACCACCAACCGCTACGCGCGGCGCGAACCGTCCGACGACTGAGGCGGATCAGCGGTCCTGGTGGATGCGCTGCACCTGTCCACCCTGACGCCACGCCGCCGGCAACACCCCACCCCGAACTGGCACGCCGATTGCTGTATCCGGTTGAACGACTCAACCAGGAAGCAGAGCACATGGCACACACTTCCATTCAAGCCGGCGCCAACCGGCCCGATCTGAACCCGGCAGCGCTGTTCCAGGCAGCGCCGAATCCCGAGCCTTCGGGCAATGCCAGTTTCGAGGCGGCGCTCGATCGCGCCCGTGAGCCGGAGCGCCCGGAACCGGCGCAATCCGCGCAACCGCGCCAGAATGAGCACAACAAGGACACCGCCCGCCCGCCGGAGAACCGGCCCGCGAACGCGGAACGTCCGCAGGAAAGCACCGCCGAGCGCACGAACGAGAACACGCCGACGCGTGAGGCCGAAGCCACTGCAACGTCCGACACGCCGGCCGAGCAGACCGGCAAGGCCACGACCGCAGAAGAGGAAAGCCCTGCCGCCCTGCCGGCAGAGATTGCCGCCATCCTTGCCGCCCTGGCCCTGGCCACCGGCCGTGGTGTTCGCCCGGTCGACGGCGAGGCTCCCGACACGGCGCTGAGCCCGCTGCTCGCGGACGCCGGCAAGGGCAAGGGCGGCAACGCCGCACAAGGCAACACCCCCCAATTCACCCTGCCCGGAACGGGCGCCGGCAAGGACAGCGGTGAGCTGCCGATTGCCCTTGCCGCGCGCGACAGCACGGTGCAGCAGGCGGTCGCCCTGGCGACCCAGTCCGCGCCCGGACGCAGCTTTGCCGACCAGATCCTGGCCGGCATGCGTGGTGAGGGCGTTCCCGGCCTGCAGGGCGCGGGGCTGCCCTTCACGGCACGCGGCGAGGCCAGTCAGCAGATCCAGCAACTGACGCAACTGCCGGTCAGCACGCCGGCAGGCCAGCGCGGCTGGGCCACCGAAATCGGCAATCAGGTGTCGTGGATGCTGGGGCGCAACGAGAGCAAGGCGGAACTCGTGCTGACGCCGCCAAGTCTCGGTAAACTCGGTGTTTCGATCCAGGTAAACGGCGAACAGACCACTGCCCATTTCGTTGCGGCGACGCAAGCCGCCCGCGACGCGCTCGAACAGGCCATGCCGCGCCTGCGTGAAGTCCTGCAGCAGGCCGGCATCAACCTCGGCCAGACCAATGTCAGCACGTCAGGCGACCAGCGCGCACATGACGGCGGCGGCAACGAGCAACGTGGCGGCTGGGGCCGCTCGCAGGGTGGTGAGGCCGGCAGTGCCGGCGTAGCCGCCGCAACGGCTGCAAGTTCGTGGGTGAGGAGCGGCAACGGTGTTATCGACACCTTTGCCTGAAGCGTGAATTGACGCAAACCACTCCTTTTATTCGGGCGTTTCAGCCCTCCGGGATCGAGCATAATCATCGAGAATCGACCGGAGAACTGAATGGCAACCGCAAAACCGCCCGAGATGGAAAGCATGCAGAGCGAGGAGCCGGCAGCACGGCCCTCGCGTTGGGGCAGCAAGCTCAAGCGTCTGATCCTGATCATCGTCGTGCTGGCGCTGATCGGTTCCGGTGCCGTGGTCTGGCTGCTGCTGCAGAAGAAAAACGAGCTGAGCTCGGGTGAAGAAGGGGCCGAAACCGTGCAGCAGGCTGCTACGTCGATCGATCTGACCCGCCCGCCGGTCTTCGTGCCGCTGGATGCCTTCGTGGTGAATCTCCAGCCTGAAGGCGGCGAGCGCTATCTGCAGGTGATCATGGCCGTGCGCGTCGACAGCGCCAAGACCGGCGACGCGCTGAAGAACTTCATGCCCGAGATCCGCCATCGCATCAACCTGCGCCTGACCGGCAAGCTGCCGTCCGAGATCAACACGCCGCAGGGACAGGAAGTACTGGCCACCGAAATCGCCGCCGACATCAACGGCGTACTCGGGTCCGCGCTCACCGGTGGTACCAATGCGCCGGTGCATTCCGTGCTGTTCAACTCCTTCATCATTCAGTAAGGAGCGCCCTGCATGTCCGACTTTCTCTCCCAGGATGAAGTAGATGCCCTGCTCCGCGGCGTCACGGGAGAGCCGGACGAGCAGGAGACCGCCGATGGCGAGGAAGGGGGCGTCCGCCCCTACAACATCGCTACGCAGGAACGCATCGTCCGCGGCCGCATGCCGACGATGGAGCTCATCAACGAGCGCTTCGCGCGTTACCTGCGCATCGGCCTGTTCAACTACATGCACCGCAGCGCGGAAATCTCGGTGGGCCCGATCAAGGTCCAGAAATACAGCGAGTTCGTGCGCAACCTGGTGGTACCGACCAATCTCAACCTGATCCAGGTGAAGCCGCTGCGCGGCACCGGGCTGATCGTGTTCGACCCCAACCTGGTGTTTCTGGTGGTCGACAACCTGTTCGGCGGCGACGGGCGCTTCCATACCCGCGTCGAGGGGCGCGACTTCACGCCCACCGAGCAACGCATCATCCGCGGCATGCTGGACGTGGTGTTTGCCGAGTATTCGCGGGCCTGGGCACCGGTCTACAAGATCGAGCTTGAATACGTGCGCTCGGAGATGAACTCGCAGTTCGCCAACATCGCGACGCCGTCGGAAATCGTCATTGCCACCACATTTACCCTTGAGTTTGGCGGCGCACAGGCCGAAATGCATATGTGCAAGCCGTACTCGATGGTCGAACCGATCCGCGACGTGCTGTACTCGACCATGCAGAGCGACCACCTGACCCAGGACAACCGCTGGGTGAAGCTGCTGTCGCGCCAGCTGCAAACTGCCGAAGTGCCGCTCAGCGCGCACTTCGGTTCGGCCGAAGTGACGCTGGGCGACATCGTCAATCTGCGCGTCGGCGACGTCATCCCGATTGACGTGCCGGAGCGGCTGGCCATCGAGGTCGACGGAGTGCCCGTGATCCGCGGCCATTTCGGTACGCAGAACGGACACTACGCAATCCGGGTGGAGAAGTACGTGGCGGAAGAAGAAGCCGACCGCGACGCCACCCAGCAAGCCGGAGAGAACCATGGCTGAGAACGAAACCGAAGACGATCAGATCAGCGAAGACGACTGGGCTGCAGCGATGGCAGAGCAGGCCACTGCGGAAGCCGGCGCGGGCGATGACGAAGCGCAGCGCGTGGCCGATGAACTGGCCGCCGCGGCCGGGGCCGGAGAGTCGCCCTATCAGGCCAAGCCCGCCAGCCATCTGTTCGAGGATTTCGGTGCCGGCAGTGCGCGCGCCGGGTCGATGAACGACTTCGACATGATCCTCGACATTCCGGTGCAGCTCACCGTCGAGCTGGGCCGCACCAAGCTGTCGATCCGCAACCTGCTGCAACTCGCGCATGGCTCGGTGGTGGAACTCGATGGTCTGGCTGGCGAGCCGATGGACGTGCTGGTCAACGGCACGCTGATCGCGCAGGGCGAAGTCGTGGTGGTGAACGACAAGTTCGGCATCCGCCTGACCGACATCATCACGCCGGCCGAACGCATGCGGAAGATCCGCGGCTGACGCAGCCCGCTCGTCCAAGCGCGGATTAGACGCGCCTTTCTCCGCTTTTTTCACGCGAGGCCGCAGGGCCTCGGCGCCTATTCTTGTGGCGTCGAAGCCTTGCGGATAGCCCTCGTGCGAACCACCGCCCTCCCCCTGATTTTCATCGCCAGCGCACAGGCCCACGCGCAAGCGACGGACATTGCCCCGCCCGATCTGGGCTCCAGCCTGATCCAGCTTGTCGGCGGTCTGGCCGTGGTGGTCGCCCTGTTGCTCGGCAGCCTGTGGCTGATCAAGCGCCTGTCGGGCCCGCGCGGCGCCGCCAGCGGCCTCAAGGTGCTGGGTGCCGCGTCCGTCGGTACGCGCGAGCGCGTGGTGCTGGTGGAACTGGCCGACAAGGTGCTGGTGCTGGGGGTTACGCAGAACAGCGTCAACACGCTGCACACGCTGGACGCGGAAGAATTCCGCAAGAACGCGGGCACGCCGCCGCAGGCGCCGGCTGCCAGTTTCCAGAGCTGGTTCGCGCAGGCCATGGAACGCCGGCGCGGAGAATCCTGAATGCCGCGCCACCTCCTGCGCTTCGCCCCGCTTCTGCTGCTGCTCGTACCGGCCTTCGCCGCTGCGCAGGGCCTGCCGGCCTTCACCAGCTCCGACGGCCCCGGCGGCTCGACGACCTACAGCCTGAGCATCCAGACCCTGCTGCTGCTCACCGCGCTGTCCTTCATTCCCGCGGTGGTGCTGATGATGACCTGCTTCACGCGCATCATCATCGTCTTCGCCCTGCTGCGCTCGGCACTAGGTACGCAGACCTCGCCGCCCAACCAGGTGCTGCTGGGGCTGGCGCTGTTCCTGACCTTCTTCATCATGTCGCCGGTGGCCGAACGGGTGTACGGCGAGGCCTACCAGCCGCTGTCCAGCGGCCAGATCCAGTTCGACGAGGCCGTCACGCGCGCCGCCGACCCGATCAAGGCCTTCATGCTCAAGCAGGTACGCGAGAACGATCTGGCGCTGTTCGCGCGCCTGTCGAAAACGCCGCCTGTCGAGAACGCCGAAGACCTGCCGATGCGTGTGGTGGTGCCGGCCTTCGTCACCTCCGAACTGAAAACCGCCTTCCAGATCGGCTTCATCGTGTTCATCCCCTTCCTCATCATCGACATGCTGGTGGCGTCGGTGCTGATGTCGATGGGCATGATGATGATGTCGCCGGTCATCGTTTCGTTGCCGTTCAAGATCATGCTGTTCGTGCTGATCGACGGCTGGACCCTGCTCATCGGCTCGCTCGTGCAGAGCTTCGCCGTCTAAGGAGACGCACAATGACCCCGGGTATGGTGATGGACATCGGCCGCCAGGCCGTCGAGATCACGCTGATGATGAGTGCGCCGCTGTTCCTCGCGGCACTGGTCACCGGCCTGACCGTGAGCATCTTTCAGGCGGCCACGCAGATCAACGAGATGACCCTGTCCTTCGTGCCGAAACTGATCGCGATCTTCATCGCCGTGGTGCTGGCCGGGCCGTGGATGATGACGCTCATCACCGATTTCGCCACGCGGCTGTTTACCTCGATCCCCGGCGCCATCGGGTGAAACGCAGCGCCTCCACCCGGCACGGGCGCCGCTGCCCGTCCGTGCGCTGAACCCACGCCATGCTTGCCGTCACTGCCGCCCAACTCGACACCTGGCTTGCCGCGCTGATGTTTCCGCTGGTGCGCCTGCTCGGGCTGTTCGCGTCGGCGCCGCTGTGGAGCAACCGCGGCATTCCGGTGCGCATCCGTCTGGCCGCCGGGCTGGCCATGGCCATGGCCGTGCTGCCGGCCCTGCCGCCGATGCCGGCGGTGCCGACCGACTCCTGGGAAGCCCTGGCCATCCTCGCGCACCAGTTCATCATCGGCGCCGCGCTGGGTTTCATGATGCGGCTGTTCTTTGCCGCCGTTGACCTTGCCGGCGAGATGATCGGCCTGCAGATGGGCCTGTCCTTCGCGGTCTTCTTCAGCCCCACCACCGGCGGCCAGAGCTCGGTGATTGCCGAGTTCCTCGGCCTCATCACCCTGCTGGTATTCCTCGCGCTGGACGGTCACCTGATGCTGGTGCAGGTGCTGGTGCACACCTTCGAGTGGCTGCCGGTCGGCGAGGCGACCTCGTCACAGGGCTGGCTGGTGATCGTGCGACATGCTTCGGTGATGTTCGCTGCCGGCGTGATGATGGCCTTGCCGATGGTGGCCACGCTGCTCATCGCCAACATCGGCCTGGGCATCCTGACGCGCGCCGCACCGCAGCTGAACCTTTTCGCGGTGGGCTTTCCGGTCACGCTGACGGTCGGCTTCATCGTGCTGCTGCTCAGCCTGAGCATTCTGGGGCCGATGCTGCAGCGGCTGTTCGAGTA
The DNA here is from genome assembly GCA_033837965.1 of Pseudazoarcus pumilus. Lineage (GTDB taxonomy): Bacteria > Pseudomonadota > Gammaproteobacteria > Burkholderiales > Rhodocyclaceae > Pseudazoarcus > Pseudazoarcus pumilus_A. The sequence goes on from JAJLLM010000026.1 coordinate 13,172, forward strand.
CGGCTTCAACGCAGTGGATGCACTGCTGCGCGCACTCGGCGGCGTGTAGGACCTACATTCCCCAGCTCTGCGACTGCACCACGCGGATTTCTCCGCTGGCACCGCGGCGGGCGAAGAACATGCCCGAATCGATCGACTCCTCGTAGCGCAGCACGTCGTAGCCGGCGTAGCCCCCGGCATCCACGATCTCCCGCGCACTGCGCAGGAAGGCCGTGCGCGCTTCGCCGTCGCCGCCGGTGAGCAGCGGGCGCATGCGCAGACGCAGACGGAAGCGCTGCTCGTCCACCTGCGTGACCTTGACCTCCCAGCCGGGAATCATCAGATCCGGAATGGCCGCCCACACCGGCGTGCGCGTGCCGGCCGGCGGCGGAGCCTCGGTGGCTGCGGTCGTCTCGGCCGTCTGCGACGGCATGGCGAAGGTTTCCGATCCGCCTTCCGACTGCTTCTGCGGAGCGTGCAGACAGGCGGTCAGCAACAGGGCGGCGCAGGCGGTGACGGTCAGACGCATGGCTGTCAGCTCAGGTAGTTGAACAGGCTCAGGCCGGTGACGCGCAGATAGGTCTGCTGCGCGGCCTCGAGGAAGACCTGCTGCTGCGACAGACGGGAGATGGCCTCGGCGTAGTCGAGGTCTTCCAGCCGCGAAATCTCGGAGGCGTACTGCAGGCCCTGATCGGTACCGACCTTGCCGAGGTTCTCGATCTCGGTCATCTGCGAGCCGACTTGGGCACGCACGCGCAGCACGCTCTCCAGCCCCATCTCGAAGGTATCCAGGCCGAAGGCGACGGGGCCATCCGCCATCACGCTGGGGCCGGGACGCTCGAGCGAGTCGATGAGGACCGCCATGTTGGCGAAGATGTCGCGCGAGGCCACGAAGATCTCGGCCTGATCGCCATTGCGCGGTACGCCGCCGACCTCGAAGGAGACCGTCTCGCCTTCGGAGTTCTCGAAGTTCAGGGTGCCGGTATCGGGATCGAAGGTGGCGTCCACCACGGTGTCGTCCATGCCGGGCTGACGACGGATGACGCTGAACTCGCCACTGCCGTCCGCACCGATGCTGTAGCCGATGATATAGCGCACACCCGGGTCCGGCTCGGCGGAATCGGGGGCGAGGGCGAGCGTCAGCGGTTCGCTCACCGTATCGGTCGGCGTGCCGGCGCCCGACACGAAGACGTCCAGCGGAGCGATGTCGATCTGCAGCACATCACCGGCCTGCGGGGTGCCCGGCAGATCGAAATCGATCCCGTCAAAGCTCAGCGTGCCGCCGATCGCGTCGTAGTTGGCGACGCCGACACTCGACTCCGTGCCGTCGGCCTCACGCCGGATCACGTCATAGTCGCCCGCGACATCGTCCCAGGTGAGCACGTAGCTGACCCCGGCATCCGGCGTGGCGGACGTCAGCGCCAGCGTCGGGCTGGTGGCCGTGCCGCCCACGCCGCTGGCATCCACCGTGATGTCCAGCGAGCTGATCGCGACCTGCACCACGTCGCCCGCGAGCGGGCTGCCGCTGAGGTTGAACTCGAGTCCGTCGAAGCTCAGCGTCCCGGCTACGGCGTCGACAGTGGCCGCGCCCAGTGCGGTTTCGGTCACGCCGTCGGCTTCGCGACGCGTCACCAGATAGTCCCCCGCCGTGTCATCCCATTCGACGATGTAGCGCACGCCGGGATCCGGCTGGGCGGAGGTGGCGGACAGCGCCAGGTCGAAGCCGGCACCGGTCTGCCCGCTGCCGTTGAGCACCGAGATGCCAGTGGCGCCGACGAAAACCTGCAGCGCGTCGCCATCCTCGGCGGTACCCGACAGGTCGAACACCACACCGCCATCGAAGCTGATGGTCTGCGCGACCGGATCCAGCGTGGCTGCGCCGAGATCCGTCACGGTGCCGTCAGCGTCCCGTCGCGTGACGAGATAGTCACCGGCGGTGTCGTCGTAGCGGATGGTGTAGCTGACACCGGCCTCGGGCGTCACCGAGATGGTGGACAGGGAAACGTTGAACGATGCGCTCACGTCGTCGGGCGTGGGTACGGTACGCACCTGCACCCCCGGCTCGGGCAGGCGTGCGCTGCCGAACACGTCGGAACCGGCAAAGGAGACCGGCATGTAGCGGGAGGACGACACCTGCACCGCAATCTGATTGTCGTCGCCCTGATAGGCAATATCGCCGAAGCTGCCGGCATACGGCATCTGGCGCGTCTGATAGCCGGCGAAGACGTAGTCGCCCTGGGCATCGCGGCTGTTGGCCAGCCCCAGCAATGCCTCGAACTGCCCGCGCAGATCGGTGGCGATGTAGCCCAGTTCCTGCGGGCCGAGCGCGGCGTTGCCGGCCTGCACGGTGCGCTCACGCATGTACTGCATGATGTCGCCGATGCCGGTGAGGCGGTTCTCGGTGGTCCGCAGACGGTCGTTCGCCGCCGCCTGGTTGGCCAGAAACTGATCGTTGCTGGACTGCGACTGGCGGATCTCCAGCGCGCGTGCAGCCGCCACCGGATCATCGGCCGGCGTCAGGATGCGGCGGCCGCTGGCGATCTGCTGCTGGGTCTGCAGCAGACGCGCGCTCTGGGCCTGCATCTGCTGCAGGCCCTGGTTGTACATCATGCTGGTCGATACGCGCATGGTGGCTCTCCTCAGCGACCGAAGCTCAGCACTTCGTCGAACAGACGCTGGGCCACCGTCAGCACCCGGCCGGCAGCCTGATAGGCCTGCTGGTAGCGCACGAGGTTGGCCGCCTCTTCATCCAGATTGACGCCGGAATACGACTCGCGGGCGTTGGTGGCCTGCTGCAGCAGCGAGGTCTGCGCCTTCTCGGCGGTCTGCACCTCGCGGGTCTTGTTGCCGACAAAGGACACCAGCTGCGAGTAGGCCGACTGCAGCGTGGAAGTCGGCACGCCGGAACCGCTGTCGAGCATGATCTGCTGGTTCTGCAGCGCACCCAGCGCAACCGCGTTGCGGTTGTCACCCGGCCCGGTGCCCGTGGTGGTCTCGGTCACTTCGATGCTGAAATCGAAGCCGAACTCGTCCCCGTCGGCAGGCTCACCGCTGAAGGTGAACTCAAAGGTCTCGCCGGTCGGCGTGGTCAGCGTGAAGGTCTTGCCCACCAGCGGGTCCACCGGACCGCTGGTGTCGTAACCGGCATCGGGACTCAGGGTGTAGCCCGTCGCCGGGTCGATGACCAGTTCGTTCAACACGCCGTCGAAACGTACGGCGAACGGCGCCATCGCGCCATTGGCCTCGAACTCGGTGCTCGCAAACGACACGGCGCCGGTACCCGGCCCGTCGATGTCCGGAGTCACGTCAGGCGTGGCCGTATAGACCGTTTGCGGCGCGACCACGAAGCTCAGGGCAAACTCGTCGCCGTCGACCGGCTCACCTGCCAGCGTGAAATCGAAGGTCTCGCCGGTCGGCGTGGTCAGCGTGAAGGTCTTGCCCAGCAGCGGATCCACCGGGCCGCTGGTGTCGTAACCGGAGTCCGGCACGATGGTGTAACCCGCCGCCGGGTCGATGACCACCTCGTTCAGCAATCCGTCAAAGCGGATCACGAATGGCGCCACCGCCCCGTTGGCCTCGAAATCGGCGGGCAACGCCAGGGTGGCGGTGCTGGCCAGATCCAGCGTCGGCACGGAACTCGGCGTGGCGAAATCGACGTTCTGACTGGTCACTGCAAAGTCGAACACGAACTCATCACCATCGACCGGCTCGCCGGACAGCGTGAAATCGAAGGTCTCGCCGGTCGGCGTGGTCAGCGTGAAGGTCTTGCCTGCCAGCGGATCCACCGGGCCGCTGGTGTCATACCCGGCATCCGGCGCGATGGTATAGCCCGCGGCCGGGTCGATGACCAGCTCGTTCAGGGCGCCGTCAAAGCGCACGGTGAAGGACGCCATCGGCCCGTTCGACTCGAAGGACGAGGCCGCGAGGGACAGCGAGGCCGTGCTCGTAGCGGCCGGCGGCGTCACGCTCACGGTCGCGGTGTTGACGGTCGTGACGGAGGCCGGCAGGCCGGCGGCAAAGCGCGCCGGATCGGAAATCAGCATCGAGATGTCGCGCGCACTGCCGGCCAGCGGCGTGATGCGGTATTGCTCGCCGGCCACGGCATCGGCCGGCACGGTGATGCTCAGGCCGATGCTTGCCGGGTCGGTGATGGCTGCGCCGTCACCATCGCGGGTCAGCGTGTAGCTGCCGCCGGCACCGTAGGTCAGCGTGTAGCTGTCGTAGGCCAGCAGGCTGTCGTTGGCGATGCCAATTTCGGGCGGATTGGCTGCCGCGCCGATGCCGCTCACCATGCTCGAGCCGAACAGGTCACCGCCGGGCAGGCCGTCCAGGTCCACACCGTTGCGATGCAGTTCGTTCACCGCCTCGATGAAATTACGCGCGATCAGATCAAGCTGGCGCTGCGTGGTATCGAGTGCCTCGCGGCGGAAGTCGAGCAGACCGCCGAGCGCCCCGTTGGTCAGCGTTGCCTCGGGCACCAGCACGGTCGCCCCGCCCGGCGTTTCGATCCCCACGCGCAGGCGCTCCGGATCATCCGGATCGACCGCCGTGGTCACGCGCGAGATGCTGCTGCCCAGCACCAGCGCCTGGCCGGTACCGATGAACACGTTGATCGAGCCGTCGTCAGCCTGCACGCTGCGTGCCGCGATGATGGAGTTGAGCTCGACCATCACCTGATTGCGCTGGTCCTGCAGGTCGTTGGCCTGTGCACCACCGCCGGCGGCCTCGGCCAGCGAGATACGGTTGTTCAGCTCGGCGATCTGCGTCGCCAGCGTGTTGATGCGCCCGACGTTGTAGGCAATCTCGCCGTTGGTCGAATTGCGGATCTCCTGCAGCCGCGCATCCATCGAGCGGAAGCGTGCCGCCGTGCTTTCGGCCGCCGACAGCAGGGACTGACGTGCCGGCACGTTGGTGGGGTTGGCCACCACGTCCTGCACGGCCGCGAAGAAACCGTTCATGACCGGCGACAGCCCTACCTCGGGGTCGGCCAGCATGTTGTTGATCTGGGAGATCTGCGCGTTGTAGGTGGCGTACTGCGCCTGCCGCGCGGTCGAAGCCTGCACCTGCTGTTCGAGAAAGCGGTTGTAGGCACGCGTGACATCGACCACCTGCACGCCACGGCCGAAATAGCCGGTGCCGCCGTACTCGGCATCATTGGCAACCTGGATGACGGTCTGCCGCGAGTACCCTGCGGTACCGGCGTTGGTGATGTTGTGCGAGACCGTATTGAGGTGCGACTGCGCTACGTTCAGGCCGGACAGACCGATTCCGAAGATGCCGGACATGATTTACTCCTGGGGGCGTCTGTCAGCCATGCTGCAAGAAGCTTGCCAGTTTCATCGCGCGGACGACGCAAGCTGCGTCGCCCCCTGCCAGGCAACCCCCAGCGTGTCGCCGCCGATGATGCGCACGAGCTTGTCGGCGTATTGCGGATCGGTGGCGTAACCACCACGCGCCAGCCCCTGCGCAAAATCCGTCGGCTGTTGCTGGCCAAGCGCCTCGGCGTAACGCGGATTGTCGCGCAGCAGCGAGACATAGTCGCGGAAGGCCTCGGCATACGAACCATAGGCGCGGAAGCGCGCGTTCTCGGTGTAGGCGCGGCCGTTGGCGTACTCGGTCACCGGCAGTTCCACGGTGTCGCCTTTCCAGCCCGAACCGGCCTTGATGTTGAACAGGTTGTGACTGGTCGAACCGTCAGCGCGGCGCAGCTCGGCGCGGCCCCAGCCGGTTTCCAGCGCAGCCTGGGCAACCAGGAAGTGCGCCGGGACACCCAGTTCGCGGCCGGCCTGCTCGGCCTCGCCACGCAGCTTGCGGACGAAGCCGGCGACGTGCTCGGGCACCTTGGCGGCGGCCTGCGCAGCGGCAACATCCGCCGTCGGCACGGCGGCATTTTCCGCCGCGGGAACATCGGCGGCAGGATTTGCCGGCCGCGGAATGACCTGCATCGCCGGCGGACGCGCGACGTTGGAGAGATCGAAATAGCGCCGCCCGTCCGGCCCGATGTGACCGTGCTCCTGCGCCGCCTGCATGGCCTCGCCACCGAGCTGGCGGAAGATCGCATCGGCCAGCCCCATGCCGTTGCCGCGCGAGGCCAGATCGGACGCCAGTTGCTGGTCGTGCATGGACTGGAACATGCGCGTGTGCTCGGAATCAAACAGCCCGCCCTGCGGCGTGGCCTCGCGCATGGCCTTGAATACCATCTGCATGAACACCGACTCGAACTGCTGCGCGGCGGCGCGCAGGGCCTCGGGTGAATCACCCTTGGCCGCCAGCCGTTGCAGCTCCCCGAAGGAACGCGGATCGAGGGTGTTGAGCGAGGCCATGGCGCTCATGCCTAGATCACCTCAAGCTCTGCGCGCAGCGCCCCGGCCGACTTCATGGCCTGCAGGATGCTGATCAGGTCCATCGGCGAGGCGCCAATGGCGTTGAGCGCATTCACCACATCCGACAGCGTGGCCGAGGCCGGCACGTTGAAGAGGATGCTTTCCTGCTCCTCGATGTCGACGTTGGCGCGCTGCACCACCACGGTGTCGCCACCGGACAGCGGCGGCGGCTGCGACACGCCGACATCGGTGCCGATGGTGACGGTGAGGTTGCCATGCGCCACGGCGACGTTCTGCAGCGTGACGCGCTGGTTCATCACGACCGAGCCGGTGCGCGAATTGACGATGACCTTGGCGACCTGCTGCTCGGGCGTGATCATCAGGTTCTCGAGGCGGCCGAGGAAGGCCACGCGATCCGTGGCGTCGAGCGGTGCGCGCACCTGTACGCTGCGCCCGTCCAGCGCCTGCGCGGTGCCCGGCGCGGTGACCATGTTGATGGCGTCGACCATGCGGCGCACGGTGCCGAAATCGGCGCTGTGCAATTCGAAGGTGACGAACTCGCCCTGCCCCAGCGCCGTGGGCACGGCCCGCTCGACCGTCGCGCCACCCGGCACGCGGCCAGCCGACAGGTGATTGACGACCTGCGAGGCACCACCGGCCGAAGCTCCGGCGCCACCGATCAGCACGTTGCCCTGGGCGATGGCGTAGATCTGGCCGTCGGCGCCCTTGAGCGGCGTCATCACCAGCGTGCCGCCGCGCAGGCTCTTGGCGTTACCCATCGAGGACACGGTGATGTCGATCTGCTGACCCGGCCGCGAGAACGGCGGCAGGTTGGCGGTGACCATCACCGCCGCGACGTTCTTCAACTGCAGGTTGGTGCCGGGCGGCAGCGTCACGCCCATGTTGCCGAGCATGTTGACGATGCTCTGCACGGTGAAGGGGGTCTGCGTGGTCTGGTCGCCGCTGCCGTCCAGACCCACCACCAGACCGTAGCCGACCAGCTGGTTGTTGCGCACGCCAGCAATGGAAGCCAGGTCCTTGATGCGCTCGGCCGCCTGGGCGGCGCAGGAGAGCGACAGCGCTGCAGCCAGGACGAGGCGGAGAAGGATTCGGTGATTCATGATGCGCTCCGCGTCAGAACGGCAACAGGGCCAGGAAGAAGCGTTGCAGCCAGCCCATGCGGGTGGATTCGTCGATGAAGCCGCTGCCCTTGTATTCGATGCGCGCATCGGCGACCTGCGTCGATTGCACGGTGTTGGAGGTGGTCACGTTGTTGGGGTTGACCACGCCGGAGAAGCGGATGAATTCGTTGCCCTGATTGATCGCCACCTGCTTCTCGCCCGACACCAGCAGATTGCCGTTGGGATAGACGTCAATCACCGTCACGGTGATGGTGCCGGTGAAGGCGTTGTTGGCGGCGGCTGCACCCTGGCCGGCAAAGGCCGACTCGGTGCCGGCGTCCACGCTCAGCTGGCCCAGCCGCCCGACCGACACGCCGCCCAGCGCGTTGATGCCGGCGGCAATGCTGGAAGAACGGTCGGCCGAGGCGTTGGCACTTTTCTGCGCGCTGGTGCGTTCCACTAGGTTGATGGTCAGCGTGTCGCCGACATGGCGGGCGCGACGGTCCTCGAACAAGGGCCGCACGCCGGCGGTCTGGTAGATCGCGCCGGTGGCCGGCACGGTATTGCCCTGCATTTCGGGGCGCACGCTCATGGGCTGATGCACGGCCGTGCTCGGCGTGGTGTACATCGGCGAGCACGCCGCCAGGAACAGCAGGGCGAGCGGTGCGAGACGGAGCGGCGAGAACATCACGGCACCTCTTACAGCTGCGTCAGACGGCCGAGCATCTGGTCGGAGGTCTGGATGGCGCGCGAATTGATCTCGTAGGCACGCTGCGTGATGATCATGCTCACCAGTTCCTCGGCCACGTTCACGTTGGAGGTCTCGACATAGTTCTGGTTGAACACGCCCACCCCGTTGGTGCCCGGCGGCTGTTCGTTGGCCACGCCGCTCGACGCGGTTTCCAGATACAGGTTCTCGCCGATGCTCTGCAGGCCGCCCGGGTTGATGAAGGTGGCGAGCAGTAGCTGCCCCACTTCCTGGATGGTGTTGCCGGGCTGCAGCGTGCTCACCGTGCCGTCCTTGCCGATGGTGATCGACAGGGCGTCTTCCGGGATGGTGATGCCACCGCCCACCAGATAGCCGCTGGGCGTGACGATCTGCCCCGCGTTGTTGAGCTGGAAGGAACCGTCGCGGGTGTAACCGGTGACGCCACCTTCGAGCTGGATGGGGATGAAGCCGTTGCCCTGGATGGCGACATCCAGCGCGTTGCCGGTCTGCTGCAGGCTGCCCTGCGTGAAGATGCGCTCGGTGGCCACCACGCGCGCGCCGGTACCGACCTGCAGGCCGCTGGAGATCTGGCTCTCGGCGGTCTGCTGGGCGCCGGGCTGGCGCAGGGTCTGATACAGCAGGTCCTCGAACACCGCGCGCTGACGCTTGAAGCCGTTGGTCGACACGTTGGCGAGGTTGTTGGAAATCACGTCCAGCTGGGTCTGCTGGGCATCCAGGCCGGTACGTGCGGCCCACAGTGAGCGAATCATGTCGGTACTCCTTTGGCGGGGCTCCGCGGCGCAAGGGCCAGCGGGCCGACGGTGCCAGATTACGTCCGGCGCAGACCGCGCGATGCGGCGATAAGCGCCGGAAAAGCCGCCCTATTCGGCCGGCCGTCAGCGGTTCGACAGCAGTTGCGCGGCGGCGCGGTCATTGGTCTCTGCGGTCTGCAGCAGGCGCGTCTGCATCTCGAACTGGCGCGCCAGCGAAATCATGGAAACCAACTGGTCGACCACATTCACGTTGCTGCCCTCGACATAGCCGGAGGCCACTTCGATGGCCTCGTCCGGCAGCACCGGCTCGGGGCCCTGGTAGCGGAACAGACCGTCCTCGCCGCGCGTGAGCCCGGCCTCGGGCGGATTGACCAGCTTCATGTCGGCGATGACGTTGATGGTCGCGGCATCGCCGCCGGTCACCACCGAGATCGAGCCATCCTTGCCGATCACGATCTCGCTGTCGGGCGGCACCGTCACCGGGCCATCGACGCCGAGCACCGGGCGGCCGGAGCGCGTCTGCAGGATGCCGTTGGCGCTGACCTCGAAACTGCCGTCGCGCGTGTAGGCCTCGCCGCCGTCGGGCAGCGACACGGCAAACCAGCCCTTGCCCTTGATGGCGACGTCGAAATTGCGCCCGGTGAACTGCATCGGCCCCGGCGTGAAGTCGGTGGCCACGCTGGCGTCCACCGCGAAGGCGCGGGTGCGCAGCGCATCGGTCTGCAGTTCCACCGCACGCAGGCGATGCATCTCCGAGCGGAAACCGGTGGAATTGACGTTGGCGAGGTTGTGCGACACCGCAGCCTGCTGGTCCAGCGTGCTGCGGGCGCCCGTCATGGCGGTGTAGATCAGACGATCCATGCCCTTCTCCCGACGGCCTGCGGCGGCGTCCCGCCCTCAGGCCACAATGCGATTACCTGAGGTTGACCACCGTCTGCAGCAGCTGGTCCTGGGTGCGGATCGACTGGGCGTTGGCCTGGTAGTTGCGCTGCATGATGATGAGCTGCACCAGTTCGCGCGTGAGGTCGACGTTGGAGTCTTCCACCACACCCGACGAAATCACGCCGTTCAGGCCCGCGCCCGGCGGCTGCGGCTGGTTGGCGCCGGCCGCGGGGGTGGATTCCCACAGGTTGTTGCCGAGCGACACCAGCCCGTTGGGGTTGGTGAAGGTCATCAGTTGCACCTGGCCGAGGGCCTGGGTGCGGTTGTTGCTGTAGCGGCCCTGGATGGTGCCGGTACGATCCACCGAGATGCCCACCAGACTGCCTTGCGTGTAGCCGTTCTGGCCGGTCTCGGTCACCGAGAAGGGATCGCCGAACTGCGTCAGGCGGGCCAGATCGACGGTGAAGCTCAGCGGATCCACCTCCGGCCCGAGGTCGGTCGCCGGGAAGGTGAAGCTGGTGCCGGCCGTGCCGCCGGTCGGGATGCCCGAGGTGTTGAAGCTCAGGGTGCCGTCCGTGCCGTTGTTGAGGCGCTGCACCGCACCGCCGTCGAGCGAGGCCCACACCTGCCAGTCGTTGGTGCCCGGCTCGCGAGCGAAATACAGCGACAGGGTGTGCTCCAGGCCAAGGCTGTCGTACACCGTCAGCGAGGTGGTCGCGTTGTAGCTGGCGGTATCGGTCGGATCAACGGCCAGCGTCGGGTTGAGGAAGGCCACAGCGGTATCGTCAGGCAGGGCCTCGGTGGCGACGTTGACCGTGTCGACATCGGTATCGAGGCTCCAGCCGGCCACGGCATCCCAGTTGAAGTTCAGGTCCAGTGCCTGATCGGCATCGGGCGGCGTATTGGTGACGGTGGCCGACAGGGTGGCACTGGTGCCGTTGGTCAGCAGGTTGCCGGCGCTGACCACCTGCGGCGTCACGCCGTCACCCGCGTCGATGACGTAGAAGGCTTCCCAGTCGTCGGCACCGGTGGCCTGACGACGCAGATAGACGTCGACGGTCTTGGTGTTGCCGTCATTGCCGAGGAAGCTGACCTGCGTCAGTTGCGCATCGTAGGTGGTGTTGTCCGCCGGGTCGAAGGCGGGCCAGGCCGGCTGCGGCTGCACCGCGGGGGTCTGCTCGGCATCCAGGTTGGCGACCAGTCGTACGCCGGCGGCGCCGGGCAGATCGACGGTCGCGCGGGCCGGGATCGGCTCGCTCGGGATGATCAGCGAGGTCAGCGCGCCGTTCGGGTTGACCACGCCGTTGACCGCCTGCACGCCCTGCAGGCGTTCGCCCTGCGGAGTCGTGATGAAACCGTCGGCATCCACCTCGAACTGGCCGTT
>JAJLLM010000027.1:0-9994 GCA_033837965.1 Pseudazoarcus pumilus
CCCCGATCGCATCCTGCGTGCGATGAGCCTGCCGACGATTGACCATCGCGGCCCCGAATTCGGCGTGCTCGGCCTCAAAGTGATTGCCGGCATCCAGAAGATCTTCAAGACCAAGCACCCGGTCATCATCTACCCGGCTTCCGGTACCGGCGCGTGGGAAGCCGCGCTGACCAACGTCACCAGCCCGGGCGATCTGGTGCTGATGTACGAAACCGGCCACTTCTCCTCGCTGTGGCACAAGATGGCCACGCGTCTGGGCGTGAAGACCGAATTCCTGGCGCTGCCGGGCACCGACGACACCGGTCTGCCGGTGACGTGGCGCAACGGCGTGCAGGCCGACCTGATCGAGAAGCGTCTGCGTGAAGACAGCGGCCACCAGATCAAGGCCGTGTGCGTGGTGCACAACGAGACCTCGACCGGCGTCACGTCCGACATCGCGGCTGTGCGCCGCGCCATCGACGCTGCCGGCCACCCGGCGCTGCTGATGGTCGACACCATCTCCGGCCTCGCCTGCGCAGACTTCCGCCATGACGAGTGGGGCGTGGACGTCACCGTCTCCGGCTCGCAGAAGGGCCTGATGCTGCCGCCGGGCATCAGCTTCAACGCCATTTCGCCCAAGGCCATCGAGGCCAGCAAGAAAGCCACCATGCCCAAGGCCTACTGGGCCTGGGACGAGATCCTGGAAGGCAACAAGACCGGCTACTGGCCCTACACCCCGAACACCAACCTGCTCTACGGCCTCTACGAAGCCATCGAGATGCTGCTGGGCGAAGGCCTGGACAACGTCTTCGCGCGTCACCAGCGCTGGGGCGCCGGCGTACGCAAGGCAGTTGAAACCTGGGGTCTGCCGATCCAGTGTGCCGACGCCGCCGTGTATTCGCCGGTGCTGACCGGCGTGATCACCCCGCAGGGTGTGGACGCCGATGCCATCCGCCGCCTGATCTACGAGCGCTTCGACATGTCGCTCGGCACGGGTCTGGGCAAGGTCAAGGGCCGCATGTTCCGCATCGGCCACCTCGGCGACTGCAACGACCTGACGCTGATGGCCACGCTCTCGGGCGTCGAAATGGGCCTGAAACTGTCGGGCGTGAAGATTGCCGGCAGTGGCGTACAAGCCGCAATGGACTACTACATGGCGCACCCGCAACAATCGGGCCTCAAGGCCGCCGCCTGACGGCAGCCTGCAGGAACCACGCCGGGGCAGCCTGCCCCGGCGCGGCAGTCGGAATCAAAAACGACTTCACAAAGAGAGGAGACAAAGCATGTTCAAGATGAAGAAGATCGTCGCCGCAGGGGTTTTTGCGATGGCAGCGGCCGGACTGGCGGCCACTGCCCACGCGCAGGTCGAGATCAAGCTCGGCCACGTCGGCGGCCCGGGTTCGCTGTTTGAACTGTCCGCCAACGAGTTTGCGCGTGTCGCCAACGAGCGTTTGGGCAACCGCGGCAAGGTCGTGGTGTTCGGCTCGAGCCAGCAGGGCTCCGATTCCGAAATGATGCAGAAGCTGCGTCTGGGTACGCTGGAGCTGGCGCTGCCGTCGTCGGTGATGTCGTCCACGGTCGACACCTTCGGCATGTTCGAGATGCCGTATCTGGTGAAGAACCGCGATCACATGAAGAAGATCGAGGCCGAAGTGGTGTGGCCGTCGCTGGCCCCGGCCGCTGAAGACAAGGGCTACAAGATCCTCGGCGTGTGGGAAAACGGCTTCCGCCACATCACCAACAACGTGCGTGCGATCAACAAGCCGGCTGACCTGGCGGGCATGAAGCTGCGCACTCCGAAAGGCGTGTGGCGCGTCAAGATGTTCCAGACCTACGGTGCCAACCCGTCACCGATGGCGCTGTCCGAAGTGTTCGTGGCGCTGCAGACCGGCGTGATGGACGGTCAGGAAAACCCGCTCACGCAGATCTACTCTTCCAAGTTCCAGGAAGTGCAGAAGTTCCTGTCGATGACCGGCCACGTCTACACCCCGGCCTACCTGACCGCGGGCAAGCGCAAGTTCGATTCGCTGCCGAAGGAAGTGCAGGAAATCCTGGCGCAGGCCGCCAAGGACGTTCAGCCCTTCGTGTATGAAACCGCCGACCGTCTGGACGGTGAGCTGCTGGCCAAGATCAAGGCTGCCGGCGTGGCGGTGAACGAAGCCGACAAGGACGCCTTCATCGCCGCCAGCAAGGGCGTGTATGACGAGTTCGGCAAGGCCGTTCCGGCCGGTGCCGCACTGGTCGACAAGGCCATCGCTCTCGGCGCGGGCATGTAATTCCGCAGACCACCGGCCCTGCAGGCGACACCCCGCCTGCAGGGCCGGCGCGGTTTACCCCTTCGCAGTTTCAAAGATTCGACACAACAGGATTCACAACCGTGTTCTCCACGCTAAGAACCGTCTTCGAGCGGCTGCTGACGTCCATCGTCATCACCCTGCTCGCAACGCTCGCGGTCATCGTGCTGATGGGCGTCTTCTACCGAAAAATGGGCTGGTCGCTGGTCTGGTATGACGAAGGGGCATCCATTCTGCTGGCCTGGCTCACCTACTACGGAGCTGCACTGGCCGCGCTGAAACGCGCCCACATCGGCTTCCCCGGGCTGGTCAACTCCTTCGATCCCAAGCTGCGTGTGCCGGTCGTGCTGCTGGCCGAGGCCATCATCATTGCCTTCTTCGCGCTGCTCGCCTGGTATGGCTATCAGGTGCTCGTCATCCTCGAGGGCGACACCATGGTGACGCTGCAGAGCGTGCCGACCGCGCTCACGCAGTCAGTCATTCCGATTGGCGCCGTGCTGTTCATCCTGGCGCAGCTGTTCAGCCTGCCCGACGTGCTCAAGCAGGCACGCGGCAAGGGCATCGTCGATGCCGAAGAACGTGAACTCGAGGAGGCACTGAAGAAATGATCGGCATCCTGATGCTCCTGGGCCTCGTCGCCCTGATCCTGATCAACGTGCCGATCGGCGTGGCGCTTGGCGTCGTGGCGATGGTCACGATGGTCGCCTCGCACGGCATGGATTCGCTGCTCTCCGCCGCGATCACCATGTTCTCCGGTGCAACCAAGTTCCCGCTGCTGGCCATCCCGCTGTTCATCCTGGCTGGCGCCATCATGAACTCGTCGAGCCTGTCGCGCCGCCTGATCGCCTTTGCCTCGGCCATCTTCGGCTGCATCAAGGGCGGCCTGGCGATGGTGAACATCGGCACCTCGCTGTTCTTCGCCGAGATTTCCGGTTCGGCCGTGGCGGACGTTGCCGCCATGGGCTCGATCCTGATCCCGGCGATGAAGAAGCAGGGCTACCCGAAAGAGTTCGCCGCAGCGGTCACGTCCTCGTCGGCAACCCTGGCGGTGATCATTCCGCCGTCTATCCCGATGATCCTGTATGCGGTCATGGCGGACGCCTCGGTGGTGCAGATCTTCGTCGCCGGCATCGTGCCGGGCGTGGTCGGTGGCCTGATGATGTTCGGTCTCGCCTACTGGTATGCCGTGCGCTACAACTACCCGGTGCAGGAAGTGTTCAGCTGGCAGAAGCTCAAGACCACGGCCAAGGACGCGGGCTGGGCCTTCACGCTGCCGCTGATCATCCTCGGCGGCATCTTCGGCGGCGTCGTGACGGCGACCGAAGGCGCGGCACTGGCGGTGCTGGCGGCGCTGTTCATCGGTGGCGTGATCTACCGCGAGCTCAACTGGAAGCACCTGTACGAGTCCATGCTCGACGGTGGCATCCAGACCGCCGTGGTGATGCTGCTGGTGGCGTCCTCGGCCCTGCTCGGCCACCTGCTGACCGAACTGCAGATGCCGCAGCAGATCGCGGCCTGGATGACCTCGCTGACGGACAACAAGTACTACGTCCTGATGATGCTGAACGTGTTTTTCCTGGTCTGCGGCTTGTTCCTGCACTCCGCGGCGGCCATCATCCTGGTGGTGCCCATCGTCATGCCGCTGGTCAACGCGGTGGGCATCGACCCGGTGCACTTCGGCCTGATCGTGACGCTCAACCTCGGCATCGGTCAGCAGACTCCGCCGGTGGCTTCGGTACTGGCTGCCTCGTGCTCCATCGCCAAGGCCGACATGTGGAAAGTGACCAAGGTGAACCTGCCCTTCATCGGCGTGCTGTTCTTCCTGCTGATGATGGTCACCTACGTGCCGGCAATCCCGATGTATCTGGTGGAAACCTTCTACCGCTGATCATCGCGCGCTGATGCAAAACCCCGGCCCGGGCATCGTCCCGGGCCGTTTCCATGGAAGACCCCGCAATGAGTGAAGGCACTGTTCATCTTTCCATCGACGCCGGCGTGGCCTCGGTGGTGTTCGACCGCCCGCAGGCGCGCAACGCCATGACCTGGGCGATGTACGCCCGTCTCGGCGAGATCTGCGAGCAACTGCGTGACGACGCCTCGGTGCGCGTCGTCACCTTCCGCGGTGCCGGCGGTGAGGCCTTCGTGGCCGGCACCGACATCGAGCAGTTCCGCGAATTCGACGGCGATGCCGGCGTGGCCTACGAGCGCAAGATCGACGCCTGCATCGGCCTGCTCGAAAGCCTGCCGATGCCCACCGTGGCCATCGTCGAAGGCTGGTGTGTTGGTGGTGGGCTGGCGATCGCCACGGCCTGCGATTTCCGCGTCGCCACCAACAACGCGCGCTTCGGTGTGCCGATTGCCAAGACGCTGGGCAACACGCTGTCGATTGCCAACCTCGCGCGCCTCACCGCCGCCTTCGGCCTGCAGCGCGTCAAGCGCATGCTGATGCTGGCCGAGTTGCCGGACGCCGCCGAGGCGCTGTCCTGCGGCTACCTGCAGCAGGCCTGCGAGCCGTCCGAACTGGACGCCGCTGCGGCCAAGCTGGTGTCGCGCCTGAAGGCGCTCGCGCCGGTCACGCAGCGCGTGGTCAAGGAAGGCCTGCGCCGCATCGTCAACCACGACCTGCCCAACGGCGAAGACCTGATCCACACCTGCTACGGCAGCGCCGACTTCCGTGAGGGCGTGGACGCCTTCGTGAACAAGCGCAGCCCGGACTGGAAAGGCCAGTAAGCCATTCACCGGGCCGTAGGGCGCAACAAGCGCAGCGCATTGCGCCGCATGGGCTTGAATCCCAACCAATCCACCGCAAGCACGACGATGAACAAGATCCTCGATTTCCGCAGCGACACCGTCACCCAGCCCTCGCCCGAGATGAAGCAGGCCATGGTCGAAGCCCCGTTGGGCGACGACGTGCTGGGCGACGACCCGACGGTCAACCGCCTGCAGGAAATGGCCGCCGACATGCTCGGTTTCGAAGCCGCGCTGTTCGCACCCAGCGGCACGCAGACCAACACCATCGCCATGATGTGCCACTGCGCGCGGGGTGACGAGGCCATCGTTGGCCAGCAGTGGCACACCTACCGCTGGGAGACCGGCGGCATGGCGGTGCTCGGTTCCATCCAGCCGCAGCCGCTGGAAAACCAGCCCGACGGCACCATTGCGTTGGGTGACATCGAAGGCGCCATCAAGATCGATGATCCGCATTTCGCGCGAACGCGGCTGGTGGTGCTGGAAAACACCACCGGCGGCAAGGTGTTGCCGCCGCAGTACATGCGCGACGTGCTGGCCCTGGCAAAACGCCGCGGTCTGGTCACCCACATCGACGGCGCGCGCCTGTTCAACGCGGCTGTTGCCCGCGTCGAGCAGGAGGGCGGCCATCCGGTGGATCGCGCGCACGAGATCTGTGCCGGCTGGGATTCGGTCTCGCTGTGCCTGTCCAAGGGCCTCGGTGCGCCGGTGGGTTCGCTGGTGCTCGGCAGCAAGCCCTTCATCGCCGAGGCCAAGCGTGTGCGCAAGATGCTGGGCGGTTCCATGCGCCAGGCCGGCATGCTCGCCGCCGCCGGCATCTATGCACTGGAGCACAACGTCCGCCGCATGGCGGACGACCACGCCAATGCGCGCCATCTGGCCGAGGGACTGCGTCAGGCGGTGGCCGGCAATCCGAAGCTCGCAGGCCTGATCGAGGTCCCGGATGCCAACACCAACATCCTGTTCATCGACGTCTCGCCCGAAATCTCGGAGAAATTCCTCGCGCATCTTGCGCGCCACAAGATCAAGGTGTCCGGCGGGCCCTACCAGTCCTCCTCCAAGCGCGTGCAGCGCGTGCGCTGGATAACCCACCTCGACGTGAGCCGCGCCGACGTCGAGCGCGCTGTGGAGGTCGTCGCGGCCTTCTGACAGTGGTGTAAGCCGCAGTTGTCGCGCGTTGCACGCCGACGCATGCTGACTCCGTCACGCAAGGGGGTGCGGCATGTTCGTCCTGATGTTCTTCGCCGGCTTGGTCTGTCTGGTACTGGGCGCCGAATTGCTGGTGTGCGGTGCCGCCCGGCTGGCTGCCGGCTTCGGCGTGTCGCCGCTGGTCGTGGGCCTCACCATCGTTGCCATGGGCACCAGTTCGCCCGAGTTGGCGGTGTCCATCGGTGCCGCACTCGACGGCGAGAGCGGCATCGCGGTGGGCAACGTGGTGGGCAGCAACATCTTCAACGTGCTGTTCATCCTCGGCGTTTCGGCGCTGATCATTCCGCTGGCGGTCAGCACCCAGGTGGTGCGGCAGGAGGTGCCGATCATGATCGGCGCCTCGCTGTTGCTGATCGTCTTTGCCTTCGACCGTCTCATCGGCGCGTTCGAGGGCGTCGTGCTGCTGGCGCTGCTGGCGGCTTACACCGTGTTTCTGGTGGTGCAGTCGCGTGCGGCCGGCGCGCAGGGTGAGGTCGATGCGATGCCGGCCGCGACAGGCATGCGCGGCGTGCTGTGGCAGCTGGGGCTGATCGTCGCCGGGCTGGCTCTGCTGGTGGTGGGCGCGGACTGGCTGGTTGCGGCCGCCACCGCGTTTGCCCGTGCCTTCGGCGTGAGTGACCTCGTCATCGGCCTGACCATCGTCGCCGCCGGCACTTCCATGCCGGAACTGGCCACTTCCATCGTCGCGGCGCTGCGCGGTCAGCGTGACATCGCCATCGGCAACGTGGTGGGCAGCAACACCTTCAACATCCTCGGCTGTCTCGGCGTAACCGCCCTGGTCGCGCCCGGCGGCCTGCCGATTGCCGACGCGGTGATGCACTTCGATGCCTGGGTGATGTTGGCGGTGGCCGTCGCCTGCGTGCCGGTGTTCCTCACCGGTCGCAGCATCGCGAGATGGGAAGGCGCGCTGTTCGTGCTGTATTACGTCGCCTACGCCGGCTATCTGGCGCTGATGGCGCAGCATCACGCGCTGCTCGGGCCGTACAGCTTGGTCATGCTCGGCTTCGTCGTGCCGCTCACGGTCGTCACGCTGGTGGTGTCCTTCCTGCGCGAGCGCCGCAGCGTGCGTTGACGCGCTCGCGGGAACACATCCGCCGCCCTCCGCTCTGAACCTGCAGTTTGCCGACGAGGAGCTTCGGGATGTCGATGCTGCGCGTGTTCGTGATGGCTGTGCTGGCGCTGCTGCTGGCAGGATGTTCGCCGCTGCGCCTGATCAATGCGCTCGGTACCGGCGAGGACGTGCGCGAGACGCTCGGCATTGCCTACGGCGAGGGCGAGCGCCGCAGGCTCGACGTGTATGCGCCGCCGAGTGCGCGCGAGGCCCCCGTGGTGGTGTTCTTCTACGGCGGTAGCTGGCGTGGCGGTTCGCGCGAGCGTTATGCCTTTGTCGGTCATGCGCTGGCGGCGCGCGGCATCGTCACGGTCATTCCGGATTACCGCGTGTACCCCGACGTGGCCTATCCCGACTTCCTCACCGACAGCGCCCAGGCCGTGGCCTGGGCGCTGCGCGAGGCAGCTGCGCATGGGGGTGACCCGCAGCGCGTGTTCGTCATGGGTCACAGCGCCGGCGGCTACAACGCCGCCATGGTGGCGCTCGACGCGCGCTGGCTTGAAGCGCAGGGCAGCAGCCCCGCAGCATTGGCCGGCTGGATCGGGCTGGCTGGGCCGTATGAATTCCTGCCCATCATCAACCCTCGCGTGAAGCCAGTGTTCCATCACCCCGACACGCCGCCCGATTCGCAGCCCGTTGTGCACGCTTCGGTAGCTTCGCCGCCCGCGCTGCTGATTTCCGCCGCGCAGGACCTGCTCGTCGATCCCGCCCGCAATACTGGCGCGATGGCCGCGAAACTGCGCTCAGCCGGCGTGACGGTGGTGGAGCGCTATTACGAGCGCGTCGGCCACTCCACGCTGATCGGCTCGCTGTCGCCGCCGCTGCGCGGCTTTGCGCCGACGCTGGAGGAAGTGGTGGACTTCGTGAACGGCGCCCGGGAATAGTCCGGATCAGGCCCCGCGCATGTAGCGACACGCTGGGAAGGTCGAGCAGCCATAGAACTGCTTGCCGGCGTTTGCGCCGGATTTGGCGGTGCGCAGGGTCAGTGCATTGCCGCAGCGCGGGCAGGTGGTGGTGCTCTCGTGCCGCGCCTTGAGTGATGCGACGTGCTCGCGGTGGGTTGCCAGTGTGCGCGGCAGCTGGCCGGACTGCACGGCGTCGATGATGGCGGCTACTTCCTCGTCCGAGAACAGCACTGCCTGTTTGCTCTTGAGGTAGCTGGTGTAGCCCCGCGTCAGCACGTTGTCGGGTAGCGGTGTCTTCAGTTCGGCATTGCCCCAGAACATCACCACCGAATGAAAGCGCTCGTCCGGCAGTTGCAGGAAGTCTGCCAGCGCGCGGATGTGACGGTAGTTCTGGTGCAGCGGGTTCTGGAAGCGGTAGCGCCGGCCGAAGACGTTTTGCGTCCATTGCGCGCTCTTCTCGTCCCCGAAGATCCAGCCCTTCATGTTCTTGGTCTCGATCACGAAGATGCCGTGGCGCGACACCACGATGTGGTCGATCTGCGTCGTGCCGTTGGACGTCGGAATCGTCACGTTGTTGAGCGTGGTGTAGATGTCCTTGTCGAGAAGCAGATGTTTGGCCAACGCGCCCTGCGTCTCTCCGAACCAGCCCTTGACCACCGGCAGTCGGAAGATCGCGATGATCAGCGACAGCACGAACAGTACGAGTGCGGCGGTGTAGACCGGGGCAAGGATTTCACCGAGCGGCAGGTTCATGGCGGTGACCAGGTATGCGGAATGCAAACCATACCAGCCGCCGGGCGCAATCACCGAAGGGCATCGCGCCGAGGGTGCAGGCTCAGGCCTGCCTGCGTGTCATGGCCCGCATCCACAGCGCCAGCCCCAGCGCTGTCAGCAGGCAGCTGCCCACCGCCAGTGTGAGGCCGGTCCAGCCGCCGGCGTCCCAGGCCAGGCCGCTGAAGGTGCCGACCAGACTGCTGCCCAAGTAGTAGGCCGACAGGTACAGCGCCGAGGCCAGCGCGCGGCGCTCGCCGGCGCGTCGGCCGACCCAGCCGCTGGCCGTGCTGTGCGCGCCGAAGTAGCCGAAGGTGTACAGCGCGATGCCGAGGATGATCACGAACAGGCTTTCGACCTGCGTGGTCGCCAGCCCCAGCAGCGCCACCACGATCATCGCCCACAGTACGTTGTGCCGGCCGTAGCGGTCGGACAGCCGACCGGCCCAGGCCGACGACAGGCTGCCCATCAGATAGAGCAGGAAGATCGCCCCGATGGCGCTCTGCGCCAGGCTGTAGGGCGGTGCCTCGAGGCGGAAGCCGGCGTAGTTGTAGAGCCCGAAGAAGGCGCCCATCAGCAGGAAACCGCAGGCGAACAGCCAGCGAAGGTGGCTGTCGGCGAAGATCGTACGGGCGTCTGCAAACACTGCGCGCGGCGACACCGAGCGCGTGCGGAAATGATGTGAAGCCGGCAGCACCCGCCAGAACGCGATGGCCGCCAGCACGCCCAGCACGGCCAGTACGGCCAGCGCCACGCGCCACGAACCGAAGTCCGCCAGCAGGCCCCCCAACACCCGCCCGCTCATGCCACCGAGCGCGTTGCCGCCGATGAACAGGCCCATCGCCCGGCCCTGCGCATTGGGCGCGATTTCCTCGCCCAGATAGGCCATGGCCGCCGCCGGCAGACCGGCCAATGCGGCGCCGAGCAGCGCGCGCAACACCACCATCTGGGTGAAGTCGGTAACGAAGACGCCAGCC
>JAJLLM010000028.1:0-19008 GCA_033837965.1 Pseudazoarcus pumilus
ACGCGTGCCGACCGCATTGCTGCCGGACTGTTTCCGCAACGAGGGCAACCTCATCGTGCGCCTGGGCCACATCGTGAAGTGGCTGGCCGACGAAGCGGAGGCCCTGGGCGTGGAGATCTACCCCGGCTTCGCCGCCGCCGATATCGTGGTTGGCGAGGACGGCGCCGTGCGCGGCGTGCTCACCGGCGACATGGGCCTGACGCGCGACGGCACGCCGGGACCGCAGCACGCGCCGGGCATGGAGCTGCTGGCGCGCTACACGCTGTTTGCCGAAGGCTGTCGCGGCCATCTGGGCAAGCGACTGGAAGCACGTTTCAATCTGCGCGAAGGCGCCGACCCGCAGACCTACGGCATCGGCCTCAAGGAACTGTGGCAGGTGCGTCCTGAACATCACCGCCCCGGCCGCGTCACTCATACCGCCGGCTGGCCGCTCACCAACGACACCTATGGCGGCGGCTTCGTCTATCACCTTGACGGCGGACTGGTGGCGACCGGTTTCGTGGTCGGGCTGGACTACGCCAACCCCTGGCTGTCTCCCTTCCACGAGTTCCAGCACTTCAAGACGCATCCAGCGCTGCGTCGGATCTTCGCTGGCGGCAAGCGCATCGCCTACGGCGCGCGGGCCATCGCGGCCGGCGGCCTGCAGTCGCTGCCCAAAACGGTGTTTCCCGGCGGCGCGCTGATCGGCGACGACGCGGGGTATCTGAACGCCGCACGCATCAAGGGCATCCACGCCGCCATCGAGTCTGGCATGCTGGCCGCCGAGGCGGCCTTCGAGGCCGTGTGCGCGGATCGCCGCGGCGACGAACTGACCACCTACCCGGCCGCCTTCGCCGCCAGCCCCCTGCACGCGGAACTGCACCGCACGCGCAACTTCAAGCCGCTGATGAAGAATGGCCTGATCGCCGGCGCGCTGGCCTTCGGCGTCGACCAGTTGGTGCTGCGCGGACGCGCGCCATGGACGCTGTCCAACCGCGCGGACCACACCGGCCTGCGCGATGCCGCAGCCTGTCCGCGCATCGACTACCCGGCGCCGGACGGCGAGGTGAGCTTCGACCTGCTGTCCTCGGTGTTCCTGTCCAACACCCATCACGCCGAAGATCAGCCCTGCCACCTGCGCCTGCGCGATGCGGCCGTGCCGGTGGCGCACAACCTCCCGCGCTTCGCGGCGCCCGAGCAGCGCTTCTGTCCGGCTGGCGTGTATGAAGTCGTCGAGGAAGCAGCCGGGCCGCGCCTGCAGATCAACGCTCAGAACTGCGTGCACTGCAAGACCTGCGACATCAAGGACCCGACGCAGAACATTGAATGGGTGCCACCACAGGGTGGCGAGGGCCCGATCTATTCCGGGATGTGACCGCCCCCCACCACGATCACTTGGAGGAAACATGAAACTGACCAGCCACAGCCTCACCGACGGCGCCGCGATTGCCGGCGAATTTTCCTTCTGCATTCCGGCCGACGAGGGCCATGTCTGCCTCGGCGCCAACCACAACCCGCATCTGGCGTGGAGCGAGGTGCCTGCCGGGACGAAGTCCTTCGTGCTGATCTGCCACGACCCGGACGTCCCCAGCCGCGGTGACGACGTGAACCAGGAAGGCCGCACGGTGCCAGCCAGCCTGCCGCGCGTGGACTTCTTCCACTGGGTGCTGGTCGACATTTCCGCCGACACGCGCGAAATCACCGCCGGCAGTTTCTCTGCCGAGGTCACGCCGGGCGGTAAGGCCGGCCCTGCCGGCCCGAACGGCACGCGCCAGGGCATCAACGACTACACCAACTGGTTTGCCGGCGACCAGGACATGGGCGGCGACTACCACGGCTACGACGGCCCCTGCCCGCCGTGGAACGACGAGATCGTGCATCACTACGTGTTCACGCTGTATGCGCTGGACGTGCCGCGCTGCGCGGTGGAAGGCCGCTTCACCGGCGCCGACGTGCGCGCGGCCATCGCCGGCCACGTACTGGCCGAAGCGAAGATCACCGGCACCTACACGCTCAATCCGGCTCTGCGCGGCTGACGCCCAGCGCCAGGCCCTCGCGGCGCGGATCGGCGGCGCCCAGCCACCCCTCCGCGTCGCGCACGATCAGCGCCGTACCGCTGGTCATCGGGCGCGCCACCACCTCGTGACCGAAGGCGCGCAGACGCTCGCCCAGCGCGCGTCCCGCCGGCGTGTCCTCGACTTCGGTGGGACCGTTGCGGCTGCCGGCGTGGGGACGTGACAGCAGCACTTCCGGCGCCAGCCCGAAGTCCAGCAGCCCTACCAGCGTCGCCGCCACATAGTTGATGATGCGGCTGCCGCCGGGCGAACCGAGCACCGCATACAGCCGCCCGTCGGCATCAAACACCATGGTCGGCGCCATCGAACTCAGGGGACGACGCCCCGCCACCACGCGGTTGGGATGCAACACGCCATCGGCCTCGGGCCGGAAGGCAAAGTCGGTGAGCTGATTGTTGAGCAGAAAACCATGCACCATGCGGCGCGAGCCGAAGGCGTTCTCGATGGACGCGGTCAGCGCCACGGCGTTGCCGGCCGCATCGACGATCGAGACATGCGTGGTGGCCGGTCGTTCGCTCGCCTGCCGGGACGGCGCGTCTCGCCGCTCGGGCCGACCCGCCGGCGCCTGCCCGATGCTCGCCGACAGGCCGATCAGCGCAGCACGCTGGCGCAGATAGGCCGGGTCCAGCAAGGCCGACGCGCTCACCGTCATCGATTGCGGGTCGCCATACCACGCGTCACGGTCGGCAAAGGCCAGCCGGCCGGCCTCGGCGAACAGATGCGTGACGAAGGCCGAGTCCGCGTCCAGCGCGGACAGCTCGAAGCGCTCCAGCAGACCGAGGATCGCCAGCACCGTCCCGCCTCCGGCACTCGGTGGCGGCATGCCGCAGACGCGCACCACGCGGTAGGCACCGCACAAGGCTTCACGCCGTTGCGGTCGCCAGTCGGCCAGATCGGCCTCGCTCAGCACGCCGGGCGAAGGCGCACGACGCACGGCGGCGACGATGTCGCGCGCGATGTCGCCGCGATGCAGCACGTCCGCCCCCTGCTCGGCCACGCGCCGCAACACTGCCGCCAGCGCCGGGTTGCGCAGCACATGGCCGACCGGCACGGCGCCCCCGTCGGGCAGGTAGAACAGCGCGCGCGCGGCGGGGTCGTCACGCAGGAAACGGTCGCCATCGAGCAAGGCGTGCAGACGCGGCGAGACGGCGAAGCCCTGTTCCGCCAGCGCGATGGCGGGCGCCAGCAGTCGCGCCCAGGGCAGCCGGCCGGACTCGCGGTGCGCCGCCTCCAGCGTGCGCAGCAGGCCCGGTGGACCGACCGCAAGACCGCCGACAACGGCATCGAAAAACGGCATGGGCCGGCCATCGCGCAGGAACAGCGCGGTATCGGCCGCAGCCGGCGCGGTTTCGCGGCCGTCCCAGGCCACGAGCGCACGATGGCGGGCGTCGAAATGCAGCAGGAAGACGCCGCCGCCGATGCCGGCCGATTGCGGCTCGACGACGTTGAGCACCAGCGCGGCTGCGATCGCCGCATCGACGGCATGGCCGCCCTCGCGCAGGACGTCCGCGGCGGCACGGCTGGCGTGCGGATTGGCGGTGACGACCATGGCCTGCGGGGAACGCGCCAGCGAAACCTGCGCGAAGCCGCTTGCGGCCTCCGGCGCTGCGCGATCTGCCTGAGCCGGCAGGACACCCGCGAGGATCAGCAGCAGCGCGGCCAGCCCGCGCATCAAGGCGCGCTCAGCTACCAGCGGTTTCGGCATCCAGCAGTTCGGCAAAGGCATCTGCCTCGACCGGCGGGCTGAAGAAATAGCCCTGACACAGATCACAGGCATGGGTGCGCAGGAAGGCCAGCTGATCGCCGGTTTCAACGCCCTCCGCCACCACCCGCATGCGCAGCGTGCGCGCCATGGCGACGATGGCGGCGGCGATCTCCATGTCACCGGGATCATGCGGCAGATCGCGCACGAACTCGCGGTCGATCTTGAGCACGTCGATGGGGAAGCGCTTGAGATAGGCCAGCGAGGAGTAACCGGTGCCGAAATCGTCGATGGCCAGCGTAACGCCGAGCTCCTTCAGGGCGCGCAGCCGCTCACCGGCGAGGACCTCGTGACCCATGATGGTGCTCTCGGTCAGCTCCAGTTCGAGCCGATTCCCCGGCAGGCCGGACTCGCGGATGATGGCAGCGATGCGGGCCGGCAGATCGGTCTGCCACAGCTGGCGACCGGACAGATTCACGGCCATGGTCAGCGGCGGCAGGCCCTGCACGTCCCAGCGTCGCGCCTGCTCACAGGCGTTGCGCAACACCCACTCGCCGAGCGGTACGATCAGGCCGTTCTCCTCGGCCACCGGAATGAACTCGGTCGGCGGGATCAGACCGCGCTCCGGATCGCGCCAGCGCAGCAAGGCCTCACAACCGACGATGCGACCGTTGCGCAGATCGATCTGCGGCTGGTAATGCAGTTCGAACTCGCCGCGATCAAGCGCGCGGCGCATGCGCGTTTCCAGTTCCACGCGCTGCTGCGCAGCCTGGCTCAGCTCGGCGGTGAAGAAGCGATAGGTGCTGCGCCCGTCGGCCTTGGCGCTGTAGAGCGCGGCGTCGGCGTGCTGGATGAGCTCGGTGGTGGTTTCGCCGTCCTGCGGGAAGCAACTGATGCCGACGCTCATGCCGACGTAGACCTCCTGCCCGCCGGACAGCAGGAACGGGTCTTCGAGCAGGCGGATCAGGGCACGCGCGACAAAGGCCGCCTCTTCGGGCGCGCTGATGGACTCCATCACCATCAGGAATTCGTCGCCGCCGACACGCGCCAGGGTGTCCTCGCCGCGCACGCGTGCCCGCAGTCGCGCGGCGATCATCACCAGCAGTTCATCCCCGACGGGGTGGCCGAAACTGTCATTGACGTCCTTGAAGCGGTCGAGGTCGATGAACAGCACGGCGATGCCGTGTTCCTTACGGCGGGCGTGTTCGATGGCGTGTTCCAGCCGCAGGTTGACCAGCACGCGGTTGGGCAAGGCGGTGAGCGGATCGTAGTGCGCCAGTCGCTGCAGTTCGGCCTCGGAACGCTTGAGCTGGCTGATGTCCGTCATCACGCCGACAAATTGCACGGGCCGCCCGTTTTCGTCCGGTACCGTGCTGATGCTGACCCAGTGCGGCGCCGTATCGCCGCTCTTGAGACGGTTCCACACCTCGCCCTGCCAGTAGCCGTGTTCGCGCAGCGAACTCCACATGGCGGCATAGAACTCGGGGGAATGGCGCTCCGAGCGCAGGATGGATGTGCTGCGCCCGAGCACCTCGGATTCGTCGTAGCCCGTGATTGCCGAGTAAGCCCGGTTGATCGCCACGATGCTGCCGTCCAGATCGGAGATGACCACGCCGTCGCGTGTACTCTCGAACACCGCGGCGGCGCGGCGCAGGCTGTCGAGCGCGAACTTGCGCTCAAGCGCAGCCGAGACCCCCGCTGCGATGATGCGCAGCATGCTCTCTTCGGATGCGCTCCAGCGCCGCGGTCGCAGTTCGGCCTCGATGCCGACACAGCCCCACAGGCTACCGCGACAGAACAGCGGCAGCAGCATGATGCTGGCCACCGACTTGTCCCTGAAGAAGAACTGCTCGTACTCGGGCAGATCGGCAATGTCACAGGCGATGATCTCGCCCTGCTGCAGCCGCTCCAGCCAGCGCTCCAGGTGCATGTCGGCAATGCGGACGTTGGTTACCTCCTCCGCCGGAACACTGTGCATCACTGTCTCGGCCTCCCAGCGACAGCGGATGCTGGCGGCCGGCTGGGCCGTCTCCGGGTGCGGATGGACCTCGAAGACATAAGTGGTATCCCCGCCGATATGGCGGCCGACGCGTTCGAGAACATGCTCCAGCGCCCGATCCAGATCATCCTCGCGCAACAATTCCAGCGTGGCCCGTGCCGACATCTCCAGTGAAGCCTCGCGCTGACACACGGCATCGGCCACCCGCCGTTTCTGTACCGCGAGGTTCGCAAGACGTGCAAACTCGGTCAGCACCTCGTTGCGTATCGCGTCGTCGCCCCCTTCGGCCGGACCACGCACCGTCAGGACGCCGATCACCTTGCCGGCTTCATCACGCAACGAAGCGGCAAACAGCCTTCCCGCCCCGAGTGCGGCATGCTGCACGGCAAAGCTTGCGGGACCCGCCTGAGCGGCACAACACTCGGCCAGCGCACGGGGCATCGGCTCGACCGCATCGCGATGTACGTCGGCCAGCAGATTGCATTCGTCGTCGACAAACAGGATGTCGGCGCGCCAGCCCGCGCCGAGCAGGACTTCCACCTTGCTGACCACGCAGCGCAGCACTGCATCGAGCGGATCATCGGCCGCGATGCCGTCAAGCACCTCGCCGCGGGCCTGCTGCAGCAGGCGTTTCGCCGCACGCTCGCTGACATCGATGTCGATGCAGTACACCTCCTTGTCGCCGCTCGCAGTGGTCTGCATGACGAGGCTGGAGAACACATGCAGCATGCGTCCGTCGCGATTGCGCAGCAGCAGTTCGGCCGCCGGAACGGGGTCGCCGCGGTCGGCCCAGTCGCGCACGGCCTTGCGGAAGTCGGCCTGCCCGGCCTCAGGCACGATCAGGTCGGCAATATCGCGGCCGATGGCCTCTTCGGCCGGATAGCCGTACAGATCCTCGCTGGCGCGATTCCAGAACAGCACACGGCAATCACGATCAAAGACCTGCACGGCCACGGCCGGAGTGTGTTCGAACAGGTTGCGAAAGCGCTGCTCGCTGGCGGCCAGTTCAGCCCGTTCGCGCTGCAACTCGGTCTGCGTCTGCAGCTTTTCCAGCGTTGCCACCAGTTCGAAAAGATAGCCGTCGCGCTTGGGCAGATAGTCGTCCACGCCCATGCGCAGGGCCTTGGCAGCAACCTCCCCGCTGCCGTGCCCGGTCAGCAACACGATGGGCATCTTCACGTGATACTGGGCGCGCAGGATGCGCACCAGTTCCAGTCCGTCGATGCCGGGCAGACGGTAATCCAGTACCAGCGCGTCATAGGGCTGCCCCGAGCCGGCAACCGCAGTCAGTACGTCTTCCGCGAGAGTGGCGGTTTCCAGCCGGATGTGCGGCGCGTGACGGCCGAAATGGCGGCGCGCCAGATCGATGTCGAAGGCGTTGGGCTCTGCATACAGCACGCACATGCGACGGCTGCGGCGCGCGGCGTGCTCGCGATGACGCTCGACCGCCGCGTACAGTGCAGCGGGCAATTCGCGCAGGTAGTCATCGCGCTTGGTGACGTAGTCATCGGCCCCGGCCTTGAGCGCGGCGAGGGCTGCATCCTGTTCGCCGGAGCCGGTCAGCACGATGATGGCCGGCGACCCTACGCGCTCGCGCACTTCCGCGAGAAAGTCGATGCCGACTCCATCGGGCAGGTCAAGGTCCAGCAACACGGCGTCGAAGCGGGCCTGCGCAGCCATGCTCTGGCGGGCCTGCGCCAAGGTGGGCGCCACGCTGAGAACGATGTCCGGCGCATGCCGCGCAAACATGCGCTGCGCCAGATCGGCATCGCTGACGGAATCCTCGACGTAGAGGACACGCATGTTCAGGCTACCTCGGCGCCCTGTTGAGCACGCACCAGAACAACTCGATCTGCTCGGCAACTTCCATGAACTTGCCGAAATCCACCGGCTTGACGATGTAGGAGTTGGCTCCCAGTTCGTAAGCGGTGCGCAGGTCGACGTTCTCGCCCGACGAGGTCAGCATGACCACCGGAATCATGCGGAAACGCTCGTGCGCCTTGATCTGGCGCAGCACTTCCAGTCCGTTCACCTTGGGCAGCTTGATGTCGAGCAGGATCACCGCTGGAAGCGGGTCGCCCGACTCCCAGCGTGCGATGTAGTCGAGCGCCTCCGCGCCGTCGCGCGCGACCTGCACCGGGTTGCCGAAACGACGGCGTGCAAAGGCCCGCTGGGTGAGGTCAAGATCCACCGGATTGTCTTCAACCAGCAGGATGGGCTGCGGCAACGATTCGGTCGTCACTTCGGTAGCTCCATGTAAAAGGTCGCGCCCTCGCCCAGCGCGCTTTCGGCCCATACCCGGCCACCCATGCGATTGACGGCTTTCTTGACCAACGCGAGGCCGACGCCGGTGCCGGGGTAGTCCTCGGCACGGTGCAGGCGCTGGAAGATGTCGAAGATGCGGTCATGGTACTGCATGTCGAATCCGATGCCATTGTCACGCACGAAGAGCAGCACGCGGTCGCCACGGTCCTCTGCACCGATGTCGATGCGCGGGTCTTCCTGACCGCGGCTGAACTTCAGCGCATTCTCGAGCAGGTTGCGCAGGGCCAGCGCAAAGCCGTCACGATCCACGCGGGCCACCACCCCTTCCAGCGCACAGGAGATGCGTACCGAGTGCGCCCCGGGGTCGACATCGCGCTGCCCGATCAGTTGCGCGGCGATGCTGTCGAGCTGGATCTCGCGCACTTCCAGCGCACGTCGCTCGATGCGTGAATAGGCCAGCATGTCCTCGATCAGTGCATGCATCTGGGCCACGCCGCTGCGGATGTTGCCGAGCAGCAGGCGGCCTTCGTCATCAAGGCGTTCGGAATAGTCGAGCAGCAGGATCTGGCTGTAGCCATCGACACCGCGCAGCGGCGCCTTGAGGTCATGCGAGACGGAGTAGGAAAAGGCCTCGAGTTCGCGATTGGCGGACTCCAGTTGCGCGGTGCGCTCGGTGACGCGCTTTTCGAGATCGGCGTTGAGAGCGCTCAGCGCCGCCTCCGAGGTGTTCTGACGCTCCAGCACACGGCGGATGATGATGTACAGGACGATCGACACCACCAGCAGATAGAGGGCGCCCTTCCACGACTGCATCATCGAGAGCAGGTCGGCATCAGCGCCCGCGAGCCCTAGGATGAGGCGGTCGGAAACGAAGATCCAGAGGAGGCTGAAGCCTGCGAAGCCCGCGACGATGCGCGCGGCTTCGCGGCCAGGTTTGCTGCGCTTTTCGCTCAAGCCATGCTCCCCCGTACTGTTCCGGATTGCTGCGCGGCAAAGCCCCGAGAGCCGCCCGCACCGCCGTTTCGAACCGATGCTACGGATCGGCCGGACACCCGCAATAGGCAAAAGCCGCAAGCTGCGCTACTGATCACACCCGCGCGCAGAAATATCCCGTGGATGCCCGCCAGCCCGCCACAGGACTGGCTCCGGCCAGCTGCAGCGAATACCCGCTGTGCTTACAGACGGAAGCGCGAAGACACTTCCTGCAATTGCAGCGCGTAGTCGGACACCTGATCAGCCACCCCCGCCGACACGCGCGCCTCGTCCAGGCCGGACTGTGCCGTGTTCGAGACGTTCTCGACATTGCGCGCAAGTTCGCGCGCTGCATTGCCCTGCTCCAGCAGCGCGTCGCGGATCTGCGCAATGGCCCCGTCGGCCCGCGCCGCCAGTTCGCTGATGCGGCCCACCACGTCTCCCGCCTGATGCGCCTGACCCGCACCATCCCGCACCTTCTCGCTGTTTGCGCCAACTTCCCTGGCGACGGCCGCGGCGATCTGCTGGATGCCCGCAATACTCGACGAGATTTCCTCGGTCGATTGCGCCGTACGCTCGGCCAGCTTGCGCACCTCATCCGCCACCACGGCAAAGCCGCGCCCCTGCTCCCCCGCACGCGCCGCCTCGATGGCGGCATTCAGGGCGAGCAGGTTGGTCTGCTCGGCAATCTCGCGGATCAGGTTGATGACGCGCGAAATCTCCGAGGTCTTGCTGGCCAGTTCGTTCATGCTGGCCTCGGTCTCGGCAACCGCCGCCGCTGCCTGGTCGATGCTCGACGCAGCGAGATGCACGGCCCGTTCGCTCTCGCCTGCCGCCTGGCTGGATTGCCGACCCGCCTCGACCGCCACCCCGGCATTCTCGCCGACGTGATCCACCGACACACTCAGCTCCTCGATGGCCGCCGCCATCGAGGACACGGCCTCGGACTGACTCTCCGACGCCGACACGGTACGGCGGCTGGCGCCCGACAGTTCGCCACTGGCGCGGTTGAGCTTGCCCGCGCTCTGATGGATCAGCGCAATCGCCTCATGCAGCATGTTGCGCAACACCGCCCCGGCGGTCAGGCAATCCCCGATCTCGTCGCGCGCGCCGGTCGGCACCCGCGCCTTCAGTTCGCCCGCAGCGATGCCGTGCAGGATGACCAGCGTCTCCTGTGCGCGCCGACGCGTGCGGCTGGCCAACAGCACCGTGACGACCAGCGCCGCCAGCACGCCGAGCGCCGACACCGACACTGCCTGCAGGGCAGACGCCGTGCCCGACAGCTGCCAGCCCAGCGCCACAATCTGCGGCAAGCCGGCCACGCACAGCACCATCATCAACTTGCCGGCCAGTCTCAGGTTGTCGAGCCCGCGCAGACCGCGCCCCACCAGCCCGGAAAGGCCACCACGCACCACCTGCCCCTCGTGCAGGCGGATCGAACGGTTGCGCGCCATCTCGCGATACAGCGCGTCGCAGGCCGTGACTTCCTCGCGCGTGGCCTTCACCCGAACCGAGGTGTAGCCCCCTTCGGCACGCGGTGTCACCGTGGCGCGAATCCAGTAGTGATCGCCGTTCTTGCAACGGTTCTTGACCACGCCCATCCACGGACGACCACGCCGGACCGTCTCCCACAGGTCGCGGAAGGCCTCGGCCGGCATGTCCGGATGGCGCAGGATGTTGTGCGGCTGACCGACCAGTTCCTCTCGCGTGTAGCCGCTCGCTTCCAGAAAGTCGTCGTTGCAGAATTCGATCATGCCCCGCTCGTCGGTATGCGAAATGATCGCAATATCGTCTCGCAGTACGTTCTCCCGGCCGGTCACGGGCTGATTGATGCGCATGGGCAGTCCTGTTGCTGTCGATTGCATGTGGCGGGGAATCCCGCAGCTGACACTGATTAACGAGCGCCCGGCTCCGATCTTTAGGCGCAGCGGCAAGCGCGCGGGCAAAAAAAAACGCGCCGAAGGCGCGTTTCTGTATCCGTGGCGGAGAGGGCGGGATTCGAACCCGCGTCAGGGTATTACCCTGAACACGCTTTCCAGGCGTGCGACTTAAACCACTCATCCACCTCTCCGCGGAAGCCGCGCATTCTAGCAGAACTGACGCCGGGAGGAACCCCTCCGCAGCATCACGTGTGAGCGCGTGACGCAGCCGTATCGCCCTCTTCCGGCGAACGCACGAAATCGACCAGGCGCGACGACTCGCGCGACGGCGGCGCGGTGAGCAGACTCACCACCACCGTCACCACAAAACCCAGCGGCACACCGAACGCGCCTGCGGAGACCGGATTGATGCCGAGCCAGGCATCCTCCAGGCTGCCGCCGAAGAAGCTGTGCGTGCGGGTGACGTAGTAGATGGTCAGCAACAGCCCGCTGACCATGCCCGCAATCGCGCCGGCGCGGTTGGCGCGCTTCCAGAAGATGCCCAGCACCAGCGCCGGGAAGAACGCCGAGGCGGCCAGCGAAAACGCCAGGCCGACCATGAACAGGATGTTGTCCGGCCGCAGCGAGGCCACCCAGGCGGCGGCGACCGCCACCACCAGCAGCGCCGATTTCGACATCAGCAAGCGGCGGTGCGGCGGTGCCTGCGGGTTGAGCACCTTGTAGTAGAAGTCGTGCGACAGGGCGTTGGAAATGGTGAGCAGCAAGCCATCGGCCGTGGACAGTGCGGCCGCCAGCCCGCCGGCCGCCACCAGACCGGCCACGACATAGGGCAGCCCGGCAATTTCGGGCGTGGCGAGCACGATGGCATCGGTGTTGAGGCTCAACTCGGCCAGTTGCAGGATGCCGTCGGCGTTGATGTCCTCGAAACTGACCAGACCGACCTTGCCCCACGAAGCCACCCACGCCGGCAGGGCCGCAATCTCGGTGCCGACCAGATTGCTGTACACCTCCCAGCGCGCAAACACTGCGTAGGCGGGCGCCGCCAGGTACAGCAGCAGGATGAAGAACAGGGTCCAGAATACCGATGTGCGTGTCTGCGTCACGCCGGGCGTGGTGTAGTAGCGCGTCAGGATGTGCGGCAGCGCCGCAGTGCCCATCATCAG
Source organism: Pseudazoarcus pumilus (assembly GCA_033837965.1). Classification (GTDB taxonomy): domain Bacteria; phylum Pseudomonadota; class Gammaproteobacteria; order Burkholderiales; family Rhodocyclaceae; genus Pseudazoarcus; species Pseudazoarcus pumilus_A. The sequence goes on from JAJLLM010000028.1 coordinate 12,036, forward strand.
CACGAATACCAGCGCGATGAAGTTGTTGCGCGACACCGCCGAGGCTTCCGGCAGCACACCGGGGTGGGCCTCGGCGAAGCGCGCCGGCACGGCGGCACGGCGTAGCGCCTCGACGCGCTCCTCCCCCCAGTGCTCGCGCGCCGCCTCGGGTGTGAGCGGAATGTCGCGCAGGGTGCGTTCAAGCTGGACGATCTCGCGTGCCGGGGCATCGCTCGCCAGCAAGGCGTTGAGTTCGGCGATGCGCGCGCTACGCTCCTGCTCCAGCGAGGCCGGCAGGCCGGCGATGCGGATGCGGTAATCCTCCGCGCGCAGACGGTACTGCTCACGCGCCTCGGCCTCCCGCCAGTCCCAGATCAGTTCGCCCTCACGCTCCGACAGTTGCTGCATCACCGAGCCGTACATGGCCTGCGGCACCGGCACGCCGGTGGCCTTGTAGGACAGCATGATGACCGGCACCAGATAGGCCACGATCAGCACCAGATACTGCGCCACCTGGGTCCACGTCACCGCACGCATGCCGCCGAGGAAGGAGCACACCAGGATACCGGCCAGACCGATGAACAAGCCGATCTCGAACTCCACGCTGACGAAGCGACTGGTCACCAGACCCACGCCGTAGATCTGCGCCACTAGGTACACGAAGCTCGCCAGCACGGCCGCGATCACGGCCACCACACGCACCGCATTGCCCTCGTAGCGCGCACCGAGGAAATCCGGAATGGTGTATTGCCCGAAGCGCCGCAGATACGGCGCCAGCAGCAGCGCCACCAGCACGAAACCGCCGGTCCAGCCGGTGACGAAGGCCAGCCCCTCGAAGCCGGAGAAGTACAGCGTGCCGGCCAGGCCGATGAAGGACGCCGCGCTCATCCAGTCGGCCGCCGTTGCCATGCCGTTGAACACCGGCGGCACGCGACGCCCGGCAACGTAGTACTCGTTCAGGTCGGACGTACGGCTGGCCACACCGATGCCGGCATACATGCCGACCGTGGCGACCAGAAAGATCAGCCCGATGGCGGCCTGCGACATGCCCAGTTGCTCGCCGATGGCCAGCGCTCCGAGCAAGGCGACGAAGGTCAGCGCATACAGCACGTAGTTGCGCACCAGGCGGCGCCCGAATGTCCTCGCCTCGCCGTCCATCAGTACTTGAGCCTTGCGTAGTAGGTCTGCTCGCTCGCGGCACGCGCCTGGCCGAGCGTGCGGATGCCGCGCTCAGCCAGCAGCGGCAACATGCGGATGAACACTTCCGCGGTCACCATGGCGTCTCCCAGCGCGGTGTGCCGGCCGACCACGGTGACGCCCAGCCGCTCTGCAATCGCCTCCAGCCGATGCGAACTCTGATTCGGATGCAGCAGCGCGGACAACAGCAGCGTGTCGAGCACCGGCAGGTCAAACACCACCCCGGTGCTGTCCTGCTTGATCTGCAGGAAGCGCATGTCGAACGCGGCATTGTGGGCCACCAGCACGGTGTCGGCGGCATAGGTCCGGAAGGCCGGCAGCACGGTCCCGATCTCGGGTTGGCCGCACAGCATCTCCGGACGAATGCCGTGGATCTCGACCGATTCCGGACTCAGCGGGCGTCTGGGATCAATCAGTTGCTCGAAGGATTCGCCACGCAAGAGCTTGCCGTTGACGATGCGCGTGGCACCGATCTGGATGATCTCGTCCCCGCCCGACGGGTCCAGCCCCGTGGTTTCGGTATCGAACGCGGTGTAGCTCAGGGCGCTGAGCAACTGGTCATCGTGTGCCTGCGCTTGCCCCGGCCAGTTGAACAGGTCGAAATCGTAGTACTCGGGCCGGCTCTCGACCGCCACCCGTGCAGCCAGCGGCGTCGATTCAGCCGGCGTGTGCAAGGGCAGATTCAAGCGCAGCATCGAGGACTGGTCCGCCTTGTCGCGCTGTACGGTCATGTCTGCGCCATGTCGCTGCAGCACATCCCGCACGGTCAGCGGGCTCTCATGCCCGTCCACGCGGATGGAGTCCAGCTCCCACGACATCAGCGTCTCGGTGCTCGCGGCATGACCGCGCCACAGCAGATCCAGCGAGAGCCGCGCCTGCTCCCGCACGGCGCGCACCTCGAGCCGGCGCAGTTCGAAGCTGTCGACCAGCCGCGTTGCGAGGAATACCAGCACCTGCAACAGCGAGAAGCTGTCCACCCGCAACCAGTCCTCGCTACCGGCGGCAACATCCACCGTAAGCCCGCAGTGCGCCTCGATGCGCGCCCGCGCCGCCTCCAGCAGATCACCCGCCTGCATGTCCTCCATCGGCCAGCGCCCCCGCGCCGTCTCGGCGAACTCGTTGCCGGCAGCATCGAGGCGACGCAACAGCTGCGCCAGAGAGTCTTGTGCGGCGGAGAATGAAGCCTGCAGTGCCGGGGCGGTGGCCAGGCCGGATTGCAGCTGGGCCAGCGCAGCCGCCACGCGCGACAGCCCGGCCCGCTGATCCTCGGTAAGCGCCTGCAACAAGCGGTCGCGCCGACGCTCCAGCTCGAAATCCTCGGTGATGTCGTCGAACAGCAGGATGAAGCCCCCCGCCGGATCACCCGACGCCTCTCCGCCCTGCGGCACCGGCGACATGCGCACGCGCAGCAGGCTGCCGCCACGCGCACAGATGAAGGTTGCCACCGGCTGTTCAACACCACGACCGTGCTGACGCGCGATGACCTCCTGCGCATGCCCCACCGCGCTGCGTTCGATCACGGCATAGATGGACCGCCCCAGCCCGATCAGTTCACCGCCGCCGGCCACCTCGGGCGCGTGCGACAGGGCACGGAACTGCTGCCGCGCCCGGGTGTTGTAGAGCAGGATGCGACCGTCCTGATTGCACACCACCACGCTTTGCGTGAGCTCACCCATGAGGGCGGCAAGACGGTTGCGCTCGGCCTCCAGCGACCGGCGGGCGCCGTCGACGCGCTCGGCCACGCCGCGTCGCAGGGCATCGCGACAATCCGCCAGGGTGTTGGAGCCGCGCACGATGGCGCGGAACTCCTCCGGCACGGCTTCATCGAGACGCAACTCGGGATTCGCCTCGTTCATGGTGCCGATCTGCTCGCCAATGCGGCGCGCACGCTGGAAGTAGGCATGCAGCAGGCTGCGCAGGCCGGTCGCGGCGGCCACAAAGGCCAGCACCAGTGCTGCCAGCACGGCCGCGACATGCCCCTGGACGGCGGACAGCAGGGCCGCCCTGGCCTCGTCGTCAGCGACCGCCCACAGCACCCAAAGGGCCAGCGCCACCGAGCCGAAGATCAGCACCGCCAGCGCCACCACCCCGAGCAGGTATCGACCGCGCGTGCTCATGCACCGGCTCCGCGACACGCAAGCGGCCGGTGCGTCGCAGGCATTGCGCCGGACAGGCTGTTGATCTGACTGCTCGGGCACATCACCGTATCCGGCACTCCATGCTTGGCTTCGCCGCCACCATCACATCCGGCCCGTTCTGCAGGCACACGGCAACACGCCGTACCCCGCTACTGCCATGGCCCCTGACATGCCTTGGGGCGGCCCGGCGACGAACAACACCCCCACGCTCACCCGCATTGCGGATTCGCTGCCCCCCGAGGGGGCTGTTTTGCCTTGGGGCGGCCCGGCGGCAAAAAAAAAGCGCGCTTTCGCGCGCTTTCCCCCCTACCTGGGCAGGCGACTACGTGTCGGTAGTCCGCCGCCGGACCGCTCAGGGTTTCCGCTGCCCTCCCGTCGATGCCTGCGTAACCGAGGTCACATTGGCACTCCGTTGCACCGGAAACCTTGCCATCCAGACGGCGCCTCCTTCATCTCGCGCCCTTGTGCCCAGCCTCCTCCTGTAAACCTGTGAGCAATCTCAGACCGATGTTTTCAGCTGGTCCAGGATCGCAGGATTCTCAAGCGTGCTCGTATCCTGCGTGATTTCCTCGCCCTTCGCAAGCTGTCTGAGCAGGCGGCGCATGATCTTGCCCGAGCGCGTCTTGGGCAGGTTGTCGCCAAAGCGGATGTCCTTGGGACGGGCGATCGGGCCGATCTCCTGCCCCACCCACGCCTGCAGCGTCTTGACCATGGCCTTGGCCTCATCACCACTCGGACGCGGGCCCTTGAGCACCACGAAGGCCACGATGGCCTCGCCCGTGACGTCGTCCGGCTTACCGACCACGGCCGCCTCGGCCACGTGATCGTTGGCGACCAGCGCGGATTCGATCTCCATCGTGCCCATGCGGTGACCGGACACGTTCAGCACGTCATCGATACGCCCGGTGATGGTGAAGTAGCCGGTGTCCTTGTCGCGGATGGCGCCGTCGCCGGCAAGGTAGAGCCTGCCCTTGAAGTCGTCCGGGAAGTAGGTCTTGCGGAAGCGGTCCGGGTCACCCCAGATGGTGCGGATCATTGACGGCCACGGCTTCTTCACGACCAGGATGCCGCCGTTGCCGTTCGGCACCTCGGTGCCGGTCTCGTCCACCACCGCGGCCTGGATGCCCGGGAACGGCAGCGTGCACGAACCCGGCACCATCGGCGTGGCACCCGGCAGCGGCGTGATCATGTGCGCGCCGGTCTCGGTCTGCCAGAAGGTATCGACGATGGGGCAGCGGTTGCCGCCGACGTTCTCGTAGTACCACTCCCAGGCCGCCGGGTTGATCGGCTCGCCGACCGTACCGAGGATGCGCAGGCTGCTCAGGTCGTAGCGCTTCGGGTGGATGTCGGCGTTGTTCTCGGCCGCCTTGATGAGCGAGCGGATGGCCGTCGGGGCCGTGTAGAAGATGCTGACCTTGTGGTCCTGCACCATGCGCCAGAAGCGGCCGGCATCCGGGTAGGTGGGGACGCCCTCGAACACCACCTGCGTTGCGCCGCAGGACAGCGGGCCGTAGCACACGTAGGTGTGGCCGGTGACCCAGCCGATATCGGCGGTACACCAGAAGATGTCATCCGGCTTGATGTCGAAGGTGTAGCGCATCGACATTGTGGCCTGCAGCAGATAGCCGCCGGACGAATGCTGCACGCCCTTGGGCTTGCCGGTGGAGCCGGAGGTATACAGGATGAAGAGCGGATGCTCGGCCTCGACCCACTCCGGCTCGCACACCTCGGACTGCCCCTCGACGACCTCGTGCATCCAGCGGTCACGCCCCTCGACCATGGTTACGTCCATGCCGGTGCGCTTGAGCACGATGACGTTCTTGACCGATTTCGCCGCGGGTGAATCCAGCGCCTCGTCGGCAATGGCCTTGAGCGGCAGGGTCTTGCCGCCGCGGAACTGGCCGTCGGAAGTGATCAGCGCCACGGCGCCGGCATCCTCGATGCGGTCACGCAGCGCATGCGCGGAAAAGCCGCCGAACACCACCGAGTGCGTGGCACCGATGCGGGCGCAGGCCTGCATCGCCACGATGCCTTCCACCGACATCGGCAGGTAGATGATGACGCGGTCGCCCTTCTTCACGCCCATGCCGCGCAGCGCATTGGCGAAACGGCACACGCGCTTGAGCAGGTCAGCGTAGGTGATGCGCGAAACCTTGCCGTCGTCGCTCTCGAACAGGATGGCAAGCTTGTCGCCGTTGCCGGCCTGGATGTTGCGGTCGAGACAGTTGTACGAAACGTTCAGCTTGCCGTCGGCAAACCACTTGAAGAAGGGCCGGTCGCTCTCGTCAAGCACCTGCGTGAACGGCTTCTGCCAGTCGATCAGCTCGCGCGCGTGGCGGGCCCAGAAACCCTCGTAATCGCGCTCAGCCTCGGCGCAAAGCGCATGGTAGGCGTCCATGCCCGACACCGTCGCGCGCCCGACCGCTTCGGGGGACGGTTGATAGATTCGGGCTTGCTGTTCACTCGACATGTTGTCGTCTCCTCGTGTCCTGTTCTGTGTTGATCCCGCGGGCTTCTGTCGGCGCGGTTTCCGATGCACCCACGGCGGGCTCATTTAAAGTCATTGGTCTTACATAAGACTTACTGAGCCGCTCGGGACAACATCGTTGTGCGCCAATCATACCCCGTGGACACGCACTGGTAGAATCCCGCCTGTTCCGGGGCGCATTCTGACCTACCATGGCGCTCGCCAGCGCGCAGGAATGCAGCCCCATCAGCCCGGAGAAGCTCATGACCACCATCCGCCAGGACGACCTGATCCAGTCCGTCGCCGACGCTTTCCAGTACATCAGTTACTACCACCCGCTCGACTACATCCAGGCGCTCGGCCAGGCGTGGGAACGTGAAGAGAACCCCGCGGCGAAGGACGCCATCGCGCAGATCCTGACCAACTCGCGCATGTGCGCCGAAGGTCATCGCCCGATCTGCCAGGACACCGGCATTGCCGTGGTCTTCCTAAAGATCGGCATGAACGTGCGCTGGGACGCCACGCTGAGTCTGCAGGAGATGGTCGACGAGGGCGTGCGTCGCGCCTACAACCACCCCGACAACAAGCTGCGTGCCTCGGTGTTGCTCGACCCGGCCGGCGCGCGTCGCAACTCGAAGGACAACACCCCGGCCGTGGTGCATGTCGAGATGGTGCCCGGAGACGGTATGGAAGTGACCTGTGCGGCCAAGGGCGGCGGCTCGGAGAACAAGTCCAAGCTGACCATGCTCAACCCCTCGGATTCCATCGTGGACTGGGTGCTCAAGACCTTGCCGACCATGGGCGCGGGCTGGTGCCCGCCCGGCATCCTCGGCATCGGCATCGGCGGGACGCCGGAGAAGGCTATGCTGATGGCCAAGGAATCACTGATGGCGCCATGTGACATCCATGAGCTGCGCGAGAAGGCCGCCAGCGGCGCCAAGCTCTCGCGCGTGGAGGAACTGCGCCTGGAACTCATGGACAAGGTCAACGCACTTGGCATCGGCGCGCAGGGGCTGGGCGGCCTGACCACGGTGCTCGACGTCAAGATCCTCGACTACCCCACCCACGCCGCCAGCCTGCCGGTGGCGATGATCCCCAACTGTGCGGCCACGCGCCACGTGCATTTCCATCTGGACGGCTCCGGCCCTGCACACCTCGAAACGCCGAAGCTCGAAGACTGGCCGGCCGTCAC
>JAJLLM010000029.1:0-4211 GCA_033837965.1 Pseudazoarcus pumilus
TGCGCTCGGGCCGCACGAAATTCCGTTTGTCGATTGGGCTGAAGTCGATCACAACCCGTTCTTCGCGCCGAATGCCGCGATCGTGCCGCAGCTCGAAGCCTTCATGGACGATCTGCGCAAATCGGGCGATTCGATCGGGGCGCGCATCAACGTCGTCGCCACCGGCCTGCCGGTGGGGTGGGGTGAGCCGGTGTATGACCGCCTTGATGCAGACATTGCTTACGCCATGATGAACATCAACGCCGTCAAGGGCGTCGAGATCGGTGCCGGCTTTGCGTCGGTAGCGCAGCGCGGTACCGAGCATTCCGACGAGATCACGCCCGAGGGCTTCCTGTCCAACAACGCTGGTGGCGTGCTCGGTGGGCTGTCGACCGGGCAGGACATCATCGTCAGCATGGCCATCAAGCCGACCTCCAGCATCCGACTGGATCGCCGCTCGATCGACAAGCAGGGCAATGCCGTGATCGTGAATACCCACGGTCGTCATGACCCGTGCGTGGGCATCCGCGCCACGCCGATTGCCGAGGCCATGCTGGCCTTGGTGCTGATGGACCACGCCCTGCGTCATCGTGCGCAATGCGCCGACGTGCGCACGACCACACCTGTCGTGCCGCGTCTGGCACCGCAGGGGCGGCAGACCCCGCCTGCGCCGACCGAGGCTTGAGCGCCTTCGCAGCGGACGCGAGGCGCCATTCCGGCCATGCTTCCCTATTGGCGACTGTCGGCGTACTACTTCTTCTACTTCGGCTTTGTCGGCGCGTTTTCGCCGTATTTCACGCTGTACCTGCAATCGCTCGAGTACTCGGCCACCGACATTGCGGTGCTGATGTCGGTGATGCAGGTCATGCGTGTGCTGGCGCCCAGCCTGTGGGGGTGGCTGGCTGAGCGAACCGGCTTGCGTGTGCCCATCGTGCGCGCCTCGGCCATTGCCAGTCTGGCGGGCTTCTGCCTCTTCTTCACGACCACCGAGTTTGCCGGCATGTTTGCCGCGATGGTGCTGATGGCCTTCTTCTGGAGCGCCGCCTTGCCCCTGGTCGAGAGTCTGACCTTTGCGCATCTCGGGGCGCTGGGACACCACTATGGACGTATCCGCCTGTGGGGCTCGGTCGGCTTCATCGCCGCAGTGGTTGGTCTGGGACATCTGCTCGATTTTGTCCGCATCGATGCCGTGCTGCTGGTCATCGCTGCGATTCTCCTCGGCATCGTGCTGTGTGGCTTTGCCTTGCCCGAGGCAAGCCGGCGGAGCGGACCGCGCGCTCGCGCACGGCTGGGTGAAACCCTGCGACGTCGCGAGGTACAGGCGCTGCTCGGGGCCTGTTTCTTCATGGCGGCTGCGCACGGCGCGATGTATGTGTTCTATTCCATCCATCTTGCCGACCACGGTTACGGCAAGGCGGTGATCGGCTGGATGTGGGCACTGGGGGTGATTGCCGAGATCGGAGTCTTCCTCATCATGCCCGGGCTGGCAAAGCGCTTCGGCATGCGCGCGATCCTGCTGTTCTCGCTGGCTGCGGTCGTGCTGCGCTTTCTTGTGGTGGGGTGGGGGGCGGACAGCTTTGCCCTGCTGCTGTTTGCCCAGCTCCTGCATGGCGTGACTTTCGGGGCCTACCATGCGGCGGCCATCGCAATGGTCAATCGCTGGTTTCCGGGGCGCCTGCAGGCGCATGGTCAGGCGCTCTACGGCAGCCTGTCGTTTGGCGCGGGCGGCATGCTGGGCGGCTTGATCAGCGGCGTGACCTGGGATGCCATCGGTGCGGCGTGGACCTTCACGCTGGGATCGACTTTCGGTTTGCTGGGTCTGATCTGGTTGATGACCGGCTGGCGCGTGTCAGGCGCCGCTTCAGAGGAGGAAAAATGAAGTCCCTACTGCAGAACACCTTGTTGTTGGCCGCCGCGGCGGGCTTGCTCGTCGCATGTCAGTCCGTCCAGACCACTGGTGGTGGAGAGGTCGGCGTCAACCGCAGCCAGATGATGATGGTGTCCGCCAGCGAGATCGAGCAGGCCTCGGCCAAGCAGTACGGCGAGGTGGTCGCCGAGGCGCGCAAGCAGGGCGTGCTGAATCGCGATGCCGGCCAGTTGCGGCGTGTGCGCGAGATCACCAACCGGCTGGTCGCCCAGGTCGGCGTCTTCCGGCAGGATGCGCTGGCGTGGCAGTGGGAGGCCAATGTGATCACGTCCGATGATCTCAACGCCTGGTGCATGGCCGGCGGCAAGATGGCCATCTACTCCGGGCTGATCGATCAGCTCAAGCTCACCGACGACGAGATTGCGGCGGTGATGGGGCACGAGATTGCCCATGCCTTGCGTGAGCATGCGAGGGAGCGTGTGTCGCGTTCCATGGCCACCGGGATCGGCGTCTCCGTCGTCGGTGCCGTGCTGGGCGCCGGAGCCGTAGGGCAGGACCTGATGGGGCGGGTGGCGAGTGTGACCTTCGAACTGCCGCACTCGCGGCTGCATGAGACCGAGGCCGACCGCATCGGTGTCGAACTGGCCGCGCGTGCGGGCTACGATCCGCGCGCCGCGGTGACGCTGTGGGACAAGATGGCAAGCCGCTCGGCCGGTGGCCCGCCGAAGTGGTTGTCGACGCACCCGGGTCATGCCGAGCGGCAGCGCGAACTGGCGGCTGCCAGCGAACGCGTGATGCAGCTTTACCGCGCAGCGCGACCCTGATGCCCGCGCGGCAACTGGTCAGCCCCGGTCCGCTGTGAAATAATCAAGAACTTTTTTCGTGGGACGCTTGCATGAACACGCGCACCTTGTATGACAAATTGTGGGACGCCCACCTCGTGCGGCAGGAGGCCGACGGTACGGCGTTGATCTACATCGACCGCCATCTGGTGCACGAAGTCACCAGCCCGCAGGCCTTCGAGGGGCTCAAGCTCGCCCATCGCAAGCCGTGGCGTATCCATTCCATCGTAGCTACGGCTGATCACAACACCCCGACCGACCACTGGGACGAGGGGATCAAGGATCCCGTTTCGCGCCAGCAGGTCGAGACGCTCGACAGCAACATCCGCGAGGTCGGTGCGCTGGCCTATTTCCCGTTCAAGGATGAGCGTCAGGGCATCGTGCACGTCATCGGTCCCGAAAACGGCGCGACCCTGCCGGGCATGACGGTGGTGTGCGGCGATTCGCATACTTCCACGCATGGCGCCTTTGGCTGCCTTGCGCACGGCATCGGCACCTCCGAAGTCGAGCACGTGCTGGCCACGCAGTGCCTGCTGCAGAAGAAGTCGAAGAGCATGCTGGTGCGCGTAGACGGTGAGCTGCCGCGCGGCGTCACGGCCAAGGACATCGTGCTGGCCATCATCGGCAGGATCGGTACGGCTGGCGGCACCGGCTACGCCATCGAGTTCGGCGGCAGCGCCATCCGCGCGCTGTCTATGGAAGGGCGCATGACGATCTGCAACATGGCCATCGAGGCCGGTGCGCGCGCCGGCATGGTGGCGGTGGATGAGACCACCATCGAGTACGTCAAGGGCCGCCCCTTCGCTCCGACCGGCGCGGACTGGGACAAGGCGGCGGCTTACTGGCGCACCTTGCATTCGGACGAGGGGGCGAAGTTCGACCGCGTGGTGGAACTTGATGCCGCGCAGATCGAGCCGCAGGTGACCTGGGGCACTTCGCCGGAGATGGTCACCACCATCGGCGGTCGCGTGCCGGATCCGGCGGCAATCGATGACCCGGTGCGTCGCGAGAGCACCGAGCGTGCGCTCAAGTACATGGGGCTCATGCCCAATACGCCGATGACCGACATCCCGGTCGATCAGGTGTTCATCGGCTCCTGTACCAATTCCCGCATCGAGGATCTGCGCGAGGCCGCGGCCGTGGTGAAAGGGCACAAGAAGGCCGACAACGTGCGCCGCGTGCTGATCGTGCCGGGCTCCGGGCTGGTCAAGCGCCAGGCCGAGGAAGAAGGGCTGGATCGCATCTTCATCGAGGCGGGTTTTGAATGGCGTGAGCCGGGTTGCTCGATGTGCCTGGCAATGAACGCCGACCGGCTGGAGCCTGGCGAGCGTTGTGCCTCGACCTCCAACCGCAACTTCGAAGGCCGTCAGGGCGCCGGTGGCCGCACGCATCTGGTGAGCCCGGCGATGGCGGCGGCGGCGGCCGTGAATGGCCATTTCGTGGATGTTCGTCAGATCAACTGAAGCTGTCGGAGGCTGAAATGAAAAACGTCGTGCGCTTTCTGTCGCTGGCACTGGCTGTCG
>JAJLLM010000030.1:0-6590 GCA_033837965.1 Pseudazoarcus pumilus
TCTCGATGTGACGCTCGATCTCGGAGGCGTGCAGGCGCAGGTACTGCGAGCCGCGCTGACCCGCGACGATGAGCGTCGCGTCGTCGTCCTGCGGCAGTCTTGCGCGCAGTTCCTCGATCCATGTGGGAATACCGAACAATCGTTTCAAACCTTCGCCCTCTGGCTACCGCTGCGCGCCCGGACCGGCACGGCTCACGCGCGGGCGGAAACTACACCATCTCGGGATGCGCTGCAAATGTCTGTTCCTGCAGCGTTTCCTCTGTCGCGCGGGTATTTGAACGGCCAAATCGACCGCCGGCTTGAGCGGAATCAGGCCAGACCGGCCTTCGCCCGTTCGCGGAAGTCGACGTAGGCCAGGCCGTCGGAAGCGCGGGCAAGCGCGGTGATGCCGGGCAATTCGTCGGCGTACAGCCCGCGCTCCACATTCCACACCAGCGCGAGGTTCTCGCCCGGATAGACGTCGACGATGCTATCGGGCTCCAGGTAATACAGCCCCAGCAGCACCGGCAGCTCCTCCACCAGGAACTGCGCGAACTGCGGCAGGCGCTCGTCGGGCACCGCCTCCGGCACCACCAGCCGCGTGCGGGCCAGCAGGTCGGCGCGAAACCGAGTCGGAGCTTGAAAGGCGGCCTGCACCTCGGCACGCAGCCACTGCGGCATGCCCTGATCCAGTTCGGCCCAGGAGCGCAGTGCGATGCAACAGGCCGAATGGCGGCGCAACACCTTCCGGCAACGGGCCTGCTGCTCGGCGCTGATGCGCTGCAACTTGACCACCTCGGCTTCCGCCTGCACCGGATCGTGGCGGTTAGCAAGGATGTTGGCCATGTAGGGCGTATCGACGATGGTCACGAAACCCTGCCGGAAACCGATCTCGCCGACCAGCCGACAGAAGCCGTCCACCAGCCGGTTCGAGAACGCCGGGTTCTTCACGCTGATCATCAGCCACGCGCTGCGCTGCGCGAAATCGCGGATGCAGCCAATGCCGCGCAGGGTGCTGAGATCGAGCACGAAATCGTCGCCGAAGGCCTCGTGCATGCGCTGCGGCTGGACGAAGTCGTTCATGCCCGGTCCTGCCCTCGTGCATAGGCCACCAGGCGCTGTGCCACCGCGTCGAGGAAGCGGGCCACCTCGGGGTGCTGATCGGTCCAGGCCCGGGTGAAGGTCGTGGTCTTGTTGGCGTCGACCGGCCAGGCCTCGCCATCCACCATGAAGTAGTCGATGGAGCCGAAATCCAGGCGCAGGGACTGGCGCAATTCGCGTACGGCCGCCGGCGCGTCCTCCAGGAAATCGACCCGCGTCATGCTCGCAGGCTCGCACAGCAGTGAGTCGAAACTGGCCCGGGTATGGAGTTCGACATCCAGCATGAAGTCGTAGCGATGCTTCACCACCGGTGTCTCCAGACGCCCAGGCAGGAAACGCTCGACCACCCGCGCGGGATCGTCCCACGCAGCCTCCGGCACCTCCGCCGCCGATGCATGCAGCGCATAGGCGGGGCACAGCCGCTCCCGCAGTGCCTGCCGGGCGCGGGCCGAACCACCGCGCAACAGGCCACGCTCCATGGCCAGACGCAGTTCGGGCCGACCGCGATGATTGAGTGCGCTCTTGACGATGACCGGACCATCCCAGTCGCTGTCGCGTGCCAGCCGTGCGCGTGAATAGGCCCGCCGGTTGATCGAAAGCGCCTGCCCGTTCAGACAACGCTCGTACAGGTGATGCACGTGCTCGAACGGCGGCGGCAGTTCGGTGAGGTCCACATGCACCACCGCGGCACGCCCCAGTGATTGCGGATCGAGACGGTCAAGCACACGGCAGCTCACGCCGGCGGACTGCAGATGCGACAGCGCGTGACCGAGGATGTAGGCCTTCGCCTGCAGGAAATGCGGGCGCGACTCGACGTAGACATCGAGCATCGAAGCGCGTCCGCCACGCCCAGCCATCAGGGAGGACCACCAGTTCAGCATTCACACACCCGGCGCAGACCCGCCATTCACGATCGCGCAAGCATAACTGCTGCGTGGCCGGCACGGGGTCTTACTCCGGTAGCGGAATGAATTCCTCGCTGTCGCCGGGCACCTTCGGGAAACGGCCGGTCTGCCAGTCGGCGCGCGCCTGCGCGATACGCTCCTTGCGGCTGGAGACGAAGTTCCAGTCGATGAAGCGCGGTCCGACCGGATCGCCGCCGATCAGCGCGATGCGGGATTCCGCCACGGCTTCGACCTCGACGCCCTGCGTGCCGTCGAGGATTGCCAGCGAATGCGCCGGCAGCGCCACGTCGCGCGCCTTGAGTTCGCCGTCGGCAACGTACAGGGCGCGCTCGGCGGCTTGCGGCAGCACCAGTTTCTGGCCGGCCTGCAGATGGGCCTCGACGTACAGGGCGCCGGCCCAGGTGCGCACCGGGGAGGTCACACCGTAAGCCGAACCCATCATCACGCGTGCCGGCACGCCACCGACGTTCACACGCGGTATGGCGTCCGACGGGTAGTGCAGGAAAGCCGGCTCGATCTCCTCGTCCGCCTCGGGCAGCGCGAACCACAGCTGCAGGCCGTGCAGGCGGTGCGGCACGGCGGTGACTTCGGGCCGCTCGCGCTCGGAATGCACGATGCCGCGGCCGGCCACCATCAGGTTGATGTCGCCGGGGCGGATGGCCTGCAGGCTGCCGAGCGAGTCTCGGTGCAGGATCTCGCCCTCGAACAGGTAGGTGACGGTGGCGAGGTTGATGTGTGGATGCGGGCGCACGTTGATGCCCTCGCCGGCCGGGAAGTCGGCCGGGCCCATATGGTCGAAGAATATCCACGGGCCGACCGTCTTGCGGCGCGCGGTGGGCAGCAGACGGCGCACGGAGAAGCCGCCGAGGTCCTTCTCGCGCGGTTGCAGCACCTGCTCGATAGCGCCACAGCCGGCGGTGGCCGGGCAGTCGTCGTCGAATTCCTGGGTGTTGTTGCTCATCGGTTCTCCTTCATGTCGGTGCCGGTTCAGCGATACAGCCAGCGCGAAACCAGACGGGTGTAGCGCGGCATGATGACGTACACCATCAGCGCCACGAGAACGGCGGCGACCACCGCCTTGGCTGCCAGCAGCGGCACGCCGCCGAGCAGCGGGCCGAGTGCCCACGGCACGACGACCGTGAGCGGGAAGATCGCCGACAGCGTCAGCAGGTACTGCTTCCAGCGTTTGGGCGGCTTGACCGCCGGCGGCGAGAACCAGAAGTCCAGGCCGCTACGGATCTCGTAGCGGTCGGCCTGCTCCAGCGTGTGTTCGATGCGCTGCAGATGCTCGCGCCGCTCGGGCGATTCCATCCAGGCGCGCAGCGCTTCGACCCCTGCGAAGCGGATGATCACGGTGTAGTTCGGCTGATTGCCGACGGGACGGATCACGTCGGTCGAGAGATAGCCCGGAAACCGCCGGCAGGTTTCACGGATGTCGGCCAGCCACTGCTCGTACTCGTCACGTGCATCGGCGCGCGGATGATGCACGATGATGCCGGTCACGGTTTCATCAGCGGCGGAAGCGGCGGGGCTGCTCATACGGGGCTCTCCGGACGGGGACAAGGCATTCTGGCACGGACGGCGACCTCTCCCGCCATCCGCGCCGCGGCAACTTACTTGCTGCCCTTGACCGTGAAGTAGCTGGTCATCAGGTTCTTGTAGTCGGGGATGTGGTTGGCGAACAGCGTGCCCAGACCCTCGACGTCATTGCGCCAGTCGCGGTGCAGCTCACACGCCACGCCGAACCAGGTCATCAGCTGCGCGCCGGCCGCGGTCATGCGGTCCCATGCGGAGTGGCGGGTGAGTTCGTTGAAGGTGCCCGAGGCGTCGGTGACGACGAAGACCTCGAAGCCTTCCTCGATGGCGGCCAGCGCCGGGAACGCCACGCACACTTCAGTGACCACGCCGGCAATGATGAGCTGCTTCTTGCCGGTGGCCTTCACCGCCTTCACGAAGTCCTCGTTGTCCCAGGCGTTGATCTGGCCAGGGCGGGCGATGTAGGGCGCGTCCGGGAACAGCGCCTTGAGTTCCGGCATCAGCGGGCCGTTGGGGCCGTCCTCGAAGCTGGTGGTGAGGATGGTCGGCAGGCCGAAATACTTGGCCGCATCGGCCAGCGCCAGCACGTTGTTGTTGAACTTGTCCGGCTCGATGTCGCGCACCAGCGACAGCAGTCCGGCCTGATGGTCCACCAGCAGTACGGCGGCATTGTTCTTGTCGAGTTTGACGTAGGGCTTGCTCATGACGATCTCCTTGATTGCTCGCTGGGGGTGCCGTCGCTGCGGCGGGGATTGCCCCCGGCCCTGCGGGCCGGGTAGCGGGGTCAGCTCACGGTCTCGGGGGATTCGGTGCGGGGGATGCCGCCGAAACGCCCGCTGTTGAAGTCTTCGATGGCCTGACGGATCTCGGCTTCGCTGTTCATCACGAAGGGGCCGTAGCCGACGATGGGCTCGTCGATCGGCTCGCCCGCCAGCAACAGCACCACGGCGTCATTGTTGGCTTCGAGTGTTACTCCCACGCCGTCGCGGTCGAGCACCGCGACCTGGTCGCCGCGCAGCACCGCGTGGCCGTTCACCAGCACCGTGCCGTGCAGCACGACGATGCCCGCGGTCCAGCCCTGCGGCAGCGGCAAGTCCGCCACACCGCCCGCGGTCAGCCTCAGGTCCCATACGTTGATCGGCGTGAAGGTCTTCGCCGGGCCGCGCCTGCCGGCGAGTTCGCCGGCGATGACGCGCGCCGCGCCGGCGCCATCCGGCAGCTTCACCACCGGGATGTCCGCGGAGCGGATGGCCTGGTAGCCCGGCGGCGCGGTCTTGTCGCGCGCCGGCAGGTTGACCCACAGCTGCACCATCTCCAGCTCGCCGCCGCGGCGGGCGAAGCCCTCGCCGTGGAACTCCTCGTGCAGGATGCCGGCGCCGGCCGTCATCCACTGCACGTCGCCGGGGCCGATCAGGCCGCCCTGGCCGGTGGAGTCGCGGTGGGCCACTTCGCCGGCATACACGATGGTTACCGTCTCGAAGCCGCGGTGCGGATGCTGGCCGACACCCAGTTGCTCGGTGGTGGCATCGAAATGCGCCGGGCCGGCGTGATCCAGCAGCAGGAAGGGGCTCAGTGCCTTGCCTTGGCTGCGGTACTCGAACAGCGAGCGGACCGGAAAGCCGTCACCGACCCAATGGCCCCGCGGCGCGCTGAAGATGCCCTGTACTCGTTTCATGTTCGTCTCCTTGCTTGCGGTTCGTATTGCGTGTTGTCACTTTAGGTGTGGGACGACAGCATGAGAAGACGCCAAAATTCGCCATCAGTGTTCTATAAATGGAACAATGGCCGCGAAGGAGCACGCATGGACGACCTCAACGATCTCTACTATTTCGCCCGAGTGGTCGAGCACGGCGGCTTCGCGCCCGCCGGGCGGGCCACCGGCATCCCCAAGTCCAAGCTCAGCCGCCGCGTTGCGTTGCTCGAGGAGCGCCTCGGGGCACGCCTGCTGCAGCGCTCGACGCGTCACTTCTCGGTCACCGAGCTGGGCCACACGTTCTATGAACATTGCCGTGCGATGCTGGTGGAGGCCGCGGCGGCGCACGAAGCGGTGGAGGCCACCCGCGCCGAGCCGGCTGGCACGGTGCGCGTCAGTTGCCCGATCACGTTGTTGCATGTGCACGTCGGCGGCATGCTGGCGGACTTCATGGCGGCCTATCCGCGGGTATCGCTTCAACTGGAGGCCACCAACCGCAAGGTGTCGCCGGTCGGCGAAGGCGTCGACCTGGCGATCCGGGTGCGTCCTCCGCCCTTGGCGGACAGCGATCTGGTGATGCGGGTACTGGCCGACAGCGCGCAATGCCTGGTGGCCAGCCCCGCCTTGCTTGCGGCGCATGGTCGGCCGGCCGGGCCGGCCGATCTTGCCGCGTTTCCGAGTCTGTCGCTCGGGCCGCCGCAGGACGAGCACGTATGGACGCTGTTCGGCCCGGACGGTGCCGATGCCGTGCTGCATCACCAGCCGCGCCTGATCACCGGCGACATGGTGGCGCTGCGCAGCGCGGCGCGCGCCGGCGTGGGCATCGTGCAACTGCCGGCGCTGATGCTGCGCGAGGACCTTGCCAGCGGCAGCCTGCTGCGCCTGTTGCCGGAATGGGCGCCCCGCCGCGAGATCATCCATGTGGTGTATGGCTCGCGCCGCTGCCTGCTGCCGGCCGTGCGCACGCTGATCGACTACCTTGCCGAGCGCTTCCAGCAACTCACCGAAGACTGAGCGCGGCTTCCTGCGGTGCTGCTGTCGATTTCCGGCCGGTCGCTTCGACTACGGCGTGAACCCACCTCAAGGAGACACGAAATGCGCTTCATGATCCTCATCAAGGCCACGGCCGACTCGGATGCCGGCGTCATGCCGGGCGCCGAACGGCTCGAAGCCAGGGGAAAGTACACCCGGGAGTGGATCGACGCCGGGGTGCGGCTCGCCGGCGACGGCCTGCGCCCGAGCCGCGACGGCGCGCGTGTGCATTTCAGGGGCGGGCGGCACGTCGTCACCGACGGCCCATTCGTCGAGACCAAGGAGCTGATCGCCGGCTTCTGGATGTGGCAGGTCGATTCGCTCGAACAGGCCATCGAATGGGT
>JAJLLM010000031.1:0-8190 GCA_033837965.1 Pseudazoarcus pumilus
GCCACGCTGCGCGATCACAAGCTGCACACGGTGTGCGAGGAAGCCTCGTGCCCGAACATCCACGAGTGCTTCGGCAAGGGGACGGCCACCTTCATGATCATGGGCGACATCTGCACGCGGCGCTGCCCGTTCTGCGATGTCGGCCACGGCCGCCCGGAGGCGCTCAATGCCGACGAGCCACGCGAGCTGGCCGCCACCATCGCGGCGATGCGGCTCAACTACGTGGTGATTACCTCGGTCGATCGCGACGATCTGCGCGACGGCGGCGCGGCGCATTTCGTCGAGTGCATCCGCGCCACGCGCGAGGCCTCGCCGAAAACCACCATCGAGGTGCTGGTGCCGGACTTCCGCGGCCGCATGGAGGTGGCGCTGGAGATCTTCGATCAGGCACCGCCGGACGTCATGAACCACAACCTCGAAACCGTGCCGCGTCTGTACAAGCAGGCCCGCCCCGGCTCGGACTACGCGCATTCGCTGCTGCTGCTGAAGGAATTCAAGGCACGCAAGCCCGAGGTGCTGACCAAGTCCGGCCTGATGGTCGGTCTGGGCGAGACCGACGAGGAAATCCTCGAGGTCATGCGCGACCTGCGCGCACACGACGTCGACATGCTCACCATCGGCCAGTACCTGCAGCCCTCGGCCGGTCATCTGCCGGTGCTGCGCTACGTCCATCCGGACACCTTCAAGATGTTCGAGACCGAAGCCCTGGCGATGGGCTTCCGCAATGCCGCCTGCGGTCCGATGGTGCGTTCCAGCTACTGGGCCGATCAGCAGGCTCACGGCGCCGGGGTGGTGTGAGCGCTATTGCCGGACCGTCCGAAAGCGGCGACTTGAGGGGTGACCGGTGACGGTGACGCCGCTCGACGCCTGGGGGAGCTGGCTCAAGGGTTCGCTGTGGGCCTACCCCGCGCTGGAAGCGGTGCACATCTCCGGCATCGCGCTGCTGTTCGGTTCTCTGGTGGTGCTGGAGTTGCGTCTGCTCGGATTGGGCCGCGCGATCGATGTTGTTCCGCTGGCGCGGCTGGCCCTGCCGGTCAGCCTGTTCGGTTTTGGTGTCGCCGCCTGTTCCGGGCTGATGCTGTTCGCGGCGGACGCCTTCGACCTGCTGATCAATCCCGCCTTCCGCCTGAAGATGCTGGCGCTGGTGCTGGCTGGCACCAATGCCGCTCTGTTCCACGCATCCGGCGGACTGCGCGGGGAAGGTGCCATGGCGAAGCTGCAGCTCATGGTTTCACTGTTGTTATGGCTGGCCGTGATCGCCTGCGGGCGGATGATCGCCTACGTCTGAACCTGTCGGCGTTCGCACACTCTGAAACGTCGTCCCGCCCTCAACGGAGAACGACGATGAACCGACGCAATTTCATCCTCAGTGCCGCCGTCGCGGCGCTGGCCCCACAGATCGCGCGCGCCCACCACGGCTGGAGCGGTTTCGATGCGAATACCCCGGTGTACCTGCGCGGCAAGGTCAAGGCCGTGAAGTGGGAGAACCCCCACGCCATGCTGACCATAGAGATTGCTGACGGCCTGCAGGTGCCGGCCGAGCTGCGCCAGCGCGAACTGCCGGCGCAGACTTCGTCGGTGGATGGTGCGGACATCCTGCGTCGCGCCAAGGCACCGCCGGCCGGCGAGGTCGAATGGACGCTGGAGCTGGCGCCGCTGTTCCGTATCGGTCAGTGGAACATCCCGCAGCCGGCCGTGGGCGACGAGGTCGAGGCCATCGGTTACATCCTGCGCAAGGAAAACGCCCCGGCCTTCATGCGCGTGGAGTATCTGTTCCACGCCGGCCGGGGCTACGGGCTGCGTTCGGGGCCAGCCTGATTATCTGAAGACGCGCTCTTCGCGCTCGTGCCGCTCCTGCTCCTCGATGGACAGCGTGGCGGTCGGGCGGGCCAGCAGGCGGCGCAGGCCGATGGGCTCGCCGGAGGCTTCGCAGTAGCCATAGGTGCGGTTGGCGATGCGGTCCAGCGCGCTGTCGATCTTGCGTAGCTGTTTGCGTTCGCGGTCGCGGATGCGTTGTTCCAGCACGTGCTCTTCTTCCTGCGTGGCGCGGTCGGCTTCATCCGGTACGGCTTCCGTTTCACGCAGGTGGGAGATGGTGGCCTGTCCGTTGTCGAAGATTTCCTGGCGCATGCGCTCGAGCAGCGCGCGGAAGAACTCGAGCTGCTGCGTGTTCATGTAGTCGTCTTCGGGCATCGCGAGGAGCTCTTCCTCGGTCAGCAGGCGGTCTGCGGTTTTTGCCTTGGCATTCATGCGACTGCTCCTGCGTGGTGCGAACGTCGTATCGGCATCATACGGCCAGAACGCCGGGCAGGGGACAACTTGTGGGCGTCCTGCCACACCGGCTGCATCGGGTAGAATCGCGCCACATGTCCGCCCACCTCAATGTCCCCCAGCGCGAAGCCATCCGTTATCTCGACGGACCCTGTCTGGTGCTGGCCGGCGCGGGCAGCGGCAAGACCCGCGTGATCACGCACAAGATCGCCTGGCTGATCGAGGAATGCGGCATCAGCCCGGCCAATATCGCCGCCATCACCTTCACCAACAAGGCCGCCAAGGAGATGCAGGAGCGCGTCGCGCACCTGATGGGCGGGCGTACGCCCAAGGGCCTGACGGTGTGCACTTTCCATGCGCTGGGGGTGCGCATCATCCGGCAGGAGGCGCAGCACTGCGGGCTCAAGCCGCAGTTCTCCATCCTTGATGCGGCCGATACGGTGCAGATCGTGTCCGACGTGGCGAAGAACGCCGACAAGGCCATCGCCAGGCAGATGCAGTGGCAGATCTCGTCGTGGAAGAACGCGATGATTCCGCCGGAGGTCGCCGCGCAGCAGGCCGACAACGAGATTGCCGCTGCCGCTGCAGTCGCCTACGCCGAATACGAACGCACGCTGCGTGCTTATCAGGCGGTGGATTTCGACGACCTCATCTCCCTGCCGGTGCGCCTCTTCGAGGACAACGAAGAAGTGCGGACGCGCTGGCAGAACCGCCTGCGTTATCTGCTGGTGGATGAGTATCAGGACACCAACCGCGCGCAGTACCGGCTGTTGCGGCAGTTATCGGCCGAGCGTGGCGCCTTCACGGCAGTCGGCGATGACGATCAGGCCATCTATGCCTGGCGCGGCGCGGATGTCGAGAACCTGCGCCTGCTGCAGCAGGACTACCCGAAGCTGAAGGTGGTCAAGCTGGAGCAGAACTACCGCTCCTCGGCGCGCATCCTGCACGCGGCCAATACGCTGATCGCCAACAACGAGAAGCTGTTCGAGAAGAAGCTGTGGTCCGAGCATGGTCCCGGCGATCAGATCGTCGCAGTGTCCTGCCGCGACGGGGAGCACGAGGCCGAGTCGGTGGCGATGAAGATTTCCGCCCACCGCTTCCAGCACCGTACGCGCTTTGCCGACTATGCCGTGCTGTACCGCGGCAACCACCAGGCGCGGGTGATCGAGCAGCAGCTGCGCAATCACAAGATTCCCTACGTCATCTCGGGCGGGCAGTCCTTCTTCGACAAGGCCGAGATCCGCGACCTCATCTCCTGGTTACGCCTGCTGGTCAATGAGGATGACGACCTTGCCTTCATCCGCGCCATCACCACGCCGCGCCGCGGTGTCGGTGCCGCCACGCTGGAGGCGCTTGGCGCCTACGCCGGCCAGCGTCACGTCAGTCTGTTTGCGGCAGTCTTCGAGGAAGGCGTGGCCGAGCATCTCAACGTGCGCCAGCTCGAGGGCGTGCGGGAGTTCGCCGCCTACATCAATACCTTGCGCCAGCGCGCGCCGCGCGAGCCGGCCGGTGTGCTGCTGGAAGAACTGCTCGCGACCATCCGCTATGAGGCCTGGTTGTACGACCACCACGACTCGCGCGAAGCCGAGAGCAAGTGGAGCAACGTGCGCGACTTCGTCGAGTGGCTCGCGCGCAAGGGCGACGAAGACGGCAAGGACCTGCTGGAACTGACCCAGACCGTGGCGCTGATCTCCATGCTCGACAAGGACGATCCTGATTTCGACGGCGTCCAGCTGGCCACGCTGCATGCCTCCAAAGGCCTGGAGTTTCCGCACGTCTTCCTCATCGGTGTCGAGGAGGGGCTGCTGCCACACCAGTCCAGCATCGACGAGGACAAGATCGATGAGGAGCGCCGCCTGATGTACGTCGGCATCACACGCGCCCAGCGCAGCCTGACCATCAGCTGGTGCGAGCGGCGCAAGAGCGGTCGCGAATGGCGGCCGTGCGAGCCCTCTCGTTTCATCGAGGAGATGGGCGAGGACGTGAAGGTCGGCGGGCGCAAATCCTCGAATGAGCCCCTGGCGCGCGAGGAAGGCCGTGCGCGTGCTGCCGCGCTGCAGGCCATCTTCCAGAACCGGCGCTGAACGCCCAAAAGAAAAGGGCGGCCGGAGCCGCCCTTGCAATCATCCTGTACAGCCTTACTCGCTGAACTTGGCGCCGCTCTGGTTGGCCATGTGGATGACCGCGCGACGCACTTCGTCGTCCGTCAGGTTCGGGTTGCCGCCGCGCGCCGGCATGGCGCCGACACCGTTGATGGCCGTGGTGACGATGGCGTCCAGACCCTTGGCGATGCGCGGCGCCCAAGCGGCGTTGTCACCGGTCTTCGGCGAGCCCGCGACGCCAGCCGAGTGGCACGCCGAGCACACTGACTTGTAAACCGTTTCGCCGTCGCGGTCGCCGGCGGCTTCGTCGGCCGCGGCCACTTTCAGTTCGACGCGCGCAACCGGCTGGATCAGCGTGGCGGTCAGTTCATGATCGATCTGCGGCTTCTCGCTACAGGCCGCCAGCACCAGCGCGAGCAGCGCAACGACGGGCACGGCGTAACGACGATACTGCATCAGCGCAGCGGGCTTGCGGGTGTTCGACATGCTGAATCCTTTTCGCGGGAAGGGGCAAAGGCCGAATTATAGCGACCCGTCGCCGGTTTGTGGTCCGCCACGATGGACGCATGCTGCAGGGCGGTATATCCTTGCGCCCCCCGCGTCGAGTACACTCGGCGACTGGCGCCCGTAGCTCAGCTGGATAGAGTACTGCCCTCCGAAGGCAGGGGTCGTGCGTTCGAATCGCGCCGGGCGCGCCAAATTTCCCCGACAAGCTCGCTGAATCAGCTTGTTATGTGTCTGCACCTTGGGTTGCCCTTGTGTGGTCTGTTGGGCGCGCAGGTTGCAGGCAGTGCTTTCCGGGTTTGCTGTGCCTGCAGGAGTGCGGCTTGAGCGAAGCAAGCGTGGTTTCCAGCCCTTCCGTTTGTGTCATTGCGGTATGCACTTATCGCCGGCCCCGGATGCTTCAGCGTTGCCTTGAGTCCATTGCGGCGCAAAAAGTGCCGCCTGACTGGCGTGTTTCGGTGCTGGTCATTGACAACGATCCTCAAGGAAGTCTTGCTTCAGCCATCCGTGAGTGGATGGAAGTCTGCCCTTTAGAGGTCGAGTATCTCCGCGAGCCGCAGCGCGGGATTCCCTATGCGCGGAATCTGGCTTGCCGGCGCAGCATTGAACTGGGTGCTGACTGGCTGGCCTTCATTGATGATGATGAGGAAGCCCTGCCCGGTTGGCTGATGGCCTATGCGCAGGCGATCAGGTGCTTTGAAGCAGAGGTCTATACCGGTCCGGTGCGCTATGAGATGCCCGAGCGCTACGCCGCTTACCTGGGCAATCGGGGTCTGCAACATTGCCCCGATGGCACGCTGCTGCCCCGTGCGGCAACCAGCAATGTGTTGATGTCGACCGTTTTGCTGCGGCCACCCTGGTCCATGCAGTTCGATACCCGCATGGCTTTTACCGGCGGAAGCGACAGCGACTTCTTTACGTGTAGCGTGTTTCGTGGCGCGCGCATTGTCTGTGTCAATCACGCCCAAGTGTCCGAGCCGGTGATGGAGAACCGGCTGACCCTGCGGTGGCGCTTGAACCGGCAATTCCGTTCAAGCGCCAATCGCATGTACACGCAGTACAAGTTGAAAGGTGTCCTGCCAACTGTCTGCCAGGGGTTCGGTGAGTTCGTGGTGCGCTTGCTGCGCGGCAGTCTGCGCCTGATCACCGTGCCGGTGTATGGGGCAATGCGCGGCCGCGCAGGGTGCATGCATGCGTGGTACCACTGTCTTCGCCATTTCGCGAAAGCCTTCGGCACGCTGTCCGGTCTGTTTGGCGTGCAGCCACGAACCTACTGGAAGACCGACGGCTATTGATCGGCAGACCGCTCTTGCCGATGTTGCCGGTCTTCATTCGGAGAGCGCTCGATGAAGTGTGCAGTAGCGCTTTGCATCCCGCCCTTGAGGGTGCGGCCTTGATGCACGCCGTATCTAATGGCGCGATCCCCTCGGCAAGCCCTTTGCGGGTTTCATCGATCCCGGACACATGAACTCATGCATGTCCGTGCTCATCGGGCGTGCTGACCTGCTTCCGGAATGCGCTTACACTGCCTGCAACTCCCGGTCGTCCAGCGACCGGGTTCCTGTTCCAGCCGCGTCGCGGCGGGTTGTCGTGGGCTCTGCCATGCGTGACGTGCTCGATCTCCTCACTTCCGGTGTGCATGACGCCAGGAATCAGCTGTTTGTGGCGGAATCACAGGTCGTGCGTGCCGAGACCGAGCACGGTATCCGCCTGGATGAAGCGCGCTTTGCCATCGAGCAGGCCGCCTTGCGACTCAACCGTATCCTCACGGCGTACCGGAGCCAGCGCGGTTTGCTGACCCTGGCGGTGGACATGGCGAGGCTCGGCGACGTGCTGGATGAGGCTCTGCTGGTGACCGGACCGCATTGCACGCTGGCCGGGCTGGCGCTCGAATCGGTGTGCATTGACGACGACCTGCAGTGGCCGCTGGACCGTGAGCGCGTGCTCGATGTGTTGTCCAACGCCCTCAACAATGCCTCGCGCTTTGCGCGCAGTCAGATCCTGCTGACGGCCCGGCGGGACGGGGACGAGCTGGTGTTGCGCGTCGAGGATGACGGCCCTGGATTCGACTCCACCGATCCGGCCGCCATGACGCAGCGTGGTCTGGGTCTGTTCGTGGCGTGCGAGATCGCGCGGCAGCATCGGCATGGCCAACGCTGCGGGCGGCTGCTCCTGAGCAACGGCGGCACACTGGGCGGCGCCGTCTTCGAGCTGCGTCTGCCATGAGTGAAGCCGAGCGCTACAAGAAATTACGTTTTCTGGTCATCGACGACCAGCCCGCGGCGCGGGATGGTCTGCGTACCTGTGCGCAGACCATGGGTGCTTTCTCGGTCGAGTTCTCGACCGCCTACAAGGAGGCCATTGCGCGTGTACGCCGCGCGGTGCCGGACGTCATCCTGTGCGACTACAACCTCGGCGAGAAGCGCAACGGTCAGCACCTGCTCGAAGAGATGCGGCGCGACAGGCTGCTGCCGGAAGAATCGGTCTTCATCATGGTGACCGCCGAGAAGTCCTACGAGAACGTCGTTGCGACGGTTGAGCTGGGGCCGGACGACTACATCATCAAGCCCTTCTCGCCTGATCGCCTGCGCTTCCGGCTGGATCGCGCGCTCACCCGCAAGCAGTTCTTCCGCCCCCTCTATGTGGCCAAACGCGAGGGCGATTTCGACGCGGCCGAGGCCTTTATCGAGACGCAGCTCGTCAGCCCCGAGGGCAAGCCCTACCACTTCGACCTGCTGCGCGCCCGCGCCGAACTGCAGCTCATGCGCGGTGACGCCCCGGCTGCGCAGGCCGCCTACGGCGAGATTCTCGAACTGCACCCCTTCCCGTGGGCGCGGGCCGGTCTTGCCCGTGCGCTGCTGGAGCAGAACCGACTGCAGGAAGCGCGAGAGCTGGTTGACGGCGTGGTGGTCGAGGCGCCGATGTATTTCGACGCCTTCGACCTCAAGGCCAGGATCTGCATGGAGATGGGCGATCACGCCGAGGCGCAGCGTACCGTCGAGGACGCCTCGCGACGCAGTGCCCGGAACCACACGCGTAAACGCCTGCTGGCCGATGTGGCCTTGCGCAACGGTGATGCGGAAACCGCCCGTCGCGCGATGACGGAAGTACTCGAGATCGACGTGCTGGGCAATCCGCCGTCGATCGCCGACCGCCTGATGCTGGTGCGCAGCCATCTTGAAGCCGGAGACATCCTGGCGGCGGAACAGGCCTTGCAGGCCATCCAGCCGGTCGAGTTGGAGACGGCTGCGCTCGACGACAAGACCAGTCACCTCGCCCTGCGTGCGCGACTCGGGCAGGACGATGCGCAGCT
>JAJLLM010000032.1:0-11170 GCA_033837965.1 Pseudazoarcus pumilus
GAAGGCGCCGGCAAGGACATCGAGCGCGGCGGCGAGAAGATCCAGGACGCCGCGCGCTGATCTCTGCAGTCTGATCCGGGCCGGCTGCACTGGCTGGCCGGCCCTCCCCTCATCGCCACGCCCACCCCTCTCGGTTCAGCATCAAGCGCCTGCAACACCCTCGGGCGTGGCGACCTTTCCTTGCGGTATTGCCAAGCTTCCCCGCCTCTCGCACCACATCCTCAAACAGCGTGCATGCCTTGCCGCCTGCTGATGCAGTTCGCCGGATACACCGGAAACATTCCGTAGCGAGCCATTACAGCCCCGACACTTGCCGCTCTCTACTCTTGCATCGTGGCTGCACGGCATCCCGTCGAGCGGCCCCATGAGAGGAGGCCCCCATGAAAGCCATCGAACTCCGTCAGCTCGTCCTGCCGCTGGTACTAGGTGGCGCACTGTTCGCCGCTTCGCTGCCGGCAATGGCCGATCGCGATGATCGCCGCTACGACCACCCGCGCAAGGAGCACCGCGACTCCCGCTACGACCACAGGGACCGGCACCATTACCAGCACGGCAAATCCCATCACCATGTGAAGAAGCACTATTACCGCCCGGCGCATGGCGCGGTGTACCACCACTATTACTACGCCCCCGCCCCGCGCTATTCGCCGCCGCCGCGCGTGCGCTACTCCTACGATCCGGCGATCGTGTTCCGCATGCCGCCGATCGTGATCAAGCTGGATTGATGCGTGCGACCCGATGCTGCTCGGCGAAGTCCCGGGCAGCGGGGAGGAAGGCGAGGAAGTCCGACTCCAGTGCAGGGTATTCCTCGCGCAACACCGAGCCGGCCCCGGCAAGCAGCCCGGGCCGGCTCAGTCTTTGGGACATGCGGTCGAGCGCCCAGGCCACGGCATCCACCTCGGCATAAGAGGCCAACCAGTCATCCTCGATCATCCACGGCAGGATGCGTTGCAGGCGTGGCGGCAGCAGCGGGTGATGGGCCCGCATCAGGCCGTAGACCTCGGCGGTGAAGCGCGGCAGAGGCTGGCTGCTGAAGTGCTGCCAGTGACGGGCCAGGAAGTGGTCGAAGAACATGTCGACGAGAATGCCGGCCGCGCGCCGCCGTCCGGCCGGCACGCGCGCGCAGGCACTGCGGAAGGCCGGGTGGGTGTCGGCAAAGGAATCGATGGCGCGGTGCAGGCGCACCCCCTCCGCCACATCCGGGGGCAAGCCGCCCGGCAGCGGCCCCTTGACGAAGTCCCCCATCAGGCCGCCGAGGCGGTCGGCCGGAGCCTCTCCGGCCAGCCAGGCGTGCGCCAGAAAATTCATTTGGTCAGTGCCGCCACTTCTGGGTGGCGGAAGCAGGACGTGACGTGGTCATTGACCATGCCGGTGGCCTGCATATGGGCGTAGCAGATGGTGGAACCCACGAACTTGAAGCCACGCGCCTTGAGCGCCTTCGACATGGCGTCGGATTCGGCGGTATGGGCCGGAATGTCTTTCAGCGAGGCCCGGGCGTTCTGCCGCGGCTGACCGCCGACAAAACTCCACAGCCACTCCACCGGATCAATGCCGGCCTCGCGCAGATCCAGCCAGGCACGCGCGTTGCCGATGGCGGCGTCGACCTTGGCACGGTTGCGGATAATGCCGGGATCCGCCAGCAAGACCGCCTTCTTCGCATCGTCGTAGCGTGCGATGCGCTCGGGCTCGAAGCCGTCGAAGACCTTGCGGTAGTGCTCGCGCTTGCGCAGCACCGTGATCCACGACAGGCCGGCCTGCATGCCTTCGAGCAGCAAGAATTCAAACATGGTGCGCTCATGGGTCACGGGCACACCCCACTCGAGGTCGTGATAGGCGACGTACAGCGGGTCCGCACCCGCCCAGCCACATCGATCGCATTGCTCGCCCACGCTCACCTCCTATGAATGGGACTTCCATTCCGCCTGGGTAGGGATTTGCAGTATCGTGCCACATGCCGCGCGCATCCAGCTCGCGCGGGGAGCCCCGATGTCGAGCACCTTGTCCCGGCTGACCGTACTGGCTGCTGCCGTTCTGGCCGCAGCGGCACCGCTTTTCGTGACGCTCGACCTGGCCCGCGATCTGGCCCTGGAAGACACTCAGACCGAATCCCTGCGGCTGGCACGCGAAGTCCTCAACCGCTCCGACACGGCCGCATCCCAGTTGTACGCCGGCATCGACCAGCTCAGCGCCTTTCCGCATGGCACCGCCTGTGACAGCGCCCACATGGACGCCATGCGCACGGTGGTGGCCTCGATGGGACAGCTGCGGGCAATCGGCCTGATGCGCGGCAACCACATGCCCTGTTCGTCCTGGGGCGACCACGGCGAAGGTCTGGACTTCGGCCCCGCCGAGTTCACCACGCCCACCGGATCGGTCATCCGCACCGCGGTCAGCCTGTCCTTCGCGCCCGGTGAGGTCTTCACCACGGTGGAGCGCAAGGGCTATGCCGCGGTGATCCACAAGAGCCAGCCGGTGGACATCGTCACCGACCTGCGCGGCGTCGGCCTGGCCACCTTCACCCCCGGCACCAGCGAACTGCGCAGCGTACGCGGCCCGGTGCAGGCCGCCTGGATCGACCGGCTCGGCGATCAGCGCGAGCTGCTGTTTCGCGACGGCGAGCAACTGGTGGCGATGCTGCGCTCGCCACGCTACCAGACCGGCGTGATTGCAGCCGTGCCGATGAGCCACTATCAGCAACAGATGGGCGTCTACATGCTGCGCCTGATTCCCGCCGGGCTGGTGGCCGGGGCGATCCTGCTGCTCGCTTTCCTGTACCTGAACCGGCTGCAGCAGTCCTGGCCGGCCACCTTGCGCACGGCGCTGCGCCGCAATGAATTCTCGGTGGTGTACCAGCCGGTCGTGAGCCTGCAGGACGGCCGCGTGATCGGCGCCGAAACGCTGATCCGCTGGCAACGCCGCAATGGCGAACACATCCGCCCGGACGTGTTCATCGCCGCGGCCGAGGACGCCGGCGTGGTGCACCTGCTGACACAGCGCGTGTGCGACCTGGTCGAGCGCGACGTGCGGCAGTGGCTGCCGCGCTTTCCCGGCCTGTGCATCAGCATCAACCTGTCGGCCAATGACCTGCATCGGCCGGAAACGGTGGACATGCTGCGCCGGCTGGCCGGCAGTGTGCCCGAGCGCAGCGGCTGGCTGACAGCGGAGGTCACCGAGCGCGGCTTCATGCGACCGGAAGAAGCCATCCGTGTGGTCGAGGCGCTGCGCGCTGACGGCATCGGCCTGGCCATCGACGACTTCGGCACCGGCTATTCCAGCCTCGCCTACCTGCAGCACCTGCGCTTCGACTGCCTGAAGATCGACCGCAGCTTCGTGCACACCCTGGGTACCGCCGCTCCGACCAGTCAGGTGGTGTTCCACATCATCGAGTTGGCGCGCTCACTGGGGCTGAAGATGGTTGCCGAAGGGGTGGAAACCGAAGCGCAGGCGCAAACCCTGCGCGAGCTGGGCGTGGAAGCAGCGCAGGGCTGGCTGTTCGGCAAGCCGATGAGCGCGCAGGATCTGACGGCGCTACTGGAACGCGGGCCGGTCGGCACCTGCCGCGACTAGCCAAGTTCGCGCAAGGCCTGCGCCAGCAAGGGCGCCACGCTCACCGCGTTGCTCGCATGCGGGATGCAGTCGGTGCTCCACACCTCGCCCACCCCGGCGGCCTGCACCACGGCCAGCGCATCGGCAGCAAACAAGGCATGCGTGACGGCCAGGTCCACCGAAGCCGCACCCGCATCGAGCAGCAGCTTTGCCGCCAGCGCGACGGTGCGCCCGGTGCTGGCAACGTCGTCGATCAGCACCACGGCACGGCCGGTAAAGTCGGCCTCGGGCAGGCGGATGACCACATCGTGATCACCATGCCGCTGCTTGGTGCACACCGCGTGATCCAGCCCGCAGGCCGCCGCTGCCGACTCCACCCACTGCGCCGACTCGGCATCCGGCCCGACCAGCAGCGGACGCTCACGTCGCGCCACCGCCAGCTCGGCGAGCAGCGCTGCGGCCGACAGGGCGACGGCGTGCGCCACGGGAATTGCTTCATCGAGCCGCGCAATACGATGCAGATGCGGATCGACCGTGATCACGGCATCGAACAGCCCGGCCAGAAAGGCGCCGACGATGCGCTGACTCACCGCCTCACCCGGATGGAAGGCGATGTCCTGCCGCATGTAGCCGAGATAGGGCGTGATCAGCGTGAGGTGCTGCGCACCGAGGGTACGTGCGGTCCGTGCAGTCAGCAGCAGTTCGACGAGCTTCTCGTTCGGTTCATGCAGGCCGCGCAGCATCGCCACCCTGGCGGGCAACGCCGGCGGCAGGCGCAAACGCAGCTCCCCGTCCGGGAAGCGATGCCGTTCGATGCATGCCGCCTGCAGCCTGGCTGCCTGCGCGAGGCGCGCGGCCATGGCGGCCTCGTCGTCGAAATGCAACAACACGCCGGCCATGCTCAGAACTCCACGAAGAGGTGCTGCACTTCGTCAGCCGCGCCGAGGGTGTAGCCGTTGTCGCGCTCGCAGGCCTGCCGGGCGAACGACAGGTCGGCGGCAAAGCCGGCATGCACGCGGTACAGCAGATCGCCCTTGTGCACCGCATCGCCCAGCTTGCGCACCAGTTCGACGCCGGCCCCCTTGACCTTGGGCGCACCGGCCAGGCCGGCAATGCGCGCGATCTGCAGGTTGTCGATGCCGGTGACGGTGCCGCCGCGCGAGGCCCTGAGTTCGAAACCGAGCTTGCCCAGTTCCGGCGCCTGGGGGTCGAAGCCGTGACCGCCCTGGGCCTTGATGATGTCGCTCATCTTGGCCAGCGCTCGGCCGGAATCGAGGATGTCGCGCGCAATCGCAAAGCCCTCGCCTCCACGCACATCGGGATCGAATTCGATCATCCGTCCGGCCAGCCGCAGGGCCTTCTGACGCAGATCGTTGGGGGCGTCGGGATGGTTCTCGAGCACACGCATGACGTCGCGCGCCTCCAGCACCGGCCCGACGCCGAAGCCGATGGGCTGGCGACCGTCGGTGATCACCACGTCGAGCGTCAGATTCATGGCACGTGCGACGTACTCGAACATCTTGCGCAGGCGCAGCGCTTCGGTCATCGAGCGCACCTTGGCGGTGGGGCCGACCGGAATGTCCAGCACCAGATGGGTGGAACCGGCGGAGATCTTCTTCGACAGGATGGAAGCGATCATCTGGCCCGGCGAGTCGATGGACAGCGGGCGCTCGACCGAGATCAGGATGTCGTCGGCCGGGGAGAGCTGCGCCGTGCCGCCCCAGGCAATGCAGCCGCGATGCTCGCGCACGATGGCTTCTAGCCGCTCGACCGGCAGTTCGACATCGGCCAGCACCTCCATGGTGTCGGCCGTACCAGCCGGCGAGGTGATGGCGCGCGACGAGGTCTTGGGGCACAGCATGCCGTGCGCCGCCACGATGGGCACCACCAGCATCGACGTGCGATTGCCGGGGATGCCGCCGATGCAGTGCTTGTCGACCACGATGCGCTCCTGCCAGTCGAGCCGGCGGCCGGTCTGCACCATGGCATCAGTAAGGAAGAACACCTCCTCACGGTCCAGATCGGACTGGCTAGCGGCCACCACGAAGGCGGTCAGTTCGATCTTGGAATAGCGATGCTCGGAGATGTCGCGCACGATGGCGCGGAAGTCCTCGCGGCTGAGGCGGTCACCGCCGATCTTGCGGTGCAGGGCAGGAATCGAACCCGGCGGCTCCGCCTGGCGCACAAAGGCCGGATGCCCCTCGGCCACCTCCAGCAAGGCAAAGGCGTCTTCCGACAGGCCCAGTTCATGGCAGCCGACGATGTTCACGTCGTCCACCACATTGAGCGTGGCGAGGATCATGCGGCCGTTGGCGCGCACCTCCACCTTGGCCAGCGCCTGGAAGCCCTCGGCGCGATACACCGCACAGTCGCGGTGTAGGTACACCACGTTCTCGTGCCAGGTGTCGATCGCCACACGCTTCAGCGCGAGTTCGGAATTTGCGTCGCCGCACGGCTCGGCTATGGTCAGGGAGTGACGGCTCATGCGCCTCCTCGTTTCACGCAGCTGCTGCGAAGCCATGTCCCCGCCCCCAGCAGCCCTTTCATCACTATGGTCATTATGTCCGCAAACCACGCCTTTGGGCCGGCGCGTCACGGCGCCGGACGAATGCACTAGAATCGCGCCCTCAACCCCCAATTTTCCCGCCCGCCATGCTCGACGAACCCATTGTCGCCGCCTCGACCATCGCCTGGATCGCCTTCGCGCTCGGGCTGGTGTTCGGCTATGCCGGCAACCGCTCGAATTTCTGCACCATGGGTGCCGTCTCCGACATCGTGAACATGGGCGACTGGACCCGCATGCGCATGTGGGCGCTGGCCGTCGGCGTCGCCGTGCTCGGCACCGGCGCACTGCAGCTGACCGGCCTGTTCGACAGCGCCGATTCGATCTACACCGGCAACAACGTGATCTGGTTGTCGAACCTCCTCGGTGGTGCGCTGTTCGGCGTGGGCATGACGCTGGCCTCGGGCTGCGGCTCGAAGACGCTGATCCGCATCGGCGGCGGCAACCTCAAATCGCTCATCGTCTTCGTCTTCCTCGGCATCTCGGCCTACATGACCATGCGCGGCCTGTTCGGCGTCTGGCGCACGCAGTTCCTCGACCCCGTAGCGCTGGAACTGGCCACACGCCAGGACCTGCCTTCGGTGATCGCAGGCCTGGGCATCAGCCGCGACGCCGCGCTGATGGCCCTCACCGCGCTGGTCGGCGGCGGCCTGCTGGTGTTCGCTCTGGCCAACCGCGAAGCGCGCGAAGGCGGCATGCTCACCGGCGCCATTGCCATCGGCGCGGTGTGCGTCGCCGGCTGGTACCTGACGGCCCAGATCGGCTACGTCGAGGAACACCCGCGCACGCTGGAACGCGCCTTCATCGGCACCAACAGCGGCAGCGCTGAATCCTTCACCTTCGTCGCGCCGGTCGCCTACACGCTGGAACTGTTCATGCTGTGGAGCGACACCAGCCGCATCTTCACCTTCGGCATAGCCGGCGTGTTCGGCGTCATCGCCGGTTCGACGCTGTATGCGCTGACTTCGCGCAGCTTCCGCATCGAATCCTTCACCAATGCCGACGACCTGCTGCGCCACATCGTCGGCGGCATCCTGATGGGCTTCGGCGGCGTCACCGCCTTCGGCTGTACGGTCGGCCAGGGCATCACCGGTTTCTCGACCCTGGCCATCGGCTCGCTGCTCACCACGGCCGCCATCATCGGCGGCGCTGCGGTGACGATGAAGATCCAGTACTGGCTGATGATGCGCGAGGCCTGACCGGCCCTCGGCGCCACGTCTCATGCCATCGGGGTTATTTCGGTTTCACGCTTGACGCCCGCAAGGGGCTTTGGAATAATCGCGGTCTTTCGGCAGCACCGGGTCGTTAGCTCAGTTGGTAGAGCAGCGGACTTTTAATCCGTTTGTCGCAGGTTCGAATCCTGCACGACCCACCAGTTTCCGGCAGAACGCCAGCCCTCACCGGCTGGCGTTTTTGCTTTCGGCGCCGGCCATTTCGCGGCCGGCCGCTTTGCTATACTCGCTGGCGCCATTCGCCCGACGGCCACACCATGCCCTCGGCATGAAACTCTTCGCCACGCAGGCACCATGCCCTCCGAATTCGACCTCATCCGCCAGTACTTCACGCGCAGCGGTCGCCACACCGATCTCGGCGTGGGTGACGACGCCGCGCTGTTCACGCCAGCGCCCGGCATGCAGCTGGCCGTGTCGACGGACATGCTGGTGAGCGGCACGCACTTCCTGCCCGACACCGACCCCGAAGACCTCGGCTGGAAGACGCTGGCGGTGAATGTCTCGGACATCGCCGCGATGGGGGGGCAACCGCGCTGGGCCTTGCTGGCGCTGGCGCTACCACTGGCCGATGAAGCCTGGATCGCCGCTTTTGCGCGTGGCCTGTTCGATTGCGCGGAAACCTTTGGCGTCGACCTCATCGGCGGTGACACAACGCGCGGCCCGCTCAACCTGAGCGTCACGATCTTCGGCGAAGTCCCCGCCGGCACGGCCATCACGCGGGCCGGTGCACGCGCCGGCGACGACATCTGGATCACCGGCCAACCCGGCCGCGCAGCGCTCGGGCTGGCCCACCTGCAGCAGCGCATGACACTGCCGGAAAGCGGCGCCGCCGAATGCATCGCCGCGCTGCAGCGCCCGCAACCGCGTGTGGCGGTGGGCCTTGCGCTGCGCGGCGTTGCCAGCGCAATGCTGGATGTCTCCGACGGACTGGCCGGCGATCTGCAGCACATCCTCGAACAATCCGGCGTCGGCGCGGACATCGCCGTCACGGCGCTGCCGCTGACGGCGCTGCTGCACCTCGGAGCCGACGCGGAAGCCGCGCGTGCTGCCTGCCTGTCCGGCGGCGACGACTATGAACTGCTGTTCACGGCCACGCCGCAACGCCGCGACGACATCGCGCCCATCGCCGCCCGGCTCGGACTGCCGATGACGCGCATCGGGCACATCACCCGCCAACCCGGCCTGCGCATCGCCGAGGCGGACGGCCGCCTCGGCAGCGCCGGCGGCTACGACCACTTCGCCTGATCATGCGACCCGACCTGCGCTTCCTGCTCGCCCATCCCTCCCACTTCATCGCCCTGGGCTTCGGCTCGGGCCTCGCCCGGAAGGCGCCGGGCACCTTCGGCACCCTGCTCGGCTGGCTGCTGTTTCCGGCGCTAAGCTGGTCGATGTCCGACGGCATGCTGCTGGCGCTGCTGGCGGTGTTCTTCGTCGGCGGGGTACTGGCCGCCGACCGCGCCGGCCGAGCGCTGGGCGTGCCGGATCACGGTGCCATCGTGTGGGACGAAATGGTGGCGATCTGGCTGGTGCTGCTGTTCACCCCGCCGACGCTGGCGTGGCAGGCGGTGGCAGTGGCGCTGTTCCGCTTCTTCGACATCGTCAAACCGCCGCCGGTGCGTAACGTAGAGGCCGCTTTCAAGGGCGGTTTCGGCGTGATGATCGACGACATCGTGGCGGCCGGCTATGCCTTGCTGGCGCTGGCGATTCTGGTGAGGCTGTTCGGATGAGCGGGCGCGACGCCGCACTCGAAACGCTGGCCAGCGAGGTCGGTGCCTGGCTGCGGAAACGCGGCTGGATGCTGACCACCGCCGAATCCTGCACCGGCGGCTGGATTGCCACGGCCGTAACGGAAATCGCCGGCAGTTCCGAATGGTTTGACCGCGGCTTTGTGACCTACTCCAACTCCGCCAAGCAGGACATGCTGGGCGTACAGGCAAACACGCTGGTCGAACACGGTGCAGTCAGCGAGGCGACGGTGCGCGAGATGGCCAGCGGTGCCCTGGCGGCCAGTCGCGCCCGCGTTGCCGTCGCCGTGTCGGGCATCGCCGGCCCGGGCGGAGCGACGCCCGGCAAGCCGGTCGGCACGGTGTGTTTCGCCTGGGCCGTAGCAGGCCGCGTCATAAGCGAAACCCTTCACTTCAGCGGCGACCGCCGCGCCGTCCGGCTGCAGACCGTACAGCACGCGCTGGCCATGCTGGCGCAACGCGCAGAAAGTCTCGAAGACTGAGCACGACCCCGCGCACATGCAATCTCTGTGCCATAATTTCCCCCACTTTTTCCAAGGACACGACATGGACGACAACAAGGCCAAGGCTCTCTCCGCCGCGCTCCAGCAGATCGAGCGCCAGTTCGGCAAGGGTTCGATCATGCGCATGGGCGACGACAGCCCCGAGCGTGACATCCAGACCGTCTCCACCGGCTCGCTGGGACTGGACATCGCGCTGGGCCTGGGCGGCCTGCCGCGCGGCCGGGTGGTCGAGATCTACGGCCCGGAATCGTCCGGCAAGACTACGCTGACGCTGCAGGTCATTGCCGAGATGCAGAAGCTCGGTGGCACCGCAGCCTTCATCGACGCCGAGCACGCACTCGACGTCGGCTACGCCGAGAAGCTCGGCGTGAACATCGCCGACCTGCTGATCTCGCAGCCGGACACCGGCGAGCAGGCGCTGGAAATTGCCGACATGCTGGTGCGCTCGGGCGGCGTGGACATCGTCGTCATCGACTCCGTCGCAGCCCTCACGCCGAAGGCCGAAATCGAGGGCGAGATGGGCGACCAGCTGCCCGGCCTGCAGGCCCGCCTGATGAGTCAGGCACTGCGCAAGCTCACCGCCAACATCAAGCGCACCAACACGCTGGTGGTGTTCATCAACCAGATCCGCATGAAGATCGGCGTGATGTTCGGCAACCCCGAAACCACCACCGGCGGCAACGCGCTGAAGTTC
Organism: Pseudazoarcus pumilus; assembly: GCA_033837965.1. Lineage (GTDB taxonomy): Bacteria > Pseudomonadota > Gammaproteobacteria > Burkholderiales > Rhodocyclaceae > Pseudazoarcus > Pseudazoarcus pumilus_A. Next base: position 10,284 of record JAJLLM010000032.1, read on the forward strand.
TATTCCTCCGTGCGCCTGGACATCCGCCGCACCGGCGCGATCAAGCGCGGCGACGAGGTAGTCGGTTCGGAAACCCGCGTCAAGGTCGTCAAGAACAAGGTCGCCCCGCCGTTCCGCGAGGCGCATTTCGACATCCTGTACGGCACCGGCGTGTCGCGCGAGGGCGAGGTCATCGACCTCGGCGTGGAACACAAGATCGTCGACAAGTCCGGCGCCTGGTACGCCTATAACGGCGAGAAGATCGGCCAGGGCAAGGACAACGTACGCGAATTCCTGAAAGCCAATCCGCAGCTCTCGCGCGAGATCGAGAACAAGGTGCGTGCCGCGCTCGGCATGAAGGAAATGGCCGCGGTCGGTGCCCCCGAAACGGAAGCCTGATGACCGAAGCGGCGGACCGGCTGCGTCAGAAAGCCCTCCGCCTGCTCGCGCTGCGTGACCACTCGCGCGCCGAGCTCGAACGCAAGCTCGCCGGGCTGGGCACCGCCGAGGAAGTCCAGGCCACGCTCGATCGCATGGCCGAACTGGGCCTGCAGTCGGATCAACGCTTTGCCGAAGCCTGGCTGCGCAGCAAATCCGGACGCTTCGGTACGGCGAGGCTGAAGATGGAACTGGCGCGGCGTGGCGTAGACGCCGACACGGTTGCGGCAGCGCTGGCGCAGGGCGAACTGGACAGCGACATCGAGCGCGCGCGTGCGGTGTGGTCGGCAAAGTTCGGCAACGCAGCGGCGGATCGACGGGAATGGGCGCGCCAGGCGCGCTTCCTGCAGACCCGCGGCTTTTCCAGCGAAACAATCACGAGGTTGCTCAAAGAGGTTCCGGATGAGTCTTCTTGAAGTGTCGGGGCTGCGCAAACGCTACAAATCGCGCGAGGTCGTGCGCGACGTCAC
>JAJLLM010000033.1:0-34795 GCA_033837965.1 Pseudazoarcus pumilus
CCACATGCCGAACCACTCGCCGCCGATGCTCATGAAGCCGACCTGCCACAGCACGAAGCCCAGCGTCAGGCCGACGATGCCCCATTTCTTGGACTGATTGAAGGCCGCTGCCGGCGCATAGCGCGCGCGCCACATCGCCGCAGCCCCGATCCAGCACAGCACCGCAGTCGCAGCCTCGACTGTGATGATCAGCACGTAGGCCGCGTGATGCAGCGCCGGGCTGTGGATGGCGCGCCAGCCGATGCTGGTGTCGGGAAACACCGTGTCCATGCGCAGCACATGCTCAACGAAGGCAAAGTTCGTGCGGTAGTCAGTGACATTGCCGAAGGCCACCAGCGTGGCAAACAAGGCGATGCTGGCGAGCAGGACGGTCTTGCTGAGGCGGATGGCGGGCATGAGCGTGCTCCGGCAAGTGTGCGTGGCGGGAGAATAGCGGCGAAAAGGACGCTTCAGGAATGGGCGTGTGGGAACAGCTTCGGGAAAGAGTGCTGGTCGGGACCGTAATTTCGACCGTATCAAGTATGAAGCGACGCCGATTCCAGGTTACGAGTAGGGCGAAATAAGCAACGCGCACTGCGCCGAATGTTCATCGCGCCACCACCCGGATACCTCATCCGGCGCAATGCCTTTCAGTTATTGCGCCCTACTCGGGATGCAATTAGCGATCCAAGCAAAAGGATGGCGGCGGGCAACCCGCTCATTACATAGGCCTAAAGTACAAAACAACCGGGCGACAAAAATGCAGAGCATTCTGACGGTCCGGTTGATTGTCTTGTTAGAACTCACGCGGGAGAAGTACTAGAAACCCAACTCATTGACATAGCCCAAAACCTTTTCCAAAACATACATTTGAATGTGGCCGATAGTCAATGTATTCTGGCGCTCTTTAACTTCGTTTGGAATCGCTGACCCGGTAGATCGCCAAGTGGGTTCAAGGCAAACTACACGCCCATCGGAAAATTTCACCAGGACGTCCGGTTTCAAATTGTCTTTTTCATTCTGTTTTTCCGCCGTAACATTAGCTAGTATACCTTTTCCATTAAGTGCATATTTCACCGCTTCGGCGAGGCATTTGTTCAATTTCTTGTCGCCTGACTTTGCGCTTATCTGAACTCTTATATATTCATTCTTTGTTTCGTCCTCGGTGGCTCTTAGGTACCCAGTCTGCCCAATTTCCTCTCCGCACAGAGCGCGAAAGAAGGGCGCTCTTCCAAGAGTATCAGCTGCGGCAGATGCACTTGCCTTCTTCAACGTAAGAGGTGCCTTTAAATCATCGTCACCAAAAGCCCGTACGGCTGCGAGTGCAACATTTGGCGGTAACTCAAATAGTCTTACATCCAGCAAACGCATAAGAAACGCAACTTGCGGACGCCTCTTCTTCCACTCCTTCAGATACGCCGCATCTAGGTTTGGATTGTCGAGAAAATTTGTAATTCTATCGATGTCGATAGCTTTTCCAATGCCTTGTGTAAGAGAGGCGACGGTTAAGTTTAGTTCGCGGCTATCATCTCCACCCACAAGCACCCAGACACTCGGAATTGGTTTGTCTTTTAGGAGGTCTTTGTATCTTCCTGTTATCTCAGCCGCTTTCGCTTCCAGTCGTGAATAGAACTCTGCGATCGTTTCAGATTCACGCAGAAAAGGTGCTGCCAAGGCCTCTGTAATTCCGAACGTTTCAAGCCCATCACCCTTTAGAGATCGAGTTGTTAGTTCGGCAATTCTGAGATATGTATCCTTCGGGGGTCCCTGAAAAATATAGAGGCCTTTCGACTCAACATCGACAACGCTGTCTCTCCCGACACTCCATGCTTTTTCAGAAATAATTCTTGCTGAAGATTCGTCAGTCAATGGCCAGCATAGTACGACAGCACCTTCAGGTTTTCGGAACAGAACTCTCAGGGTTTCTAAGAACTCAAAAGCTTCTGTTTCACTCACTATTTGATTATCTCGGTCGTGCATTACCCAAACATGCCGACGTTCATTCGCCGCGTGTCTTGTGGAAATGTAAGCTGCGATTTGATTGAGCGGCACGTTAGCAGGTATCTCGTGGACTTCAGTGCCAGTAAAAAACTTGGTCAGCGTCTTGAAGAATGTTGTTTTCCCTGCGCCAGATTTCCCCAAGAAAAGCTCAAACCTACCGATTCCGCCAAACTGCACTTGGCGAAGTAATGTTTCAAGCCTTGCTGCGGCAGTGTCGATGCGCTGGACAACAGAAGTAAGATCATATTTTTGTGCGCTTGCTTGCCGCTCCAAGGCTTCAAATCTCTTTGGCAGATTGAGTACCGGCAAATTGTTCAACTTTTGCTCCTTCTTTGAGTGGAGAATGCTTAAAGCGCTAACATTTTTAGGGCTACAGCCTTGCTGGATAACATCGTCACTGCTCCATAACATCGAGCATCGACCCGCACCGTAAAGCGCTTGCAGCGCGCGAGTTCAAGCAAACCCCTACAAACAACTCGGCATAAAAATCGTGAAATCCGGCGCAGCGCCAGCACCACCTGGGCGTTGAGACAGCGCTCAGAACCAACTGCAGGTGCATGAACGCAATTCGCATTCGAGCATACGAATCAAACGAGCATATGTCGAGCAGCTTATCGCTGCGTGCGACGCAACGGCGGTGGTCAATCTGCCATTGCCGGGGGATCGCCGTGTCGAGGGGACTGCGTGGTTGTTCGCGGCTGAAGCCGCTCCTACGGGGACGAGGGCTGTGCGGGCTCAGTTCTGCCCGGTCAGCTGCGCATATAGCATCGGCAGCCGCGCCGTGAGGTCTTCCGGGCGGCGCAGGACGGTGTAGCCGTTCGGGCCGAAGAGGTGCGGCAGGTAGTTGGAGCCTTCGCGGTCGATGGTGATGCAGAAGGGCTTGATGCGTTTGCGGCGGGCTTCGATGACGGCCATGCGGGTGTCCTCGATGCCGTAGCGTTCTTCGTAGTAGTCGATGTCGTGCGGTTTGCCGTCGGTGAGGATGAGCAGCACGCGCAGGGACGTGTCCTGCCGTTCGAGGATGCGTGTGGCGTGACGCAGAGCCGGGCCGATGCGGGTGTAGAAGCCGGGCTTGAGGCCGGCGACGCGGCCGCGCGCGGTGTCGTCCCAGCTGGCGTTGAAGTCCTTGAGGCGGTGAAAGCGGATCTGCGCGCGGGTCTGCGACGAGAAGCCGTACAGGCCGAAGCGGTCGCCGGTGGCCGACAGCGCCTCGGCGAACAGCATGAGGCTGTCGCGGATGACGTCGATGACGCACTGCGAAGCGGACACGCGCGCCTCGGTGGACAGCGACAGGTCGGCCAGCACCATGCACGACAGATCGCGCTCGCGGTTGCGCTGGGCGATGTAGAGGTTCTGCTCGCGCTCCTTGCCGCCGGCGAGGCGGTCGGCGTGCAGGCGCACGTAGGCGTCCAGATCCGGCTCGGCGCCGTCGGGCTGGCCGCGTATCCACTGGCGTTGCGGCACGAGCGAGGCGAACTGGTGGCGCAGGCGCATGGCGTGCTTGCGCAGGCGTTCGGGCAGGGGCTCGCCGCCGGACGTGCGGCCGAGCAGTTCCTGCACCACGCAGTGGCCGGGCAGCAGGATGCGTTTGCGGTAGTCCCATTCGTCGGCAAGGATGCCTTCGCCCACCGGCAGGTCTTCGTGCGCGGCCTCGGCCTGTTCGACGTCGAAGCGCACACGGGCGTTGGCGCTGGTGCCTTCGGCGCCGGCGGTGGGCGGCGCGGCGGGTTCGTCCTCGTTCTTGCGGCTGTCGCTGGCAACGCGGATGAACTCGGCCATGGCGGCCGGCTTGTCCATCTTCACGGTGTGCGTGATGTTGGCGGCCTTGCTCTTGCGGTCTTCGCGCGCGGCATCATCTTCCTCGCGCAGCCGGATTGTGGCGCGGGCACCGCCCGAGACACGGCGCGGCGCGGGTTGCAGGTGCAGGCGCGCCGGGTCACCCAGCGCAGCCAGCAAGCGTGCGTGGCGACGGGCGAAACCGGGGTAGCGGGCCAGCACGCGCTCGACCGCGGCGGCGTTGGCGGCGGGCCAGTCATCGAGCTTCTCGGGCTCGTCAAAGTTGGCGGCGAGCGCCACGAACCACAGATACAGCTCGCGGTTGAGCGCGGGGTCGTCGCAGGCGTCGAGCCATTGCGGCAGGCACAACACGTCGCCGTCGCGCCAGGCGCCGAGCTCGGCGCGGCCGGCGGCGACACGCAGCAGCGGGTCGCGACCCAGCGCGCGGAACAGCGTGGCGGTGGTGCGCTCGACGTCGCGCAACATCACCGCGTTGGACAAGAAGTCCATGCCAGCCTCAGCCGAAGACCGAGCGGATCACTTCCAGCAGGGCCGCGGCGACGTCCTCGTCGTCGGTGAGCGCCTCGATCAGCACGGCGCTGCAGGCCTCGATGGGGTCCATGCCGTCGTGGATGAGGCGAGCGGCGTACACCAGCAGGCGGGTGGAGGCGACTTCCTCCAGGTCGACGTTCTTCAGCACGCGGATCTGGCGGCCGATCTCGACCAGCTTGCCCGCAACCTCCTCGCTGCAACCCGTCTCGCCCATCAGGATGGTGCGCTCGGCCTCGGCCGAGGGGAAATCAAAGCGCAAGGACACGAAACGCTGGCGCGTGGAGGGCTTCATGCCCTTCAGGAAGTTCTGGTAGCCGGGGTTGTAGGACACCACCAGCATGAAGTTGTCGGGCGCGGCGAGCAGTTCGCCGGTGCGGTCGATGGGCAGCACACGGCGGTCATCCGCCAGCGGGTGCAGCACCACGGTGGTGTCCTTGCGGGCTTCCACCACCTCGTCCAGATAGCAGATGCCACCTTCGCGCACGGCGCGGGTGAGCGGGCCGTCGTTCCAGTAGGTCTCGCCCTCGCCGATGAGGTGGCGGCCGACCAAGTCGGCGGCGGTCAGGTCGTCGTGACAGGCGATGGTGTACAGCGGCAGGCCCAGACGGGCGGCCATATGCACCACGAAACGCGTCTTGCCGACACCGGTCGGGCCCTTGATGAGCAGCGGCAGGCGGTTGCGCCAGGCCCGCTCGAACAGTTCGATCTCGTTGCCGACGGGTTCGTAGTAGGGAAGCGGGTTATCGGTGGTCATGGCTGTCGGGTGGTTCGCGGCGCGCGAGCGAGCGCCGCCATGTGTTCGAGGATGTCATCGCACAGTTGCTCCACGCGCCCGCGCTGGCCCGGCCCGGAGGGCTCGTGAAGCAGCGCGCACAAGGCGGCATGGGCAGCGGCTACCTGCGCAAAACGCGGTTCGCTGCAATAACGTTCAAGGCCGTGAAGGGTACACCAAGCATCGAAGTCACACGGCACCTCTTCACGCGGAGCCCCCGCGCCGCGCGTAGCCTGGTGCAGTTGCATGGCCGCCACCAGCAAGCGCAAGTGTTCACGCGGCCAGTCAATGGAACCCCACTTCTCCCAGAGCGGATCAGGCCGCCAGGCGGCCACCCAGTCGGGAACGGCAGCGGCCGGCATGGGCCGCGCGATCCCGTAGCCCTGAGCGATCTCTGCCCCGAGTTGGAGCAGCACCACGCCGTGTTCGGAGGCCTCGACCCCTTCGGCCACGACGTTTCGGTCGAACGCACGCGTCAGGCCGATAACTCCGTCAACGATGGCCAGATCACCGGGGTCCCCCAGCAGGTCGCGCACGAAGGACTGGTCAATCTTGAGCGTTTCAGCCGGCAGACGCCGCAGATAAGTGAGCGACGAATACCCAACGCCGAAGTCGTCGAGAGAGAAACGCACGCCCAGTTCCTGGCACTCACGGATCAGCGAAGAGACGTGGGTCATGTCGTCCAGCGCGGCGGTTTCAAGCACCTCCAGTTCGATGGCACTCGGCATCAGGTTAGGGTGAGCACGCAAGACCGCGAACAGGTCATCCGCGAAGCCACTGCGCGTGAGGTGGCCGACGGAAATATTGATGCTCACCTCGAGATGTAGTCCGGTGCACCACCAGATCTCTGCCTGCGTCAGCACGTTGTGAAGCACCCATTCGCCCAGTTGCGATTCCAACGCAGTGTCTTCGATGACGGGCAGGAATGCCGAAGGAAGAAGCAAGCCGCGTTCGGGATGATTCCAGCGGATCAGCGCCTCCACCCCACAGACCCGACCCGATCGCATGTTCACGCGCGGCTGATAGAACATCTCGAATTCGCCCGCTTCGAGACCGCGCTCGATACCGAGCAAGGTTTCCTGATGCGCCCGCGCGCGACGGTCATGCTCGAAATCGAAGACGTGGAATCGGTTTCGCCCCTGTTGCTTGGCGACATACAGAGCTTGGTCGGCGTGGCGCAGGAGCGCGTCGGGGTCGCTCTGATCATGTGGATAGAGCGTCACGCCGATACTGGCCGACAACGTGACAGTATTGCCACCGCTGACGTGGAAAGGCTGCGCTACGGTCTCGAGCAGGCGACGTAAGGCGTGTTCGCAGGCCTCTTCGCTCTCAAGGTCACCCAGCAACACCGCAAATTCGTCGCCACCCAGACGCGCCACGGTATCGGAATCCCGCAGCGCAGAGCGCAAGCGGTGGCCGAGTTCGACCAGCAAACGGTCACCGGCGGCGTGGCCATAGAGGTCGTTGACCGGCTTGAAGCCGTCGAGATCCATGTAGCACACGGCCAGAAGGTTGCCGCCCTTCTCAGCACGGCTCACGGCTCGCTGAAGGCGGTCTGCGAGCAACACCCGGTTGGGGAGGTGGGTCAGCGCATCGTAGTGGGCCAGCTTCTCGAGGCGTTTCTGTTGCGCCTTGATCTCGCTGATGTCGGAAAACACGGTGACGTAGTGGCTGACTTCGCCATCCGGCCCACGCACTGCGCTGACGCTGCGCATTTGAGGGTAGATCTCGCCGTTTCGCCGCCGGCTCCAGACTTCACCTCGCCAGACTTCATCGGCCGAATGCGCCACGCGGGTAATCAGCTCGTCGCTATCCGACGCAGGCGCCAGCATGGCCGGATCCTGACCGATGACCTCGTTTCGGGCATAGCCAGTGATTGCACTGAAAGCCGGATTGACGTCCAGAATGCGCGGCGAGGTGTCGGTGATGAGGATACCCTCGTGGGCGTGCTCGAACACCCCCGCCAGCAGACGCAAGCGCTCGCGCGCCTCGTGACTGGCCGTGACATCGACGAGGATGCCGCGCAACAAGGTAGGAAGGCCCTGCTCATCAGCCACCACACTCACCACATCGTGCAGCCAGATGTAGCGCCCATCGGCACGCTGGAAGCGATAGTCGAAAGCATGGGTCTCGAGCAGTCTCGAGCGCTCCAGACAGAAGTTGACCGCCCACGCCCGATCATCCGGGTGGATTCTGCTCGCCCAGAAACCGGGTTCGTACCAACGCTTCACCGGATACCCGAACAGGCGCACGGCCTGCTCACTCACATAGGTGAAGTTGGTGGTGGCAGCGTCCGCCTCCCACACCACCCCTTCGACGGCATTCACGAGGTTGGCGAAGCGCTGACCACTCGCGTGCAACTCCGCCTGCGCGCGCTTGCGCTCGGTGATGTCGCGGACGAATGCACAATTGAAGGCACGGTCCTGCAGCACCATGTAGTTGGCACTGACTTCGACCGGAATGAGGCGACCGTCGCGGGAACGGTGTTCCGTCTCGAACGTCAGCGACCCCGCTTTGCGCAGAGCCTCCCAATGAGGAGCCCAGAGGTCTTGAGTGTAGTGGGGATCAATGTCGGCCACGGTGAGGCCGATGATGTCCTGCTGGCCATACCCCAGCGCTCGGCAGGCAGCCTGATTAGCGTAGAACAGGGTGGCGTCGGAGCGAATCCAGTACACCGCATCGGATGCATGCTCGACCGTAAACCGCGCAAGGCGCATGGCTTCGTCGAGTTCGACGTGCGGCGCTGTCTCGAGATGCCTCGCTGCTTCCGAAGCGCAGTTCTGCTTCATAACCCTTTGCTCATATCCAACCCACGCTCGCCAAGAGTATGCCGCAACGGCCGTATCCCTGCGGACATTGCGGTGGCGCATTGTAAAGAGCAGGGGCTGGCGGCATCATGGTCGCCTTTCACTTGTGGTCACGGATACGCATGAACTACCTCAACCGCATGCTCCAACCCGGCGAGGAAATCGTCTTTCGCACGCGGCTGCACCCGCTGGTATTCATCAAACCGCTGATCGTTGCGGTGTTTGTGGGTTTTCTCGCCTTCAGCCTGCCGCCGGAATATGTGCCGTACGTGGGCATCCTGATCATCGGCGTGGTCATTCCCTACACCGCACTGGTGGCGCTGTCGCTGGCACTGGGCGATGTGGCGGTGACCAACCGCCGCGTCTTGCTGCGCATGGGCGCGCTGCGTGGTCAGATGACCGAAGTGCTGCTGCACAAGATTCGCGCCGTGGCAGCCGACAACCGTGCCGTCACGCTGGAGCTTGCCGGCGGCATGGTGCGCACGGTCTCGTTCATCCGTGATCCTGATGGCCTCGCGCAGGCCATCGAACGCTCGCGCAAGCGCCTGCAGGCCGACAACCGCTAACCCGAATCGGTGCGCACCGCCCTGCGGCGGTGCATCGCCTGGTCGGCTGCACGCCGCCACTGCAGCGGATCAGGCGGATTTCCCCGGCTTTTCCCTGTCAGTTGAACTGGCACGCAAGATGCATGCATGGGATGACCTTCTGTTCAGGAGTCACCCACCATGATCAACAGCTCCCTGCACGAGAATCTCGGCGCGCTGCCCGGCATCCGCGCCTTTGCGCATTGCAGTCCGCACGGCGAGGTGCTGTTCAGCGGCGGTGAAGTCAGCCCGTCGCTCGACAGCGCCGTACCGAAGATCCTTCACCTTGCTGCAGAGCTGGGTCAGGACCTGGGATTGGGCGCCCTGCGCGAGGCGGAACTGCACGGCCAGCTGCACGCGCTGTGCATGCCCTGCGAAGGCGGTTCGGTGATGGTCGAGGCGGGGTCGCGCGCGGCGCTGACCGATGTCTCAGTGCGTCTGCACGCGCTGCTGACCTGAGCACGGTCGTGGATGTCGGCAAGCTGTTCGACAACGTCACCGCGCTGGCCGGGGTGGAAGGCGCATGGCTGCTCGATGCCGACGGCGTCGCGCATGTGCATCGCCGCCCACCGGGGCTGGCGCAGGACCCGCTCGAGAACGCCCGCGCCCACATCCGGGCGCTGTACGCAGCCATCGACTCCGGCCCGGCTGGCGCCGACGACTGCGTGCTGCGCTACGACCAGCGCTGCCTGCTGCTGCGGCGCGCCGGCCCTTTCGTGCTGGCCGTGCTGACGCAGGACGCCTCCAGTCTGGTGGCGGTACGCATGGTCACCAACCTGCTGGTACGCAACCTCACGCCGGAAGCGGTCGGCGCCCTCAAACCGCAGCCCGACCCCGGCCCCGCCGAGGCGCCGCCGGCAGTGGAGGAAAGCGCACCGTTGGCGCCCGCCAAGGGTGTGCGCATGTACCGCGGCCAGCCTTACTGAGCCTCGCTCTCCAGCGCGCCCGCGCCGTTCAGGATGGCGTAGGTGGCGAGCGGATCACGCTCCTTGCGCTCGCTGTAGCGATCAGTGAGAAAGTCCTTCTCGTCGCGCAGCAGCACGGTGAATTTGTAGAGCTCTTCCATCACGTCGATGATGCGGTCGCGGTAGGGCGAATCCTTCATGCGGCCGTCCTCCTCGAACTGCTCCCAGGCCTTGGCCACCGAGGACTGGTTGGGGATGGTGAACATGCGCATCCAGCGCCCCAGCACGCGCAGGCTGTTGACCGCGTTGAAGGACTGCGAGCCGCCGGACACCTGCATTACCGCCAGCGTCTTGCCCTGGGTGGGGCGCACCGAGCCGGTGTTGAGCGGGATCCAGTCGATCTGCATCTTCATCAGGCCGGACAGGTTGCCGTGGATCTCCGGGCTGGACCACACCATGCCCTCGCTCCAGTCGGCCAGCGCGCGCAACTCGACCACCTTGGGGTGGCTGGCATCCACGCTGTTGGGCAGCGGCAGGTCGTGCGGGTGGAAGAAACGCACCTCGGCACCCATGGCCGTGAGATGACGCGCCGCTTCCTCCGCCGCCAGGCGGCTGAAGGAGCGCTCGCGCAGCGAACCGTAGAGAAACAGGATGCGGGGCGGATGGGTGGATTTCACGAACAGTCTCCGGGGGTTTGAGTGCCGCAGGCAGCCAGGCCCTGGCAGCAGTCTTCGGTGAGATAGGCCAGCAACGCGCGCGTGCCGTCCCAGTCGATGGCGTGGAGGACGTGACGGCCATCGCGCCAGGTACGCAACAGACGACCCTGCTGCAACTGGTCGAGATGACGCGACAAGGTGGATACCGGCACGTCCAGCCGCAAGGCCAGTTCACCCACGCTCAACCCCTGCGGGCCGGCACGCACGAGCAGCCGGAAAGCCTCCAGACGGGTGCCCTGTCCGAGGGCATTGAGCGCAGCGAGAATGTGTTCGGCCATGGAAAATCCTACTTTTGCGCAATTATGCAATTAATGTCCCGATGCTACAAACCGGCCTCGGGTTTGCACCACCGGCGGGGTCCGCAAGACAATGGGCGCTTCGACGGCCAAGGAAGATGCACATGAAGACCATCACGCTGCCTTCGGGCAAGACCGTTCCCGCGCTCGGCCAGGGCACTTGGAAAATGGGCGAGATTCCGTCGCTGCGCAGCGAGGAGATTGCCGCGCTGCAGCTCGGCATGGACCTGGGCCTGACGCTGATCGACACCGCCGAGATGTACGGCGACGGCGAATCCGAAGAGCTGATCTGCGAGGCCATCGGTCATCGCCGCGACGAGGCCTATTACGTCAGCAAGGTGTACCCGTTCAACGCCAGCCGCAAGGGCGCCATCGCCGCCTGCGAGCAGAGCCTGCGCCGCCTCGGCACCGACCGCATCGACCTCTACCTGCTGCACTGGCCCGGCTCAGTGCCGCTGGACGAGACCTTCGAGGCTTTCCAGCGGCTGAAGGCCGACGGCAAGATCCTCGACTACGGTGTGAGCAACTTCGACACGCGCGGCATGCAGCGCTGCTACGCCGCGCAGGGCGGTGAGCAGCTCGCCACCAACCAGATCCTCTACAACCTGATGCGCCGTGGCGTTGAGTGGGATCTGCTGCCGTGGCAGCGTCAGCACGGCATGCCGGTGATGGCCTATTCGCCCATCGAGCACTCGCCCGATGAGCAGTTCGGCTTTCTTGACGACCCCACGCTGGAAGCCGTCGCCCACCGCTACGACGCCACGCCTGCGCAGATCGCCATTGCTTGGCTGCTGCACCAGCAGGACGTGATCGTGATCCCCAAGGCCGGCCGGCCGGAGCATGTGCGCGAGAACGCCGCCGCTGCCGCAATCGAACTCAATTCGCAGGATCTGGCGGAACTCGACGAAGCCTTCCCGCCGCCCTTCGGCCCCACCTCGCTCGACATGCGCTGAGCTGAGCATGAAACCGCATCTTTCGATGGTAACGCTGGGCGTGCGCGACCTGCCGCGCGCCATACGCTTCTACGAACAGGGTCTTGGACTGCCGCGCATGAAGGTGGACAGCGATGCGGTTGCCTTCTTCCCGCTCGCCGGTGCCTGGCTGGGGCTGTTCGGCCGCGACGATCTGGCGAAGGATGCCCGCGTGGCGGCCGAGGGCAGCGGCTTTGGCGGAATTGCGCTGGCGCACAACGTGGCCTCGCGCGAGGAGGTCGACGCCACGCTGGCGCAGGCCGTGGCAGCCGGCGCGACGCTGTTGAAGCCGGGGCAGGACGTGTTCTGGGGCGGCTATTCGGGCTACTTTGCCGACCCGGACGGTCACCTGTGGGAAGTCGCGTGGAACCCCTTCATGCAGGTCGGGCCGGCGTCCTGATCGCGGTCAACAGGACTTGTGCGTGCCGTCGCAGAACGGCGGCTTCGCCGTGCGCTTGCACGCACACAACCAGGCCTTGCCGCTTTTCTCGGCGGTGAAACGCAGCGGCTGAAACGGACCGCCCTTGTGCGAACCATCGCAGAACGGCTGCTTCGCACTCTTGCCACAGGCGCACCACCAGTAGTCCTTGCCGGCCTCGAGTTCCACCACACAGGGGGCTTTCTGCGGCATGTCGGGGATCGTTTCGCTCATCAGCTTCTCCGCTTGGGTGCGCCACGACGCGGCGCTGTCTCCAATCTAGCTGTCGCCACCGCAAATGAAAACGGCCGGACCTTGCGGGCCGGCCGTTGCATCGAGCGGGAATCCCGGATCAGGCGGCGATGGGCGCAGCCTTTTCGGTTTCCGACGTGCTGCGGATGAGGTGGTCGAAGGCCGACAGCGCGGCCTTGCTGCCTTCACCCATGGCGATGACGATCTGCTTGTACGGCACCGTGGTGCAGTCGCCGGCGGCGAAGATGCCGTGGGCGGAGGTCTCGCAACGGTCGTTGATGACGATCTCGCCATAACGCGAGAGTTCGACCGAGCCTTTCAGGAAGTCGGTGTTCGGCAGCAGGCCGATCTGCACGAAGACGCCTTCGAGTTCGACCTTCTTCGTCTCGCCGCTGACGCGGTCGACATACACCAGGCCATTCACGCGATTGCCGTCGCCGGTGACTTCGGTGGTCTGGGCGCTGGTGATCACCGTGACGTTGGGCAGACTGGTGAGCTTGGCCTGCAGCACGGCGTCGGCGCGCAGCTTGCTGTCGAACTCGATCAGCGTGACCTTGCCGACGATGCCGGCGAGGTCGATCGCCGCTTCGACACCCGAGTTGCCGCCGCCGATGACGGCCACGTGCTTGCCCTTGAACAACGGGCCGTCGCAGTGCGGGCAATAGGCCACGCCGCGGTTGCGGTATTCGCGCTCGCCCGGCACGTTGAGTTCGCGCCAGCGCGCGCCGGTAGCCAGGATCACGCTGCGGCTTTTCAGCACCGCACCGTTCTCCAGCACCACTTCGGCCAGACCGCCCGGCGTGGTGGCCGGGACGACCTTGGCGGCGCGCTGCAGGTTCATGATGTCGACCTCGTAGGTCTTCACATGCTCCTCAAGCGCAGCGACCATCTTCGGGCCTTCGGTTTCCTTCACCGAGATGAAGTTCTCGATGGCCATGGTGTCCATCACCTGACCGCCGAAACGCTCCGACACGATGCCGGTGGCGATGCCCTTGCGGGCGGCGTAGATCGCCGCAGCCGCGCCGGCCGGGCCGCCGCCGACGATCAGCACGTCGAAAGCATCCTTCTGCGACAGCTTGGCCGCGTCACGCTCGGAGGCACCGACGTCCACCTTGGCGAGGATCTCTTCCAGCGTCATGCGGCCGGAACCGAATTCCTCGCCGTTGAGCAGCATGGTCGGCACCGCGAGGATGTTCTTGCTCTCGACTTCCTGCCGGAATACACCGCCATCCACCATGGTGTGGCGGATCTTCGGGTTCAGGATGGCCATCAGGTTCAGCGCCTGCACCACGTCCGGGCAGTTGTGGCAGGACAGCGAGATGTAGGTGGTGAACTCCAGTTCGGCATCCAGCGCCTTGATGGCTTCGATCTGCTCGGCCGTGATCTTGGGCGGGTAGCCGCCGGCCTGCAGCAGCGCCAGCACCAGCGAGGTGAACTCGTGACCCATGGGCAGACCGGCAAAGCGCACGCCCATGTCGGTGCCGGCACGGCTGACCGAGAAGGACGGCACGCGCTCACCCTCGTTATTGCCGGCACGGCGTGCCGACACGCGATCGGACAGCGCGGCGATGTCGTCGATGAGTTCGAGCACCTCGCGCGACTTGGCGCTGTCGTCCACGAAGGCGACGAGTTCGACGTTTTCGTTGATGCGCTCAAGCAGGGTCTTGAGCTGGGCTTTCATGTTGGCGTCGAGCATGGCTGACTCCTTGAATACGGTCATTGAAACGAAGGTTCCGACTCATTCAGCAGCGCCGGCACACGGCGCTCCTGGATGAGCCGCCCGCAGGCGGCTCCCGGCGCGTGAGGCGCCGGGCGGTTTAGGCAGAAATCAGATCTTGCCGACCAGGTCCAGCGACGGAGCCAGGGTCTGCTCGCCTTCTTTCCACTTGGCCGGGCACACTTCGTTCGGGTGAGCGGCGACGTACTGGGCAGCCTTGAGCTTGCGCAGGGTCTCGGTCACGTCACGGGCGATGGCGTTGTCGTGGATTTCGGCAGTCTTGATGACGCCTTCCGGGTTGATGATGAAGGTGCCGCGCAGCGCGAGGCCTTCTTCTTCGATGTGCACGCCGAAGGCACGCGTCAGCTGGTGCGTCGGGTCGCCGACCAGCGGGAACTGGGCCTTGCCGACAGCCGGCGAGGTCTCATGCCACACCTTGTGCGAGAAGTGGGTGTCGGTGGTGACGATGTACACCTCGGCACCGGCCTTCTTGAAGGCTTCGTAGTTGTCGGCAGCGTCTTCGACTTCGGTCGGGCAGTTGAAGGTGAAGGCGGCCGGCATGAAGATCAGGACGGACCACTGGCCCTTCAGGTTCTCTTCGGTGACCGGGATGAACTTGCCGTTGTAGAAGGCGTTGGCCGAGAACGGCTGCACGGTGGTGTTGATCAACGAGCTCATGGAAATCTCCTGTTTGAGGTTGACGGGTTGCTTGAAATCTTTCGCGGCCGGATCAGCCGACGGGTGAATCTTATTGCGTTGCACGATATTAGTGAAATGAATAGACCGTATTTACGGGATAGGTATTTATTATCAATAGAATTTATGACTAGGCCTATAAGTAAATATGGAAGCGAAACTCGCGGCTGCAGAACGAGTTTGAAAACGCATAAATGAAAACGGCCCGGGAAACCCCCGGGCCGTTCTGTCATGAAGTGATGTTGCGTTGCAATCAGCTCATCAGGGCCTTCACGTGGGCCTCGGTACTGCTCGCCAGACCATCCAGGCTGTAGCCCCCTTCTAGGATGGAGACGATACGACCCTCGCAGCACTCCTCGGCGAGTTGCTTGAGCTCCTCGGTGATCCAGCGATAGTCCTCGTCCTTGAAGTTGAGGCCGGCCAGCGGATCAAGCATGTGGGCGTCAAAACCCGCCGAGATGATGATCAGCTCCGGGTTGAAGGCGCGGATCTTGGGCAGCAGCTCACTGCTGACCTGACTGCGGAACACCTCGGACGTGCAGCCCGGCGGCAGCGGCACGTTGACGATGTTGCCGGCCACGCCGGTTTCGGCGCGCGAGCCGGTGCCGGGATACAGCGGCGACTGGTGCGTGGAACCGTAGAACAGTGCCGGATCGTTGTAGAAGGCGTCCTGCGTGCCGTTACCGTGATGCACGTCGAAATCGATGACGGCCACGCGCTCGAGCATGTGGCGCTCCTTGGCATACACCGCCGCAATTGCCGCCTGGTTGTAGATGCAGAAACCCATCGCGCGATTCGGCGTGGCGTGGTGACCGCAGGGGCGGGTGGCGCAGAAGACGTTGTCCACTTCCTTGTTCATGACCTTGTCGACACCGGCGCAGGCTGCACCGACGCAACGCATCACGGCTTCCAGCGAACCCGGCGACATCACCGTGTCACCGCCGTCGAGCGGCATGGTGCCGTGGCGCGGCGAGATTTCCTCGACGTCCGACACATAGCCTTCGGTGTGCACCATCAGCACCTGTTCGCGCGTGCCGAGCGGCGCTTCGGCCCATTGCAGATCCGAGAATTCGGGCTTCTGCAGCGCGGCCAGAACGGCCTTCAGACGCTCGGGGGATTCCGGGTGACCGGGACCGGGGCGGTGTTCGAAACAGGCGGGATGCGAGTAGATCAGGGTAGTCATGGTGTCCTCATGGCCGGAGCCGCAGGATGGCGGCAGACAGGGGGATTATACGGTTCCCCCGAAAAGGGCGAAAACGCATCCGGTTCAGCGCGTTGCGGGATCGATCAGCTGCCGGACACGGGTTGTGGCATGGCCCGCCGCGCGGGCATGCACACTGCGCAGGCTGGCAGCATCGGCACGTTGCCCCAGCGCGTGCAGCCCAAGGTAGTAATCGGCTGCCTTGCCGATGGCGAAGGTCGAGATGGCACTGGAGCGCGCACTCCAGGCAGCTCCGGCGGTCTGGCCGATGAGGGGAACGATCTTCAGCACGCTG
This sequence comes from Pseudazoarcus pumilus, assembly GCA_033837965.1. Taxonomy (GTDB): domain Bacteria; phylum Pseudomonadota; class Gammaproteobacteria; order Burkholderiales; family Rhodocyclaceae; genus Pseudazoarcus; species Pseudazoarcus pumilus_A. The sequence goes on from JAJLLM010000033.1 coordinate 15,939, forward strand.
CGCCCGACGGTATGGCCGACGATGCCGCCGGCCACGCCGGGACCCAGCCGGGCGATGAAATCGCGTGCCAGGGCGGTATCCCACTCCACGCCATGCAGATGAGCCAGACGTCTGAGCAGACGGGCCTGCAGCGTGGTGACCGCGATGAGGTCCACCACCGGCAACACACCAAGTGCCGCCGCACGTCGCGCATGCGCGAGGATCTCCTGCTCCGCGCTCTCGCCGCGCGAGGTTTGCGCCCGATCTGCAGCGACCGGAAGGCTGGTCCCGGCCGGTGCATCCGCGTTGCCGGCATGATCCTCCTGCGGGTCCAGCAGGGCGCGCAGGAGACGTTCGCGATAGGCGTTCAGACGCTCGCGTCCGGGGATGTCCATCGACTTGTCCTGCAGTGGCAATCACCGCAGCCTTCAGTTGCGTGCGGGTTCGGACTGCGGGGTAGCGGAAGGGTTCGCGTTGGCTACTTCTTCGTTCGGAGCAGCGGAGGACGATTCGGATTCCGGCCGGACAGCCTGGACGACTTCAACGCCTGCCTCGCGGATGCGGCTGGCTGCATTCAGGGTGGCATCGAAAATCTTGCGGGCAGCCTCTTCGGCAGCTTCGCGCGCATCACGCACTTCGCTGCCGGGTGCGCCGGCATGGGACGGGAAATTTCGTACTGCGGGGACTTCGCCGGAAGACGGAGCAGTTTCGGTGGCCTGCGGCGGAATCGGGCGATCCGGCGCGCATGCGGCCAGGAACAGCAAGAACGAGGCGGCGGAAAGTGCCGCTACGTTTTTCATCACTACTTTCCTTGAAAGTTGTTTTGGACCCTTTCAAAACTATGCCTTTGGGACAAAAAAGCAAGGTAGTTTGGTCCGAATGCAACAATCCGTTGCAGTTAACCTACATTTTCGTAGTGCAGCACGAAAAAAAGCCCGCTGGGCGGGCTTCTTCGCTTGGCTCCGCTGCAGAGCCGCAGATTACTTCACGCGGTTCTTGTACTCATCGGTACGCGTGTCGATCTCGATCTTGTCCCCGATCTCGACGAAGGCCGGCACCATCAGTTCGAAACCGGTCGCGATCTTGGCCGGCTTGAGCACCTTGCCCGAGGTGTCGCCCTTGACGGCCGGCTCGGTGTAGGTGACCTCGCGCACGACGGAGTTCGGCAGTTCAACCGAAATGGCCTTGCCGTTGTAGAACACCACTTCGCAAGCCAGACCGTCTTCCAGGTACTTGAGCGCGTCGGTCATGTTCTCGGCCTCGACCTCGAACTGGTTGTACTCCTCGTCCATGAAGACGTACATCGGGTCGGCAAAGTAGGAGTAGGTCACTTCCTTGCGCTCGAGCACGACGACATCGAACTTGTCGTCGGCCTTGTACACCGATTCCGAGGCCGAACCGTTGAGCAGGTTCTTGAGCTTCATCTTGACGACGGCGGAGTTGCGGCCGGACTTGTTGTATTCGGCCTTCTGCACCACCAGCGGGTCGTTGCCGACCATGATGACGTTGCCGGAGCGGAGTTCCTGGGCGGTTTTCATGCTTGCGAGATTTCCTGGACAGGTGCGGGACGGCAACGACACGAGATCGGGGCGAGCCGCGATTTTTGAAAAACCGTTGATTATACGCCCGTTTCCACAAAATTCAGCAAGCCCTCCGCCAGGTCCTGACGTGCTCCCAGCTCGGCACTCCAGCACTCACAGTGCTGCGCAAATTGCGGCAACGCCGCGGCAAACTCCAGCCAGGCACGAGCGACATCGCCGGACCCGTTCCAGGCACGCCAGAAGGTCGTGACCGCAGCAGCAAGCGGAGCCGGCGCACCATGCAGAAATCGCTGCAGAAAGGCGTCGAGCTTGACCTCATGCGCACTTTCAGCCTGTCGGTAGATGTGCCACACGAAGGGGCGAGCAGCCCATTGCGCACGCACGAAGGAGTCCTCACCCCGCACGAAATTGATGTCACATGACCACAGCAGACGGTCGTAGCGGTCCTGATCGACAAAGGGAAGGACCGTGACCGACAAGGCACGATCCTGCAACTGCTCACCCACGCCCAGGCGAACATGTCCGAAATGGCGTGCGACGTCGGCGACTACCCGGCCATCCGGTACCAGCAGTTCCACCGGTGGCTGTGAAGCGGCCCACACGGACAACAGGGCTGACAGGGCCGACTGCTCGTAACAGAACAGCGAGATCACGCTGGCGCCCGGCGTCGGCGTGCGCCCGATCAGGCCTGCGAGAAATTCTTTGCGGCCCGCCGGATCGCCACGCATGTAGTCACGCCGTTCCAGCAGATCGGGTTCACGCAACAGACCCCCGGTGGCGGCGCTGAAGCCAGGAAAGAAGAAATGTCGCCGCAAGGGCAGGACAGGGTGCGGCGACGGCAGGCGGTGACAGCCTTCGATCCATGCCTCGGCACTGAGGTATTCGAGGTTGATCCACACCGGTGGGGTCGGACGAGCAGCCATTGCAACCAGAACCTGGTCCGGCAACTCGCAGGCAAAGGCTTCGATGACCACATCATCCTTGGCGACGTCATCAAAAGGGGCAGCCCAGCGACGCACCAAAACACCATCCAGTTGCTGTGCATCATGGTGCAGCGAAGTTCGCGGATACAGTTTCTGCAGGCTCGCGAGCTCATCCAGCCAGAGGGTGACGTGCTGTCCATGGTGCGTTGCAAGAGACCTTGCAAGACGCCAGCAGACCCCGATATCCCCGAAGTTATCCACAACCCGGCAGAACAGGCTCCAACGTCTGCCGGTACGCGTGTGTGGCACTTTCATGAAGCTTCAAAGACCCCTGACAACATCCCTGAAATCCTTACTGGTATTGGGTTTCAAAAATATGATCAGATTCTGAAATACCTGTCGAAAGTAATACTTTCGAAAAATCTGCACCAGAAACGGGAATCGGCACTGGCTGGCTTGTCAGGAAGTCAACAGATTTGTCCACAGCCGTGAAAACGCTGCAAAACGGTGCATGGGCATCGCCGCACATGCACGCTATCGACGCATCTCCACCTCAGGACGCATCAAAACGGGCCAGCGCTGCCAGATCGGCTTCGGACATCCAGCGCCAGTCCCCTGCCACCAGATCGGACGGCAACTGCAGCCCTCCCACCGAGCGGCGATGCAGGGTCTCGACGCGATTTCCGGCCGCCCCGATCATGCGACGCACCTGGTGGTATTTGCCTTCGGTCACCACCAGATCCAGTGCCGATTCCCCGGTCGCCTCGCAATGGTGCGCCCGGATCGGTGCGGGCTCGTCATGCAGCTGCACACCTTCGCGCAGTGCACCGAGCAGTTCCTCGCTGACCGGATGCTTCAGACCGACTTCGTAGCACTTCGGGATGCGCTTCTTGCCCGAACTCCAGGTGTGGATGAACTGCCCGTCATCCGACATCAGCAACAGGCCGGTGGTGTCTACGTCCAGCCGTCCGACCGGCTGCACGTCGCGCAGCGCGAATTGCGGCGGCAACAGCTCGAAGATCGAGCGGTGATGCTGGGGCTGACGCGAACACTCGTAATCCAGCGGCTTGTGCAACATCAGGTAGACGCGCTCGTGCCAGGGCCACACTTCACCGTCGACGACAAACTCCAGCCCTCTGGCCTCGATCTCGAAAAAGGGGTCTTCAATGACTTCACCGCCGATCTCGACCAGACCGGCGCGGATGAGGGAGCGGCATTCGCGGCGACTGCCGAAACCCTGGGTTTGCAGGATGCGTTCAAGTTTCATGCTGCGGAGTGTAGCGCGGCCACCACGGGATAACTTCTGTATCCGCTGTGTGCCGCATGTGGACAAGTACGGCCTGATGGGGATTGCGGAAATCCGGCCACATTCGGCTCACAGCAGGACAAGTGTTTTCCAACCGTGTTGTCTTCAGGACAACTATCTGATTGATATCGGGTAAACCGTCTTATCCACAGAAACCGTCAAAGCATCATCATTACTCTTGTCTTTAAAAGAAAGAAGTTAACAAGCAACTTCCTTCCACCCTGCAGGCAGGAGGAAGGCGATGGCAGCCTTGCCGCAAGGGCCTGTTAGACTTCGTCGCAAGCCTCATGGAGTTGTCCGTCTTGAAGTTCGAACACGTCGTGATCGTCAACGACCCGCAGAACCCCCTGATCGAGGATCTCAGCCGCGAACAGCTGTGGTTCGGCCTGTTGTGCCGGGTCGAGAATCCCGCGCCGTTTCTGCCTGGCCTGGAAGCGTGTGAAGTGCTGGAACGCTGGCAGGACGGTCTGCTGCGTGAGCTTGATTTCGGTGCCTTGCGCATTCGTGACCGTGTCACGCTCGATCCGATGAACTCGGTCACCTTCGAGGCCGAACAGTGTGAGCAGCATGCCGGTGGCAGCCTCACCATCGGCATCGAGGAGCCCGCCAGCGGACAACTGGTGATGCGTTTCGTCTATCGCACGACACAGCCTGAATCAGAGGACGGCAGCACGATGTACGCCGATCTGGTGAGATCGGCCTACGAGCAGTCCGACATCGATACCGTGCGGGTGATTCGCGAGATCGTCGCGAGCGGCCGCTTGCAGTAACATCCACGCCCCGTCGCCGGACGGGTGTTTTCAATTCGCGGAAACCTTTTCTCATGTGGTTCAGAAACCTTCAGCTCTATCGCTTGCCGGCCCCGTGGAACATCGACGCCGAGACCCTGCAGCAACAGCTCGCGCGTCGCGCCTTCCAGCCTTGCGGCAGTCAGGATCAGGAAAGCCGTGGCTGGGTCGCTCCCTGCGCTGACGATGTGCTGGTGCATCGTGTCGGCACCCACTGGCTGATCGCGCTGGGTTTCGAGCAGCGTCTGTTGCCGGCGGCGGTGGTCAAGCAGGAAGCCGAAGAGCGCGCCGAACTGATTGCCGCCGAGCAGGGCTACAAGCCGGGCCGCAAGCAGATGAAGGAACTGCGTGAGCAGGTGCTGCAGGAGTTCCTGCCCAGAGCGTTCACACGCCGCAGGAAGGTCTATGCCTGGATCGATCCGGTGGGTGGCTGGCTTGGCATCGATGCGCCCAGCCAGACGCGTGCGGAAGACGTGCTGGGGGCATTGCGCGATTCACTCGATGCCCTGCCGCTGGCCTTGCTGCGCACCGAACGTTCGCCCGGCTCGGCGATGGCGGACTGGCTGGCAGGTGGTGAGGCGCCGAGCGGCTTTTCCATCGATCTCGATTGCGAGCTGCGCTCGATCACCGAAAGCAAGGCAGCCGTTCGTTACGTCAATCACGTGCTGGATGCCGAAGAAATCCGTGGCCATCTGGCTGCCGGCAAGATGCCGACGCGCCTCGCGCTGACCTTCGACGACCGCATCAGCTTCGTGCTGACCGAGAAGCTGGAGATCAAGCGCCTCGACTTCCTCGATGTGGTGAAGGAAAAAGTCGAAGAATCCGGCGCCGAAGACGCACAGGCCATGTTCGATGCCTCCTTCGCCTTGATGACGGGCGAACTGGCACGCCTGCTGCCGGAACTGATGGACGCGCTCGGCGGCGAACTGGAAGCCGAAAAGCCGTCAGCTGAAGCCACGTCTGCCACGCCGCCGTGGGAAGTGGCGGCCTGAGTGTTCCGCTGGTGTTCAGGCCGTGAAGGCCTGGATGCCGGTGATTGCGCGGCCGAGAATCAGCGCGTGGATGTCGTGCGTGCCCTCGTAGGTGTTCACCACTTCCAGGTTGAGCAGGTGGCGGATCACTGGATACTCGTCCGAGATGCCGTTGCCGCCCAGCATGTCGCGCGCCGTGCGGGCAATCTCCAGCGCCTTGCCGCATGAGTTGCGCTTCATGATCGAGGTCAGCTCGACCGCGGCGCTGCCTTCTTCCCGCATGCGGCCCAGGCGCAGACAGCCCTGCAGCCCCAGCGTGATTTCACTGAGCATGTCGGCCAGCTTCTTCTGCACGAGCTGGTTGGCCGCCAGCGGACGGCCGAACTGGTGGCGGTCGATGACGTAATCGCGCGCCGTGCGGTAGCACGTCTCGGCGGCGCCGAGCGCGCCCCAGGCGATACCGTAGCGGGCGGAGTTCAGGCAGGTAAAAGGGCCTTTCAGGCCGCGAACGTCGGTGAAAACGTTTTCATCGGGGCAGAACACGTCGTCCAGCACGATCTCGCCGGTGATCGAGCTGCGCAGTCCCATCTTGCCGTGGATGGCCGGGGCGGACAGTCCCTTCCAGCCTTTTTCGAGCACGAAGCCGCGGATGTCGCCGGCCTCGTCGCGCGCCCACACCACGAAAACATCCGCAATCGGGCTGTTGGTGATCCAGGTCTTGCTGCCCCTGAGTTGCCAGCCGCCGTCCACCTTGCGCGCCCGCGTCGCCATGCTGGCGGGGTCGGAGCCGTGGTCGGGCTCGGTCAGGCCGAAACAGCCGATCAGTTCGCCCCGCGCCAGACGCGGCAGGTAGCGGCGCTTCAGATCGTCCGAACCGAAGCGGTCGATGGGCAGCATCACCAGCGAGGACTGCACGCTCATCATCGAGCGATAGCCCGAATCGACACGTTCGACTTCGCGCGCGATCAGCCCGTAGGCCACATAGCCGAGGCCGGCGCCGCCGTACTCCTCCGCAATGGTGGCGCCGAGCAGGCCGAGTTCGCCCATCTCCGTGAAGATTTCGCGATCGGTGCGCTCATGCCGGAAGGCCTCGCGCACGCGCGGCAGCAGCCTGTCCTGGCTGTAGGCCTCGGCCGCATCGCGCACCATGCGCTCGGTGTCATCCAGCTGGTCATCGAGACGCAGCGGATCGTCGCGGTCGAAATTCGGTCGATGAGTGCTCATGGCGGATCCCCCAGACAGACCCGTCGAGCATCGTGGCAGACCGGCAGGCCGTCAAGTTGCGGAAATCACCGCCCGTAGCTTCGGTGGCAACATCCACGGCGCGGAATGAGGCGCACCATGCCGGCGGCCGTCATCGCCTTACACCGGCGCGGCGAGATAGAACCATTCCCGCCCCGGCGCGGCGTCCGGGTTGGGGAACAGGATGCAGCCGTCGCGCGGCGCGGTGACGCTGCGGCCGTCGGCGCGGGTGCCTACCGGCGTGCCGGCGCGCACCGGGTCGAAGCTGTCCCAGTTGCGGGCGAAGCGGTCATCGGGGTGCTCGCGGTCGATCACGTCGAACATGCGCAGATGTTCGATCCTGCGCACTGCGGCCGGGGGCGGCTCGTCGATGAAGCCGAGGAAGGCGAGGGTGTTGAGGATGCAGGTGCGCGCGACGGCAATGGCCTGCGGGTCGTCGTGCTGGCCGCATTCGACGGTCACGCCGTAGCCGCCCTGGCTGCGCATGTATTCGGTGGTGCCGACGCCGTAGCGCGGATCCGCGGCTGTATCGCTGGCGCGACGCCGTTCGACGCCGCGCGCATAGGTGTCCAGCCAGCCATCGACGAAACGCCGGATGCCGAGGTGTTGCGCAAGAGCGCGCTCCTCGGCGGCGCGGGCGAAGGGTTCCAGCGTGCCACTGTTGTCTTCCGGGCCGAGCATCACGAAGGGCTCGCCCGGCGTGTGGAACGAGTGCAGGTCAAGCAGCGCGTCGTGCTGTGCCAGCAGCGGGCACAGCCAGTTGGCGACGTGATCCTCGAACTGTTGCGGCTGCTCGGTCGGCTGCAGGCAGCGGTTGAGGTTGCGCTCGCCCTCACGGCTGCGCTGCTTCCACGCCAGCGGATTGGCGACCGGCACGAAGGTGACGCTGCCGCGCCGGATGCGCAGTTCGCCGCTGTCCAGCGCGGTGAGCATCTGGCGGATGGCGATGCTGCCGCAGATCTCGTTGCCATGCACGGCACCGAGCACGATCAGGCGCGGGCCGTCGGCCGGGCCGTCGAAACGATGGGCGGCCAGTTCGAGGTCGGCGTGATGGAAGCGCTGCTTGAGGGAATCGGGCACTCAGCCACCCTTTGCGAGTTCGTGTTCGACGCTGGCGATCTTGTCGGCCATGCTCTGCTGCCGGTCATTGCGGGTGCCCAGCCGCACATTGGTGGAGATGCGCGGCGCGCCCATCATGTGCAGGGTTTCGTGGCAGTGCCGCAGTGCTGTGAACACGGTGTCCCACTGACCTTCGACATTGGTGCCGTTGGCGTGCAACACCGGTTCGAGGCCGGCTTCGCGCAGGATGCGTTCGCAGGCGGCGACATAGGGCGCAATCGAGGTGCCGACGCCGATCGGAACGACGGCGATATCGACGATGACATGCATGGGGCCTCCATCGGCAATGGATGTCCCGGAAGTATAGCGAGCGGTGCGGTTCAGCCGGCGCGTCGCAGCGTGAGGTTGAAGCGGGTGGTGCCGGTGAGCGGGTGATGGCCGTCCTTCAGGGTCAGGATGCCGTGATAGCGCAGGCGCGCCGGGCCGCCCCACACCACTACGTCGCCATGTTGCAGCGGCACGCGCAGAGGCCGCTCGGAGCGTGTCAGGCCGCCAAACTGGAAACTCGCCGGCAGTCCGAGCGAGATCGACACGATGGGCCAGGCGAAGTCGCGTTCATTGCGGTCCTGGTGCAGCGACATGCGTGCGCCCGGAACATAGCGGTTGATCAGGCAGGCATCGGGGTCGAAGTCTTCAAAGCCCGCTTCTGTGGCGGACTTGCGTGCAAGATCGCGGATGATCGACGGCATTGCAGGCCAGTTCTGCCCGGTTTGCGGATCGCGTGTGGCGTAGCGGTAGCCGCTCTCGTCGCTGACCCAGCCGAGTGCCCCGCAACAGGTCATGGCCACCGACATGCGATGACCGCCCGGCGTGTGCATGTGGCGGAACGGTGCCTGTTGCGCCACAGCTTCGATGGCGCGGAGCAGTTCGTCGGCGCAGTCGCGGGCGCGGGCGGGCAGCAGCACGGCGCCGTCGGCGAAGGGCACGGGTGCGTGCGCGAGTTCGTCAAACAGTCCGTTCATGCCCATCCGGCTGCAGGTACACATAGAGGGCCTGCAGGGTTTCCGCTTGGTCGGCGCGCAGGCCGGCAGTGACGATGTCGATCACGCTCAGACCGTGCTGTGCCGCAAGGCTGCGCACGTAGTCTTCCGAGTGGGCATAGCGCAAGGTCGGCAGTAGCTGGAAGCCCTGCGCTGTCGTGGCGCGTTCGAGTGTGAAGGCGAATACGCCGTCCGGTGCGAGCACACGGCGCACCTGCGCGAACACCTCGTGCAGCGCGCCGACATAGATGAAGACATCGGCCGCCACGACCAGATCCGCGCTGTCCTGCTGTGCGGCGAGAAAGCTTGTCAGGTCGTCGTGCGCCAGCCTGCGGTAGGCGCCGCGTTTGCGGGCCTGCTGCAGCATCGCAGCGGACAGGTCGACGCCATCGACGGCATCGGCATGCGAGGCCATGAGGGCGCCGCACAACCCGGTGCCACAACCCAGATCGAGCGCATGACGGTAACGTCGGCCCTTGTCGAGCAAGGGTTGCAGCAGCTGTTCGTGGCCGCGGTAGCCGAGTTTGTCGACGAGATGCTCATCGAAGTCTGCGGAATACTCGTCAAACAGCGATTCGACGAAGCAGCGCGGCGGGGCGACGACGGTGTCGCCCTGGCTGGCGGCAAGGTAATAGCGGTGCAGTTCGGGGTCGGCACCGGCGTCGATGGCGCGACGGAAGCTTTCGGCCGCCTCCTGCAGCCGGCCCATGTCGCGCAGCACGTTGCCGCGCACGCTCCAGGCCTCGGCCAGGTACTCCTCCTGGGCAACAGCGTGATCGAGTGCGCGCAGGGCGTCGTTCAGGCGTCCGCTCCGCCCCAGCGCACGCCCCAGCGCAAGCCACGCGCCGGCACCGGCATCGAAGTCCACCAGCCCGCGTTCAAGCGCTTCGGCGGCGGCTTCCCAGTGGCCGAGCAGCTCATGTGCGAGGCCGAGGCAGACGCGCGCCTCCGCATGTGCCGGGTCGGCTTGCACGGCCTGCTGCAGGATGTCGGTGGCGCGCTGCAGGCGACCCAGGCGGAACAGGGTGATGCCGAGGTTGCCGAGTACAGAGGGGCGGCCGGGCGCGAGTTGCAGCGCGGCCTCGAAGCTTTCAGCGGCGGCCTGCAGGCGACCGGCGCCGAAATGCGCGAGCCCCTCGTCGAAGTGCGCGCGTGCCTGTTCGAGCGGACGGCTCATGCCTGCATCCCTGCCATGTCGGAGAGGGAGAGCATGCGGCAGCGCTTGACGTCGATCAAGTTCCGCGCGGATTCGGCACGGCCGGCGTGCTGCACGCAGAAAGTCGCGCGAGGCTCGCATAGAATGTGGGCTTTGTTTGCCAAGCGGAAGCGACGATGGGTACGGCCAGCCACCCGGACAAGAAGGGCGAGGCGCTCAAGCAGCAGCGCCTGAAGATGCTCGAGGACATCGCCGACGAGATGTCGAGTGGCGATATCGTGTTCCCGACCTCTTTCGATATCGTGATCCGGCTGCGCGATGCCCTGCGCGACCCGGAAGTCTCGGTCAAGCGCATCGTCGCGCTGATCCGCGCTGAACCGCTGATCTGTGCGCGGCTGATCCACCAGGCCAATTCCGCTGCGCAGGGGGCAAATCAATCCGTAACCGACGTCACCGCCGCGATCAAGCGTCTGGGCATCAACGCGGTGCGCAACGCTGCGCTGGCGATTGCCGTGAGCCAGCTGGTGCGCGCCAAGGATCTGGTCGATTTCAAGGATTTCTCGCGCAAGCTGTGGCTGCATTCCCTGCACACCGCTGCTGCGGCCGAGGTGCTGGCGCGTGAGCTGTCGCCCCGCGTGAGTCCCGAAGAGGCGATGTTTGCCGGGCTGGTGCACGACCTCGGGGCCTTCTACATGCTGTACCGCGCCGTGCAGTACGAGGAATTGCGTGAGCGCCCCGACACCGTGCGCCATCTCATCGCGCAATGGCACGAGAGCATCGGCGAGTCGCTGCTGCATGCGCTGCAGTTGCCTGACCACATCGTGGCTTCGGCGCGCGATCATGATCAACCGCGCGAGCCCATGCTTGACGCACCGCGCAACCTGCAGGAAGTGGTGTACGCCGCCAACGTCATTGCCGGCGGCAACATGGAATGGGCTGATGACGGCCGACAGCGCATGCTGGGCGAGCCGCTGCTGGCGCTGGCGCCGCGCATCGAGGAACGCCTGGCCGAACTCAAGCGCGACTACGCGAACTGATCAGCGCCGCAGCCCGAACCAGGCGGTGACCGCCACCGGCACGCCAAGGCCCAGCCAGGCAGCGGCGTCGCCCGGGCCGTCGGACACCAGTCCGGCGATCAAGCCCACGGCGGACAGCACGCCGATCACGCCCGGCCACAACCAAAGCTGCTTCATGTGCGTACTCCCCCGGCGTAGCCCAGTGCGCTACTTGTGGCGGTGCGCTTCTTCCACCACAGGTACAGCCCGCTGCCGAGCACGACGATGGTGAGCAGGTCGAGCAGGCCCCACAGGATCTTCAGCGGCATTCCCCCGTAGTCGCCGAAATGCAGCGGCTCGGAGAGCATGAAGGCGGTGACGTACCACGGCCGCCCTGCTGCTTCGAGCACTTCACCGCTGGCCGGGTCGACCAGCAGCGCGCGGGTCATGCGCGAGGTCAGCGGCGTGTCGCCACGCAGCATCACGGCGAAGTGTTCCGGCGTTGCACGCAGCGTGCCGGGGAAGGCGATCATGTCGGCCTTCATGCCCGGCGCGGCGGCGAGCACGCGGTCGACGGCGGCCTGCAGACTGCCGTCGGCGGGCGCAGCGGCGCGGGAATCCGGCGCCATCAGGGTCTGGGCAGCGCCCGATTGCAGTGCCGCGACCTGGTCGCGCTGCCAGGCCTGCAGGATGAGATCGGCCCAGGTGTTGATGACCCCGGTGAAGCCGACCACCAGCGCCCATACCAGGGTGACGATGCCGATCAGGTTGTGCAGGTCGAGCCAGCGGGTCTGACGACGCTGGCGCCGCACCGTGCCGAACTCCAGTTTGCGCATGAACGGCGCGTACAGCACCACGCCCGATACCAACGCAACCAGCAGCAACATCCCCATGGCGCCGAGGAAGAGTTTTCCGGGCAGGCCGGCGTAGAGGTCCACATGCAGGCGGTACATCACGCTCATGAAGCCTTCGCCGAAGTTCGGCTCGCCAAGGATCTCGGCGCTGCGCGCATCCACGTAGGCGAAGCGGGCCAGTCGTTCGTCGGTGTCGACGCGCGTATCCATCTTGGCCATCCACAGATCGGGCTCGTCGTCGCCGGCGAACAGGTACAGCGGCACCAGACCCGGGTGGTGGGCCTCGGCTGCTGCCACGATGCGATCCAGCGACACATGAGGTGTTCCGGCCGGCATGGCCGGCATCTCGACCTCATCACCGACGAGATGATCGATCTCATGCGAGAAGATCAGCGGCAGACCGGTCAGACACAGCAACAGCATGAACAGGGTGCACACCAGGCTGGACCATTTGTGCACCCAACTCCAGCGACGCAGGGCAGCAGGACTCATCAGAAGTCGAAGCTCGCGGTGAGGGTGAAGGTGCGCGGCGCGCCGAGGACCAGGTAATTGGCCCCCGGATAGCCGCCGGCCGAGGCCCAGTAGTCGCGGTTGGTGACGTTGTCGATGCGCGCGCGCAGGGTCATGACCTGACCGCCGATGTCGGTGATGTAGCGTGCGCCGAGATCGAAGCGGGTCCAAGACGGGATCTTGTTGTTGTTGCTTTCGTCGATGTACTGGCTGGAGGTGTGGATGGCGCGGCCTGTCAGCGTCAGGCCGGGCACGCCCGGTACATCCCACTCCAACCCGACATTGAGCTGACGCTCGGGGACGCCGATGGCGTCGTTGCCGTCCTGTGCAGAGCCGGCGGTTTTGCGCAGCTTGGCGTCGAGCAAAGTCAGGCCGCCGAGCACGCGCAGGTGGGGGGTGGGCTGGCCGTACACGGTGAATTCCAGGCCGCGGTTGCGTTGCTCGCCGCGTTCGGCGAAGACCCCGCCCTCGACGGTGGAGAAGGGCTTGTCGGTGGTGAACCACGCGACGCTGCCGCCGAGGTTGCCGCCGTCGTACTTGGCGCCGATCTCCTTCTGCACCGAGACGTAGGGCGACAGGACCTCGCCGGCGTTTGTGACCGGGTTGCCGCCGCTGGTAGCGGGGGCGATGTCGCCTTTGACCAGCGCTTCGGCGTAGTTGGCGTAGACCGATACCTGCGGGGTGAGCTTGTACAGCACGGCTGCCATCGGCGTCAGCTCGGATTCGTCGTACTTCGAGGTCTGGGCGCCGGTGTTGTAGTTGTAGCCGCGCGAGATCAGGCGCTGCTGGCGGGCACCGACGGTGACGAGCAGGCGGTCGTCGATGAAGCTGAGGGTGTCGGCGACGGCGAAGCTGCGGGTGTCGACGCGTTCGGTGACGTGTGGCGAAGACATCGATCCGCCCGAGAAGGCGCTGGTCGGCGGCATGGCGACGTCGGTCGGGTCGTAGATGTCGGTGGCGAACGAGGAGGAACCGGCGTAGGCATTGCGCGAGGCCATGTGGAAGGCGTTGGCCGAGGCGACCAGTTCGTGGCTGACGGTGCCGGTGGTCATGCGGGCGCGCACGCCGACTTCGCCGGTGGCGACTTCATCCTCGCGCACGTTGTCGAAGCGGTAGGCGGTGCCGGTGCCGTTGGCCGTGATGGCTCGGGGGTTGGCGAGGCGGTTTTTCTCGTCGCCGCGGCGCATGCCGGCGGCCGCCCAGGCGGTGACGTCGTCGTTGAGGTCGAATTCGCCGCGGAAGGTGGCGAAGACCTGACGTTCCTTGGAGTAGGTCCAGGGTTGGGCGAAGTTGTCGTCGGCGTCCGCTGCCTTGGGGGCGCGGCCGCTGGGCGTGATGCTGGGGCGCGGCTGGTCGATGTCGTGATCCTGATAGCCCAGATCGGCCGACAGGCGGTAGTTGGCGCCGCGATGGTCGAGGCCTACGGAGACCACGTCGAGGCGACGGCTCTCGTCGTCGATGGCGGTGTCGCCGTCGCGGCGCGCGACGTTGAGGCGGATGCCGTTGGCGTCGTCCGGGCCGAAGCGGCGGCCGATGTCGGCCGCGACATAGACCTGGCCGCCGGTCTCGATGCCGGTGGTGAGGCGGGTCAGCGGTTCGTTGGGTGCGCGCTTGGGCAGCAGGTTCACGGCGCCGCCGATGCCCGAGCCGCCGGGCGCGGCACCGTTGACGAAGGAGTTGGCGCCGCGCAGCACTTCCACGCGTTCGAGCAGTTCGGTGGCCACGTACTGGCGCGGCAGCAGGCCGTACAGGCCGTTGTAGGCGATGTCGTCGGAGTACACCTGGAAACCGCGGATGATGTAGAGCTCCTGGAAGTTGCCGAAGCCACGCGCGGTGCGCACCGAGGGGTCGTTCTGCAGTACGTCGGATACGTTCCTGGCCTGTTGGTCCTGCATCAGTTCGCTGGTGTAGGCATTGGCGTTGAACGGCGTTTCCATGGTGTCGCGGTTGCCGAGCAGGCCAACCCGCCCGCCACGTGCCACCTGCCCGCCGGCATAGACCGGCGTCAGGCCTTCGGCCGAGGCATCGGCGCTGGCATTGACCGTCACGGCGTCGAGCACCGCGGGCGCTTCGGCGGTGTCCGGGGCGGGCGTGGTCTGGGCGAAGGCCGGGTGGCCGAAGGCGAGGGCAACGGCAAGCACGCCGGGGCGCAGGCTACGGGACGGAAAGGGGTGGAAACGCGACAAAACAGAACCTCCGGACGAGTTTGATTAAAGCAAAACGAATAAGAACGATTCGTATTAACGTCGCGGAGTATAACAAGATGTGACGAGGCTTCACCGGAACGCTTCCGGCTATCGCAGCGATAGCGGACGGTAATGAGATGTATTCGTGACGTATGCAATGGACTGGGCCCAGTCAGACAGGCTTTGCCTTTTGGGAGCCCGTGGTGTGCAACCGGGGAAATCGACAAGCCTGACTAAACCGGGGTGGTCGGGTCGAAGGAGCCGGGGCGTGAGCTGAGGCGGAGTGCGGCGTACCGCTTCTGAACGGCGTCCGGGACGGCGGGTGCGTGGCGACGCGCCCAACGGGTTTCGCAGTGCTCGCACAGGATGGCCCGGACATGCTGCCGCGCGCGCTCCAAACGCTGGTAGCAGTGTGCGCAGATGCTTTGCATGGCCTCGGTCTCCAGCCGTGGATACGGCGCAGAATCTCGCACGGCCGGATTACAGCGCGATGAAGCCGGATCGGCCGTGGTGGCCGTTTTCCGGCGCGCGATAGGCCGGCCCGCGGCGGCGGGCCGCTGCCCGTGGTGGTGTTCTTGTGACGCGCTCGGGAGTAGAGTGGAGCCTGTCAATGCCGGCTCGGGCCGGGATTCGATCGGGAGAGACCGTCGCCCACAGGGCGCGGCGCCGAAGGAGCAACCGCCCCGGAAACTCTCAGGCAAAAGGACCGACCGGATCGACATCCATCTCTGAAGAGCTGGCGGGTTCGTCACCCGCCACACCGAAGGAGCAAGCGCCACCCGCCGGGTCGGCGTGAATCTCTCAGGTACCGGACAGAGGGGGCGTGTTCCGCGCATGTCGCGCGGGCACCCCAACCCCCGACGTCTGGAGACCGTTCCCATGAAGACCATTGCCGTCATCGGTGGAGGCATCACCGGGGTGACAAGCGCCTATGCGCTCGCCCGCAAGGGCTACTCCGTCACGCTGTTCGAGAAGCACCGTTACCCCGCCATGGAGACCTCGTTCGCCAACGGCGGCCAGCTCTCGGCGTCCAACGCGGAGACCTGGACGCACTGGAGCACGGTGCTGAAGGGGCTCAAGTGGATGCTGTGCAGCGATGCGCCGCTGCTGGTGAGTCCGAAGCCCTCGTGGCACAAGCTGTCTTGGTTCGCGCAGTTTCTCGCCGCCATCCCGCACTACCGCGCGAATACCGTCGAGACCGCCCGGCTGGCCGTGGCGGCGCGCGAGCACCTGTTCGCGTGGGCCGAGGCCGAAGGCATCGATTTCGACTGCGAGAAGCGGGGCATCCTGCATATCTATCGCGACCGTGCCGGCTTCGAGCACGCAGCCGGGGTGAGCAAGCTGCTCGCTGCCGGCGGGCTGCAGCGCTACACCGTGACGCCGGCGGAGATGCGCGCCATCGAGCCGACGCTTGCCGGCGACTACTACGGCGGCTTCTACACCGAAAGCGATTCCACCGGCGACATCCACAAGTTCACGCTGGGCCTGTCGGCCGCGCTCGACCGCCTAGGCGTGCGCAGCATCTTCGGCCGTGAGGTGGTGGCGCTGCACAGCGACGGCGAGCGTGCGACGGTGGCGGCCGCGCTCGACGGCCACGAGGAGGTGTTCGACTTCGACGCGCTGGTGGTGTGCGCCGGCGTGGCCAGCCGTGCGTTGGCGCGCCAGCTCGGCGACCGGGTGAACGTGTATCCGGTGAAGGGCTACTCGATCACCGTCAATCTGAACGACGAGCGCAGCCGGCAGTGTGCGCCGTGGGTGAGCCTGCTCGACGACGAGACCAAGCTGGTGACCAGCCGGCTGGGGCCGGACCGTTTCCGCGTGGCCGGTACGGCCGAGTTCAACGGTTTCAACAAGGACATCCGCGCCGACCGTATCCGGCCGCTGGTGGACTGGGTGAACCGCTGCTTCCCCGGCGTGAGCACGCGTCAGGTGGTGCCGTGGGCCGGGCTGCGGCCGATGATGCCGGACATGATGCCGCGGGTGGGCCGGGGGCGACGCGCCAACGTGTTCTACAACACCGGCCACGGCCACCTGGGCTGGACGCTGTCGGCGGCGACCGCCGACATGATCGCCGGCATTGTGGCGGGTGCGGCGGATTCGGTACCGACGGTACAGGTGCCGGTGAGGCTGCGCCCGGACAGCGCCTGAGGCGGTAGGTCAGCGCCGTGCCGACAGCACGGCGCCGACCGACACCAGCGCCAGGCCGGCGGTGGCCATTGCCGTCAGCGGCTCGTCGAGCAGCAGCCAGGCGCCGATGGCCGAGGCGCCGGGCACGATGGCCAGCGTCATCGACGCACGGTACACGCCGATGGTCTGGCAGGCGTAGGTGTACATCGAGCCGGCGATCAGCGCCGCGATGATGCCCTGATACACGCCCTGCAATACGATCTCGCCGGTTGGCGCGGCGGCCAGATTGCTGGGCAGCCACAGCGCATAGACCGGCAGATAGACCACCATCGACATCACCGCGATGGCGACGATGGCGGTGCGCGGCGGCACCTTCCAGTGCCGCCCGAGCATGCCGAACACCGCCCACAGCAGCGCCGCCGTGAGGAACAGCGCGTCGCCGATCCACACGTCGGAGGCGGCGACCTCGCTCAGGCTGCGAAAGGCGATCAGCAGCAGGCCGGCGGAGGTGGTGCCGAGCGCCACCAGCACCCGTCGCGAGACATGGAAACCGGTGATGGTGGCGACCAGGATGACCGTCCAGAACGGAATGCCACCGTTGATGAACACCCCCGCATGGGCGGTGGGGGCGTAGGAAAAACCGCCGTAGGCGAACAGCGAATAGCCCACACCGGCCACCATTGCCAGCACGAAGTAACGCCCGTAGTCGGCCGGTCGCACCATGCGCAGGAAGAAAGGCAAGGCCAGCAGCCCGGACACCCCGAAGCGCAGCGCGGCGATGTCATAGGGCGTGAGCGCGCCGGTGGAACCGGCCCGCGACACGATGTTGAAGCCCGTCCAGCACAGTACGACCACCCCCGCCGCGAGCAGGCCGCGGGTGAACTCGGCGGAGCTCGGCTCGTGCTCGTGCGATGAAGCTTTGGCGGACATCCAGGTCTCCGGCGGGGAGGGTCGGGCTACGTTGTACGGTTGCAAGCCGGCAGCGTGAATCGGAAGTGTAGGCCTCGTAGCCTACGGGAAGCTGAATCCGGCGGGCCGGTGCTGGAGAACGCACCCCAAAAACGCGCAGCGCCCGGCATGTGCGGGCGCTGCTGGCGTGTGCTAGCTCGGCGACCGTCGGCCGCCGCGGCAATCAGACGTCGATGTTGCGTGCGTACACCGCATTGCCTTCGATGAAGGCGCGGCGGGGTTCGACGTTGTCGCCCATCAGCGTGGTGAAGATCTCGTCGGCGGCGATGGCGTCCTCGATCTGCACGCGCAGCAGGCGGCGCACGGCCGGATCCATGGTGGTTTCCCACAGCTGCTCGGGGTTCATCTCGCCCAGACCCTTGTAGCGCTGTTTGCTGAGGTTGCGTTCGACCTCATTGAGCAGCCAGCGGATGGCGTCGGCGAAGCGGGTGACGGGCTGAGACTTTTCGCCGCGGCGGATTTCGGCGCCGGAGCCGATCAGGTCGGCGATGGATTCGGCGGCGTTGCGGATGCTGCGGTAGTCGCCCGAGACGAGGAAGTCTTCTTCGATGGCGGTGATGCGACGGTTGCCGTGGTGCATGCGCGCGATGACCAGACGCCAGTTCTCGGACTCTTCGTCGTACTCGGCGCTGACGCGGATGTCGTCGGAAACATGCGGCGTGATGGCGGCTGCCGAAGCGCGGGCGGCCTCCTCTGATTCGAGGCTGACGCCGATGTTGCGCGCGAGCATGGCGTGCAGCACGGCCGGGTCGATGTAGGCGGCCAGGCGGTTGATGACGGCTTCGGCCAGCAGGTAGCTGCGCGCCAGGCCGGCCAGCGCCTCGTCGACGATGGGCTCGGCGCCGTCGCGTGGCAGCAGCGCGGCGTTGTCGAGCGCGATGCGCAGCAGGTGCTGGTTGAGCTCGTTGTCGTCCTTGATGTAGAGCTCGGTCTTGCCGTGCTTGATCTTGTAGAGCGGCGGTTGGGCGATGTAGATGTGGCCGCGCTCGACCAGCTCCGGCATCTGACGGTAGAAGAAGGTCAGCAGCAGGGTGCGGATGTGGGCGCCGTCGACGTCGGCGTCGGTCATGATGATGATGCGGTGGTAGCGGAGCTTCTCGGGCTTGTAGTCATCCTTGCCGATGCCGGTGCCGAGCGCGGTGATCATGGTGGCGATCTCCTGGCTCTGCAGCAGCTTGTCGAAGCGCGCCTTCTCGACGTTGAGGATCTTG
>JAJLLM010000034.1:0-10221 GCA_033837965.1 Pseudazoarcus pumilus
GAGCGGTGGCGGCGGATTCGTGCGATGATTGCGCCGCGTCCGAAACTGCTGCCCGTAGAGCCGATGGAATCCGAAATCCCCAGCGAAGCCCCCGCCACCGAGACCCCCAAGGCCGGCGGCATCGAACCGCGTGAAGTGCTGCGCCGCCTGCAAGAGGTGTCGCCCACCTTCCGTGACTGCAAGCCGCTGGCGCTCGGCATCGACAAGGCCATTCACGCCCGCTTCCCCGAGTTCGACCGCAAGACCGTGCGTACCGCCATGCGCATGCACGTGTCGTCCACGCGCTATCTGAAGGCGGTGGAAAAGGCCACCGAGCGTTTCGACCTCGACGGCAAGGTGGATGGCGAGATCACCGAAGAGCACCGCAGCCACGCCTCGCAGACGCTGAAAGAGCGCTTTGCCGCGGCCGCCAAGCGCAAGCGCGAGGAGCAGAAGGAACAGCACGAGCGCGAGCGCGCCGAACAGGCCGAGCAGCGCAAGGCCGAGCGGCTCAATCAGCTGGTCGGGAAGTTCTCGAAGCGCTGAACGGAGTAAGTTTGGCGTTTTCCGTAGAGCGGATTAGCGCAGCGTAATCCGCCGGATGTTTGGCCAATTCGGCGCAATGCCCTTCGGTTCGCGCCCTACGTTCTGATCAGCCTGCCGGCGTTTCGCTGGCGTCCAGTTCCAGTGCGCTGGCGGCGCGTTTCGACATCACCATCATCAGCTTCATGCCGGCGCGCGTAGCACCGACGAAGAGCTTGCGCTGGTTGCGTACGTCGAGCGTGTCGAAATCGATTTCGGTGAAGATCACGCAGGGCGCGGCTTGGCCCTTGAAGCGGTGCACCGAGTCGATGAGGAAATCCCCGTGGGTGAATTCCGGCGAGCCGACCAGGTCGTAGCGGCCGGTGAAGGCGCGCAGGGAATGCTGGCCGATGCGTTCCAGCCCGGTGAAACGTGAGTTCTCGCGGCCACGGAAGGTCACCAGCGCGATGTGCTCGCGCCGGAAGCCGAGACCGACGGCGCGTGTGATGGCGCGCCGCGTGCGCTCCATGAGTTCGGCCTCGTCTCCCCACAGCAGGACTTCCACCTCCGAACCGGCCAGCGGGCTGCCGGCTTCCATCGGTTGCGTCAGTTCCAGACGGCGGTTGAGCAGGGCGACGATGTCCGACGGGCTGCGGAAGTTGCGCCCGCTGGTGAGCCGCACCCAGCCCGGCAGCGCCACTTCCGGGCGCTCGTAGAGGTTCTGCATGGGGTCTTCCAGCCACCATGCGCGGCCCTCCGGCGTGAGTAGGCGCAGCAGCGCGTCGCGCCAGTCCTCAGCGAAATCCTGACCTTCATCGACGATCAGTTCATCCCAGCGCGGTGTCACCGGTAGCGCGGCGAAATCGCGCTCCATGCGCGCAAAGGTGTCGTGCGTGGCGAAATCCGGAGGCTGGCCGGCGGCGCTGAGCAGGCGCGCGCAGAGCTGGTGGTAGGTCGTGACTTCCGCGCTGCTCGGCGCGATGCGCGCGATGTGGTCGGCCAGCGGGCGGTTGTAGCAGACGTACAGCGCGCGCCGGCCGGCAGCCAGGGCATCGCTCAGCACGGCCAGCGCGAGCTGGGTCTTGCCGCTGCCGGCGGTGCCGGTGACGCGCAGGCGGTGCGGTTGCATCTCGATGCGCCGCCCCCATTCGGCCAGCCCGCCAGCCAGCCGGGTGTACAGCGTGGTGGCCTGACCGACCAGCGCGCTGGGGTCGGGTGCGAGTTCCAGTTCGTCGGCGAAGAAGCGGTCGAGCCGCGCCACCACTGCCGGTTCCGCCTCGTCGCTGTCGAGCAGCTTGCGTACCGTGGCGACGAGATGTTCGCGGCGCGGGGCGTCGACGATGCGGCTGGGGTCGAGGCCCGCGCTGCCGGGGTCGCGCACGGTGAAGTCGGGGCAGTACAGCAGCAGGTCGAGTGCGGGCTGCATGCCGTCGAGGCTGGCCTTGAGGCGGGTGCGAAGGTGATCGGCGGTGCGCGCCAGCGCCACGCTGACGTTGTGGCGCGCGCGGATGTGGCGCTTGACCAGCCCCTCGGGCGTTTCGTCGAGGAATCCGGCGACCTGTTCGATCAGCAGCACGCGGCCGGACGGGCCGAGTACCGCGAAGTCGATGGCGCCGAACAGCAGGTGTTCATGCTCGGCGCGCGTCCAGTGGATGCCGTGGAAGACGGTGAAACCGTCGGGCAGGCCCTCCTCCAGCTCGGCGAGGGTGTCGAGCTTGCGCGCCAGCGCGCCGCTGGCGGGAATCTGGCGCCATCCTTCGGGGTGGATGCGGGGCATGGGCGGGCAGCCGAAAACCGGATGCCCGCCATGGTACGCGAAGCTTTCAGCCGGCAACGACCTCGATACGGCGCGGCTGGGCGTGAGCGTGCTTGGGGATGCGCAGGTGCAGCACGCCGTCGCGGAATTGCGCCTCGATGCTGCCGGTATCGAGTTCCGGGCTCAGCGTGAAGGCGCGGCGGAAGCGCGCCAGCCGCACTTCGGCATAGGTGGCTTCGACGCCCTCGGGTGCGTCGAGCACGACCTCGCCCTCGATGCGCAGGGTGTCGCCGTCCACGTCGATGGCCAGGCGATCCTTCGGCACGCCGGGCAGGTCGGCACGCAGCGTGATGCCGCCGGTGTCCTCGAAGATGTCCACGCGCGGCTGCAGGGCCGGCTCGTCGGCGGCCGGGGCAGTGGTCTTGTCACTCATGGTCGTGTCCTCCGGTGTCATTGCACGGCAATGCGGCGTGGTTGCAGGGCCTGACGGCGCTCGATGCTGACGCGCAGCACGCCGTCGCGATAGCGCGCGGTGACGCGCTCGGGGTCGGCATCGTCGGGCAGCGAGACGCTGCGGCGGAAGCGGCCGGCAAAGCGCTCGGCGGCATACACCGGCTGCTTGGCGTCGTTGGCCGGGCGGTCGAGCTTGCGCTCGCCTTCGATGGTCAGCACGCCGCGTTCCACCTGCACCTGGATGTCCTCCGCCCTGAGGCCGGGGGCAAAGGCGTAGATCTCGACGCTGGTCGGTGTGCTGCCGACATTGACGGCCGGGAAAGCGCCTTGCGCGACGGCGCGGATGGAGCCGGGTCGTGCGATCAGGCCCAGTGCCTGCTGCATCTCGCGCTGCAGGCGTTCGAACTCGGCGGGCAGGCCGCCGCTTGCGGTCAGAAGCGATTCGTACATGGCATGTACCCCCTCGTTGGTGGTGTGACAGCGGCCGTTTGCGACCGCCCTGGCGGATATATGCCGTCGATCACGGCGGCTTCAAGTCCACCCCGGACGCGCCATGCGTGATGTCCGATGCTTGCGCCTCCCGGCTGCGGCGCCCATATTGAAAATATCGGTGCGCGCATGCCCGGCGCATGAGCGCACCTCACGAGGAGGAGCCGTCATGACCCAGTTTCACGTCCTTTCCGCCACCACGCTTGCCGGCAAGGTGCCGCTCGTGCCGCCGCCTGCGGCGCAGCCTCTGGAGAGTCTGCTGGCCGAGCCGGCGCTGTCGGCGATGACCGACCTGACCCGCATCACCGCCGTCACCGTGCGTGCCGACGAGTTCGTCGAGGCGGCCCATGTGCGCATGCTTGAACGCCGCGTGCGCATGCTGTTCGCGGTGGATCACAGCGGTGATGTGGTCGGCCTGATCACCAGCAATGACCTGCTCGGCGAAAAGCCGATGCAGATCGTGCGCGAGCGCGGCGTGCGCCACGACGAGATCCGCGTGCAGGACATCATGACCCCGGCCGATGCGGTCGAGGCGCTTGAACTGGCCGACCTGCGCAATGCGCGGCTGGGCGACGTGGTCGAGACCATGCGCGCGCATGGCCGCCAGCATGCGCTGGTGGTACGCCGGGAAGGCTCGGCCGCGCCGCAGATCTGCGGGGTGTTCTCGGCCGCCGACCTGTCGCGCAGGCTGGGTACGCCGGTGGTGCCGATGTCGGTGGCACGCACCTTCGCCGAGATCGAGGAAACCCTCGCCAAGGTCTGATCGGCCTGCCGCTGCTGCTTGTGCGGGGCGGGGTGACGTGATTTCATGGCGGCTGTCTGCCGCCCGTCATGCCCGCCCCGCAGGAGCCGCCGCATCTTGACCCTCACGCACTGCATCGTCCCTAGCCCGTCCGCCGTCCGGCCGGAGGGCGCGCGGTGAACGGCATCTTCCTCGGCATCGTCCTGATCGCCTTCGCGGCAGCCGCCTGGCGCCAGATCGGCCATGTGCCGGTGGAGGGCCAGCCCGCGCCGATGGAAGCGTTGTCCAAGGGCATGATCGACGCCGCGAGCGGCTCGGTGGAACTGGCGCTGGGGCTGGTCGGCGTGATGACGCTGTTCCTCGGCCTGATGAAGGTGGCCGAAGCCGGCGGCATGCTCACCATCATCGCCAAGGTCATCCGCCCGTTGATGACGCGGCTGTTCCCCGAGGTGCCGCCCAATCACCCGGCCATGGGCGCGATGATCCTCAACATGTCGGCCAACGCGCTAGGCCTCGGCAACGCCGCCACGCCCTTCGGCATCCGCGCCATGCAGGAGCTGGACAAGCTCAACACCCGCCCCGGCACGGCCACCAACTCGATGGCGCTGTTCCTTGCCATCAACACGTCCAGCATCACGCTGTTGCCGACCGGCGTCATCGCCATTCGCGCGGCCGCCGGTTCGGCCGATCCGGCGGCCATCCTGCCGACCACGCTGTTCGCCACCGTTTGCTCCACGATCGCTGCCATTTCGGCGGCGTTCCTCTATCGGCGCTTCTTCCCGGTGGGGCCGCTCGATCCCGATGCCGCGCCCGTCGACCGGCCGTGGGTGAATGAAGCCGCCGACAAGCTGCCCGACGAAGCCGACGCCGCCTATCCGGCCTGGGTGTCGGTGGCGGCGCTGCTCGGCATCGTCGCGCTGATTCCGCTCACCATCGTGTATGGCCGCGCCATCTCGCCGTGGATCGTGCCGGGGCTGATGGTGGGTTTCCTGCTGTTCGGCGCGCTGCGTGGCGTGCGCATCTACGAGGTGTTCGTGGAAGGCGCAAAGGACGGTTTCCAGGTGGCGCTGCGCATCATTCCGTATCTGGTGGCCATCCTCGTGGCGGTCGGCATGTTCCGCGCCAGCGGGGCGATGGACTACATGGTGGCGACCTTGGGCGCGCTCACCGGCAAGGTCGGCCTGCCGGCCGAGGCCTTGCCGATGGCGCTGCTGCGGCCGCTGTCCGGTTCCGGCGCCTACGGCGTGATGGCCTCCATCATCAACGACCCCAACGTCGGGCCGGACAGCTATGTCGGCATGCTGGTGACCACGCTGCAGGGCTCGACCGAGACCACCTTCTACGTGCTGGCGGTGTACTTCGGCGCGGTGCAGATCCGCCGCATCCGCCACACCCTGGCCGCCGCGCTGACAGCGGATGTGGTGGCCGTGATGGCAGCGGTGTTCATCTGCAGCTTCCTGTTCCTGTAATCAATCCAGGTTCCGGCGCGATGCCGGTGACCGGAGGATGAGGACCGGACGGCCCTTGTTCCGGAGTTCTTTCATGTTCAACAAATGCCTTGCGGCGCTTGCGTTGCTCTTCGCCCTCCCCGTTGCCGCCGCCGATATCAGGGTGGCCGTGGCGGCCAATTTCCACGGCACGGTGCAGAAGCTGGCGCCACTGTTCAAGGTGGCCAGCGGCCACGATCTGGTGATCAGCGCCGGCTCCTCCGGTGCGCTGACCACGCAGATCCTCAATGGCGCGCCCTTCGATGTCTTCCTGTCGGCCGATGCGGCGCGTCCCGAGAAACTGGAGCAGGAAGGTCATGCGCTGGCCGGCAGCCGCTTTGTCTACGCACTGGGCGTGCCGGTGTTGTGGAGTGCGCGCGAGGGGGTTGTGGATGCCGATGCGAAGGTGCTCGAGCGCGGTGAATTCCGCCATCTCGCCATCGCCGATCCGAGGCTCGCGCCCTACGGCAAGGCGGCGGAGGAAATCCTGCGCAAGCGCGGCGTGTTCGCTACCATCGACGGCGCCGGCAAGCTGGTGCGCGGGCAGTCCATCGGCCAGACCTACAGTCAGGTCGCGAGCGGTGCGGCGGACCTGGGCTTTGTCGCGCTGGCGCAGGTCAGGACCGAACAGGGCATCGCCGGTTCGTACTGGATTCCGCCGAAGGGCGAATACACGCCGATCGCGCAGGCTGCCGTGGTGCTCAAGCGCGCTGACGACGCGGCCGCCGCACAGCAGTTTCTGCAATGGCTGCGAGGCGCCGAGGCACGCGCCGTGATCGAGGCCGCCGGCTACGGGTTTGCCGACTGAGGAAGTAGATGCTGTCACCGCAGGACCTTACCGCACTGTGGATCACGCTCAAGCTGGCGGTCATCAGCACCGTCATCCTGATCGTGCTGTGCGTGCCGCTGGCGTGGTGGCTGGCGCAGACGCGCTCGCGCATCAAGACCTTCGTCGAGGCGCTGGTGTCGCTGCCGCTGGTGTTGCCGCCGACGGTGGTGGGCTTCTACCTGCTGTTGCTGCTGGGGCCGCGTGGCGCCATCGGCGGCTTTCTCGAAGACCTCGGCATCGGCCACCTTGCCTTCAGTTTCTCCGGGCTGGTGATCGGCTCGATGATCTATTCGTTGCCCTTTGTCGTGCAGCCGCTGCAGAACGCCTTCCAGGCCACCGGCACGCGCGTGCTGGAAGCGGCGGCCTGCCTGCGCGCCGGGCCCTTCGAGCGCTTCGTGACCATCTCGCTGCCACTCGCGCGGCGCGGTTTCCTCACTGCTGCGGTGCTGTCCTTCGCGCATACGCTGGGTGAATTCGGCGTGATCATCATGCTCGGCGGCAACATCCCGGACAGCACGCAGGTGGCGTCCATCGCCATCTACAACCACGTCGAGGCCATGGATTTCGCCGCCGCGCACAGCCTGGCGCTGGTGCTGGTGGTGCTGTCGTTCTCGCTGCTGCTGAGCGTGTACGCGATCAACCGGCGCTTCAAGGTGGTGGGGGTTGCATCGTGACGATCGCTGCGCGTTTCAGGGTGGATCGTGGCGAATTCGTGCTCGATGTCGACCTCAAGCTGCCTTCGCGCGGCGTCACCGCGCTGTTCGGACCGTCCGGTGCCGGCAAGACCACCGTGCTGCGTTGCATTGCGGGGCTGGAGCGGCTGGCCGATGGCCATGTCGATTTCGATGGCGAGGTGTGGCAGGACGGCCGCGACTTCGTGCCGACGCACCGGCGCAGCCTCGGCTACGTGTTCCAGGACGCCAACCTGTTTCCGCACCTGTCGGCGCGCGGCAACATGGAATACGGCTTCAAGCGCATTCCGGCCGCGGCGCGGCGTATCGGCTGGGATGATCTGGTGGCGCTGCTCGACCTCGGTCATCTGCTCGACCGTCACCCGGATCAGCTCTCCGGCGGCGAGCGCCAGCGCGTCGGGCTGGCGCGTGCGCTGCTCACCAGCCCCCGCCTGCTGCTGCTCGATGAGCCACTCTCCGCGCTCGACGCCGCCCGCAAGCAGGAAATCCTGCCGTATCTCGAGCGCCTGCGTGATCAGCTCGACATCCCCATGCTGTACGTCAGTCATTCGCACGACGAGGTGATCCGGCTGGCCGATCATCTGGTGCTGCTCGACCACGGCCGCGTGCGCGCCTCTGGCCCGCTGGCCGAGACCCTGGCGCGCACCGACCTGCCGCTGGCGCGCGGCATCGAGGCCAGCGTGATGATCGAGACCACGGTGGCGGCGCACGAGGACGACTGGCACCTGTCGCGGCTGGCCTTTGCCGGCGGCGAACTGCTGGTGCCGCGCAGTCGCCGCGCGCCGGGCGAGACGCTGCGGGTGCGGGTGCATGCGCGTGACGTGGCGCTGGCACGATCGCGGGTCGAAGACAGCAGCATCAACAACCAGCTTGCCGCCACGGTCGTGGAAATCGTGCCGGCCGACGGCCCGGCCTATGTGCTGGTCCGGCTCGATGCGGCCGGCGTGCCGCTGCTCGCCCGCATCACGCGGCGTTCGGCCGAGCGGCTGGCGCTGGTGCCCGGTTTGGCGGTGTGGGCGCAGATCAAGTCGGCGGCGCTGCTGGAGGCGTAAACGCGGTCAGGTAGGTCGCGTTGAGCCGTCAGGCGAAATGCGACGCGGGTGGTGAGATTGGCGTGGTGTCGCAATTCGCTTCGCTCATCGCGACCTACGTTGCCGGGTGTTTCTGAGTGCGATAGCGCCACCACGGCAACACGCCGCTCATGGCCAGCACTTCGCCGCAATGTTCCGGCGCGTAGCCGGCCAGACCCTGCAGTGTCGTTTGCCAGGCTTCGCTGCGCAGCAGCTTGAGCAGGGCCTCGATACCGGATTCGGCGAGCGCCGATTTCAGGCAGGCGAGGTGGTATTGCTCTTCGACGACGGGCACGAAATCCAGCCCGCGGGCGCGCGCGGCGGCCTCGATGCCGAGCCCCGCGTCGGCCTGCCCGGCCGCCACGGCCTGTGCAACGGCGGTGTGCGAGGGTTCGGCGCTGTCGAAGTCGCGGATCGACGCGGCCGCAATGCCCTGCTCATCGAGCAGTTCGTCCAGCAGCAGGCGCGTGCCGGTGCCGAGCGCACGGTTGGCAAAGCGCACCTTGCCGCGGGCCAGGTCTTTCAGGCCGGTGAGTTGGAGCGGATTGCCCGGTGCCACGATCAGCCCCTGCGTGCGGCGCGCGAAGCCGATGATCTTGTGCAGGCCGGGCTTCAGCATCGGCCGGTAGGTGCGGTAGGCGAGTGAGCCGCGCGCCGGATGCAGGCGGGTGTGGAAACCGGCCATCATGCAGCGCCCCTCGTTGAGGGCGCGAATGGCGTCCACGCTGCCGGTGAAGCGGATGTCCAGATGCAGTTTCTGGCTGCGGGCCTGTTCGCGCAGCGCCGAGAGTGCGTCGTCGTGACTGGCGTGGAAGCTCAGCACGTGGGTGGAATCGTCGAAGGCGACGGCATAGGCCCGTTCGAGGTCCGCCCGCAGATTGTCGATCTGCGCCTGCAGGCGCGCCTGCGCCTGACGCTCGGCCCACAGCAGTTTGGTGCCGAACTCGGTCAGCCGCGCGGGCTGTCCCTTCTCCCACACGATCAGCCCGTGACCCAGCTCGTCTTCCCAGCGCTTCAGCTCGCCCCACACGTGGCGATAGGAAAAGCCCAGCTGGCGCGCGGCGGCTGAAATGGAGCCGTTGTCCTCGACCGCGTGCAGCAGGTCGATCAGCGGGTTGCGGATCTGCGCCGGGCCGCGGCTCTCGGCGAGAACGTAGTTGAACTGGATCCTATGCACGGGGCTTCATATTGCTGAAAGTAATCACGATCAATAGATTACGCGAAAACAAGTAATGAACTCGCGACCATAGGTTGCCGCGCAACAGCAGGGCAGCCGTCTCACCCAGGAGTGTTTACATGAAATCAGCATCCATCGCCCGTCCGTTCCGCGGCTTGCTCGCCGCCTTTGCCTTGTCGGCTTTCGCCGTCGGTGCGGCGCAGGCCGAGTCCATCGTGGTGTCTTCCACCACTTCCACCGAGCAGTCCGGCCTGTTCGGCCACATCCTGCCGATCTTCCAGAAGAAGACCGGCATCGAAGTGCGCGTGGTGGCGCAGGGTACCGGCCAGGCGCTGGATACCGGCCGCCGTGGTGATGCCGACGTGCTGTTCGTGCACAACAAGGTGGCCGAAGAGAAGTTCGTCGAGGAGGGCTTCGGCGTCAAGCGCTACCCGGTGATGTACAACGACTTCGTGCTGATCGGCGACAAGGCCGACCCGGCCGGCACCAAGGGCAGCGACATCCTCGCCGGCCTGAAGAAAGTCGCCGCTGCCAACGCCAGCTTCGTGTCGCGTGGCGACAAGAGCGGCACGCATGCGGCCGAGCTGCGCTTCTGGAAGGCCGCTGGTGTTGAAAACATGGGCACGGGCTACAAGGAATGCGGCTGCGGCATGGGCCCGGCGCTGAACATCGCGGCTTCCAGCGGCGCGTACGTGATGTCCGACCGCGCCACCTGGCTGAACTTCAAGAACCGCGCCGATCTGGCCATTCTGGTTGAAGGTGACGAGCGCCTGTTCAACCAGTACGGCGTGATCCTGGTGAACCCGGAGAAGCATGCCCACGTGAAGAAGGAAGCCGGTCAGAAGTTCATCGACTGGCTGGTGTCGGCCGAAGGCCAGGCCGCTATCGCCGAGTACAAGATCGGTGGCGAGCAGCTGTTCTTCCCGAACGCCGACAAGTAATCCCTGTTTGCTCCGAGACGGGGCGCCTGCGGGCGCCCCGTTGTCTTTTACGGCTGATCCGGGCAGCGCGAGCGGCGCCCTCCT
>JAJLLM010000035.1:0-3754 GCA_033837965.1 Pseudazoarcus pumilus
CGACGAAATGACAAATAAAAACCTGTATCTGACGCTGAAAAGCGGCTTCCCCGCCTCGCCGGAAGCCCCCGCGCTGGAAACCGAAACCGGCGCCGTACACACCTACGGCGAGCTCGACCGGGCGAGCGCGCGTTACGCCAATCTGATTGCCTCGCTGGGCGTCATGCCGGGCGACCGCATCGTGGTGCAGATCGACAAGTCGCCCGATGCGCTGTTCCTGTACCTGGGCTGCCTGCGCGCCGGCGCCGTGTTCGTGCCGCTCAACTCCGCCTACCAGCGCAAGGAACTGGCCTATTTCCTGGCCGACGCCGAACCGCGCATGGTGGTGTGCAGCCCCTCGCACGAAGACCTCTTCCTCGACATCGCCGCCGACGCCGGCAACCCGGTGGTGCTGACGCTGGGCGACCACGGCAACGGCACCGCGTCCGAGCGCGCATCCACCATGTCGGAACAGTTCGACACGATGCAGCGCGAGGACGACGACCTCGCCTGCATCCTGTACACCTCGGGCACCACCGGCCGCTCCAAGGGCGCGATGCTGACCCACCGCAACCTCGCTTCCAACGCGCAGACCCTGCACAAGTACTGGGGCTTCGTGCCGGGCGAAGTGGTGCTGCACGTGCTGCCGATCTTCCACGCCCACGGGCTCTTCGTGGCCTGCCACTGCTCGTTGCTCAACGGCAGCCTGATGCTGTGGCAGCCGCGCTTCGACGTGCATCGCGTGATCGAGCTGCTGCCGCGCGCCTCGGTATTCATGGGCGTGCCGACGCTGTACACCCGATTGCTCGAACAGGCCGAGTTCAACCGCGAGCTGTGCGCCCACATGCGCCTCTTCGTGGCCGGCTCGGCGCCGCTGCTGGCCGAGACCCACCGCGAGTTCGAGCGCCGCACCGGCCATGCCATCCTCGAGCGCTACGGCATGACCGAAACCGCGATGCTCACCTCCAACCCCTATGACGGCGAGCGCCGCCCCGGCACCGTCGGCTACCCGCTG
This sequence comes from Pseudazoarcus pumilus, assembly GCA_033837965.1. Taxonomy (GTDB): domain Bacteria; phylum Pseudomonadota; class Gammaproteobacteria; order Burkholderiales; family Rhodocyclaceae; genus Pseudazoarcus; species Pseudazoarcus pumilus_A. The sequence goes on from JAJLLM010000035.1 coordinate 995, forward strand.
CCGGGGGTGGAACTGCGCATCGTCGACAACGACGGCAAGGCACTGCCCACGGAAGAAGTGGGCCACGTGCTGGTGCGCGGCCCCAACGTTTTCCGCGGCTACTGGCGCATGCCCGAGAAGACCGCCGAGGAATTCACCGCCGACGGCTTCTTCCGCACCGGCGATCTGGGCAAGATCGACGCGCGCGGTTACGTGCATCTGGTCGGCCGCAGCAAGGACCTCATCATCACCGGCGGCTACAACGTGTATCCAAAGGAGATCGAGAGCTGGATCGACGACCTCGAAGGCGTCAAGGAATCCGCCGTCATCGGCCTGCCGCACCCCGATTTCGGAGAATCCGTGACGGCCGTGATCGTGCCGGAGAGCGGCGCCCAGCTCGACGAAGAGGCCATCATCGGCAAGCTCAAGACCGAACTCGCGAACTTCAAGGTGCCCAAGCGTATTTTCTTCATGCCCGAGCTGCCGAGGAATACCATGGGCAAGGTGCAGAAGAACGTGCTGCGCGACACCTTTTCTCGGCAACAGAACTGACAACAGCCGGCATCCGGCGAAGGAGGGGGAAATGGACAGGGATTCCGTTCAGCGCGCCGCCAAGGCACTGCTCGACGCGCGGGCCAGCGGCGTACAACTGAAGGCGCTGCCGGCCGGCAGCGAACCGACCGACTTCGCCGAGGCCTACGCCATCCAGGACGCCGTATCCGAGGCCCTCGGCCCGGTCGGTGGCTGGAAGGTCGGCGCCAAGGGCCCCGACGCCGAGCCCACCTGCGCGCCGATGCCGGCCGCGCTGATGCACGCCTCGGGCTTCAAGATGCCGGCCTATTCCGCCGGCCAGTGCGGCATCGAATGCGAGATCGCCGTACGCATGGGCCGCGACCTGCCGCCGATCGGCCGCCCCTACACGCGCGAGGAAGTGCTCGACGCCATCGAAAGCGTGCATCCGGCGTTCGAGATCGTCACCTACCGCTTCGCCGATCATGAGCACCAGACCCGTCTGGTGCTCGCCACCGACGCGTTGGGTAACGGCGCTTTCGTGTACGGCGACGGCCGCCCCGACCTGGTCGGGCTGGACCAGACAAAGCAGCGCGCCATTCTCGACGCCGACGGCGAACACTGGGTGGATGTGGTCGGTGGCAACGCGGCCGGCGATGTCTTCCGCCTTGTGCATTGGCTCGCCAACCACGTGGCGGTGCGCTGTGGCGGCCTGCGCAAGGGCCAGTTCGTCACCACCGGCACCTGCACCGGCATGCTCTTCGTCAATGGCGGCGAAGCCCTGCGCGCCGACTTCCCCGGCCTCGGCATGGTCGAAATGGAGATCGGCCCGAAAGGCTGACCCTCACGCTGCGGTAGCCGCCAAGTCAGCTACCGCAGCCAGTCCAGGTTCTTCACATGGCCGTACGACCGATCCTGAAGATGGGCGACCCGCGCCTGCTGGTGCCCGCCGAACCCATCACCGCGTTCGACACGCCGGAGCTGCACGCGCTGATCGAAGACATGTTCGACACCATGGCCGCGGCCGGTGGCGTCGGGCTGGCCGCACCGCAAATCGGCGTCGGCCTGCAGCTCGTGATCATGGGCTTCGAGCGCAGCGAACGTTACCCGGACGCCGAGCCGGTGCCGCAGACCATCCTGCTCAATCCGGTCATCACGCCGCTGTCCGACGAGATGGAAGATGGCTGGGAAGGCTGCCTGTCGGTGCCCGGCATGCGCGGGCTGGTGCCGCGATACACGTACATCCGCTACACCGGCTTCACCCCTCAGGGCGAGCCCATCGACCGCACGGTGGACGGCTTTCATGCCCGCGTGGTGCAGCACGAATGCGACCACCTGTTCGGCCTGCTCTACCCCATGCGCATCCGCGACATGACGAAGTTCGGCTTCACCGAGGTGCTGTTTCCGCAGGTCAAGGGCGGTTGAGCGGGAACGGATTGCCGCTCAACCGCAACTTCTATAGGCTTGCCCGGTCTTTCCGTCCGTCCCTGCCAACGCTGCCCGCATGCGCGCTGCTGCTTCCCGCCCCTCCTGCCGTTTGACGCTGACACGCTGCCTGCTCTGGCTGCTGGTGTTTGCGCACCTGTTCGTCGGCACCGTTGGCGCGGCGTCGCTGTCGCATGTTCCACTCGACGACATCGCGCAGGCACATGCTCCGGACGGCCATTGGCACGGTCATTCACACGATGCGGATGAAGACGACACCAGCGCGCACCCCGCGCACGATGCCAGCGATCACAGTCACGACAAACCCAACGTGCCGCCGATGCACTTGAGCCGGGCGTCAGCCTGCGCCGCGTCCCTCGTTACCGGCGAACCACTGCGCGACTATCCACCGCCCTGTTGGCTGCCCGAACGGCCCCCCAAGTCACTTTCGAGAAGTTGATGGAACGGGCGGGTCGCCATTCGGGCAATCCGTCGTACAGACACCTTTTCGGAAGGACGTTCATGAACCACATGAATCTGCACTCCGGCCGCCCCCTCGGGTGGTCGGGCCTGGTGCCGCGCGCATTGCTCGGCAGCCTGCTCTGGCTGTTGCTCACCGGCCTCGCGCACGCCCATGGCGTGGCCGAGGGCGACAAGGGCTACATCCAGGAAATCTCGGGCACGCACCTGCTGCCCTTCACCTACCTCGGCGCCAAGCACATGGTCACCGGCTACGACCATCTGCTGTTCCTCGCCGGGGTGATCTTCTTCCTCTACCGCCTCAAGGACATCGCGCTGTACGTGAGCCTGTTCGCGGTGGGCCACTCGGTGACCATGCTCTACGGC
>JAJLLM010000036.1:0-26058 GCA_033837965.1 Pseudazoarcus pumilus
CAGCTCCAGCCGCGCATTCCCCTGTGGATCGGTGCCGACGCTGCCGACCACTTCCCACACATGTACCGTGCCGGAAAAGCGCACGCCGCCGCGCTCCACGCCCGGCGCCTTGCCGAGCGGGCCGATGGCGTTGAGGCGCACCTCGTCGCGCGAGATCATCGCCATCGTCACGAAGGCGCCGATCAGCGCAAAGAAGACCAGTCCGAGAATGGCGGCGACGATGCGCGGGGTGTTGTTGCTGGCGGCCAAGTGGGTGCTCCGGTTGCGTTGCGGTCTAGTCCGCGAGTGCTTCGAGGACGGCGTTGTGATTCTTCTCGATGACGTTGAGCAGCACCAGCGCCGGCCCCTGCGGGCGCCGGTCGCCGCGTTCCCAATGCCTCAGTGTGGCTACCGAAAAGCCGAAGCGCGCCGCGAACTGCTCCTGGGTCATGCTCACGCGTTGTCGCAGCGCTTTGACGTCGACGGCATGCGGCTTATACACGCGGACGCTGGAGGGTTCCCCCCGCGCATGGGCAATGGCCTCGGTCAGCCCTTGCTGGATGCTTGCGAATGCCTTGCTCATTGCTTCACTCCTCTTTCCACGCAGACACGAGCACCTTGACCAGTCCGGCGAGCATGTTCCTCTCTGCCTTGCTCAGATTGGCGCGCTCGTTTTTCCCGAACAGCGTTAACAGGTAAAGCGGCACGGCCTCACTGTGAAAGTAATAGATGACCCGGACACCACCGCTCTTTCCCCGGTTGCCGCGCGCCCAGCGCAATTTCCGGATGCCGCCGGTGCCTTCCAGCAGATCCCCGGCTTTCGGGTGAAGGGCAAGATAGCTGACGATGTCGCGGCGCTCGCTTTCGGACAGCAAGCGCTCCGCACGGCGGATGTACTCAGGCGTCTCGGCAAGCGTCTGCATGGGCAGTGTAATCCATTGGATTAGCTATCACCAGTTCTGTGGTCGTGGATCTGGTTGTCGGAGCATATGCATTAAGCATGGTACGAGACTGGTCGATGGGTTCGATACCTGATCGAACAAGGTTGCACGCCAGCTAGAATCGGACGCATTGCCCGGAGCCCCTGCGTATGACCGACTCCATTCCCATCGTCGCTGCCCTTGTGCGTGCCGGCCGTTTCCCCCACCCGGTCGGGCAGGTTGAATGCATTGAGACCCACGCCTCGTGGGTGATCCTTGCCGGCGACTACGCCTACAAGATCAAGAAGCCGCTCGATCTGGGCTTCCTCGACTACTCCACGCCCGCGCGCCGGCGCGCCATGTGCGAGGAGGAGGTGCGCCTCAACCGCCGCACCGCGCCGGAAATCTACGAGGACGTGGTGGGGGTGTATGGCGGAGAGGGCGCGCGGATCGGCCCGGCGGACGGTGCGCCGGAGTTTGCCGTGCGCATGCGTCGCTTCGATCAGGCGGGGCTGTTTGCGCATCTGCTGGCCGACGGCGCGCTGACCTCCGAACACATGCAGGCCGTGGCCCGGCACGTGGCCGATTTTCACGCCGGGATCGCCGTGGCGCAGCCCGGACAGGGCTTCGGCAGCGCCGAGGCGGTGATCTTCCCGGTGCAGCAGAACTTCGACCAGATGCGCGAACTGGTCACGGACGCCGCCTTGCTGGCGCAAATCGGCCGGCTGGAAGCCTGGAGCGCGGGTGAATCGCGCCGTCTGGCGAGCACCTTCGATGCGCGGCTGGCGGCGGGTTTCGTGCGCGAGTGCCACGGCGACCTGCATCTGGCCAACATCGTGTGGCTGGACGGCCGCGCGCGCTTGTTCGACGGCATTGAATTCAACCCGCAACTGCGCTGGAACGACGTCATGGCCGACGTCGCCTTCCTCGTCATGGATTGCGAGGCACGCGGCCGCGCAGACCTCGCCAACGGCTTCCTCGACGCCTGGCTGGAGGCTGGCGGCGACTACGACGCGCTGCCGCTGCTCGCCTACTACGTGGCGTACCGCGCCATGGTGCGCGCCAAGGTCGCCGCCATCCGCATGCGCCAGGCACAGGGTGAGGAGGCTGTCGCCTGCCGTGAGGAACTGGTGTTGTACCTCGACTACGCGCTGGGCCGCATCGACGCCGGCCGCGCTGCCGTGTGGATTGCCAGCGGCCCGTCCGGCGCGGGCAAGAGTTTTGGCGGGCGTACGTTGGTCGAGCGCCGCGGCGCCATCCGCATCCGCTCGGATGTGGAGCGCAAACGCCTCGCCGGCCTCAAGGCCCATGATCGCGCCACCGCCGCCGTCGGTGCGGGCCTGTACGGCCCCGAGATGACCGAGCGCACCTACGCCCGCCTGCTGCACATCGTGCGCGCCGTGGTGGCCGCGGGTCGCCCCGCGCTGGTGGACGCCACCTTCCTCAAACGCACCCAACGCGACCGCTTCCGCGCGCTGGCCGCCCAACTGGCCGCGCCCTTCGTCATCCTCGCCTTCGACGCCCCGCCCGATGTACTGCGCGAGCGCGTCGCCAAACGCGCCGCCGAGGGTATGGATGCCGCGGACGCTGATGTCACCGTGCTGGAACACCAGCTCGCCACCCGTGAACCCCTCGGGGACGATGAGCGGGCCTTGGCGGTGTGCATCGACACCTCGCAGGATGTGGATTGGGAGGCCGTGCTGCGGTGTTGTGACTTAGGCTGAGGGTTGGTATCAACGCCCTCGTCGAGTTTGAACACGTTCACATCGTTGCTCGTGCAGAAGCGAGGCTGCATGGGCCAGGTGAAGATGCGGATGCTTTCTGGATCTTGCATCCACTGTCGGTTAACCCCGTTGCCTGCCGGGCTTACGTAAGAAGCCTCGCAGGCTGGCGAATCAAAATGCTAAGCAAATGAATCCAACTCCGATCACGGCCGTTCCTGCTTTAGTCAAAGAGTTGTACGGGATCGTTGCAGAGTTCGAACGTCTGTTCCCCGGCCGCCGCTTCACTCCGGATGGCCACCTTGTGGGAAGTATCGGTGAGGTCGTTGCTGCCCATCGGTATGGCCTGTCGCTATTTCCCGGCTCAACCGAAGTGCATGACGCGTGTGCCCCGAATGGGGTTTCGGTCCAGGTGAAAGCCACTCAGGGGAAATCGGTCGCTTTGCGGGCTGAGCCCGAGCATCTGCTTGTCCTCTTCCTTGCGTCGGATGGTGAGGTCACCGAGGTCTTCAATGGCCCCGGTTCTGTTGCATGGTCAGCGTGTGGTCCGATGCAAAAGAACGGACAACGACCAATTGGCCTATCCAGGCTCCAGAAGCTGATGGCCGCTGTTCCAGAATCTGCGCGTCTTGCGGTCGCACGTGGCTGACGTATGCACCTGCGCACACATGCTTGCTCGGCGGCTGTGCTTAAGTCCTTGCAGGGCGGATCAGCCCAGAGTGATCCGCCGGACCCGCATGCAGAGCGCTTAGCTCTTCGGATACAGAATCATCTCGGTGCAGCGGAACAGCGCGATGCGCCGGTCGGTGGCCTCGTCGAATACTTCCGCATCCCACACCTGGGTGGTGCGTCCGGCGTGCACGGGCTGCGCCACGCTGCGGATGGCGCCTTCGCGCACGGTGCCGAGGAAGTTGCTCTTGAGTTCGATGGTTGTGAAGCCGGAAGCGCCTTCCGGCAGGTGGGCGATGGTGCCGAAACCGCAGGAGGTATCGGCCAGCGCGATCACGGTGGCGGCGTGCAGGTAGCCGTTGCTGGCCATCAGCTCGGGGCGCACGGCCAGCCGGGCTTCGACGCGGCCGGCTTCGAGACGGGTGAATTCGATGCCGAAGTGACCGGGCAGGTGGGTGCCCTGTGCGCGTTGCTGCAGGACTTCGAGGCTCATGCCGGGGGCCAGGCGGGGGCTGCTCATCGGTGCTTCCCGTGAAGTGGAGGATGCCCCGAGGCTACCCCTGTGCCGGGGCCTCGCGCAATCGTCGGTCCAGCGCCGGCAGGCGTGCCAGGGCGGCGATGACGAGCAAGGCGAAGACGATGCGCGCCCACAGGATGCCCGACAGATCGGCGCCGAGCAGCACGATCAGCAGGGTGTCTTCGATGACGCTGTGACACAGGCCGAGAAAGCCCATGGTGAGGAACATGTCGCGGCGGTTGAGTACGCCGGTGCGGGCCTCGCGGATGAGCAGGCCGGCGCCGAAGCTGATGCCCAGCGTGAAGCCGATGACCGTGATGTGGCCGGCTTCGCGACCGATGCCGATGAAGCGCAGCATGGGGGCGAGCAGGGCGTGGATGAAGCGTTCCACGCGCAGTGCGCGCAGCGCCTTGAGCGACAGCATGAGTGCGGCGATGACGACGAAGATCAGCGCCAGCATCTGCAATTGAGCCACGCCCCAGGCCAGCAGGCTGTTGTCGGCCGGGCCGGCCGGTTGCCACAGCAGGCGTGCCGGCTGCTGCAGGGTGCCGCTGCTTGAATAGGCGAGGTTGAGCAGGGTGCCGAGCACCAGTGCGCCGCCCAAGCGGATGGCCAGCGTGGCGCGCCACGACACCCCGGCCGCGCGTGCGACGGCGCCTTCGACCGGCAGCGAGTGGGCGATCAGGATCATGGTGCCGAGCACCGTGACTTCCGCCACCGACAGGCCGAGCTGTGGTGCGACGTCGAAGAACACCACCATGCCGGTGTAGAGGTTCACCAGCAGTGCGGCGGCCCACACGATGGCGATTTCGTCAGGCAGGCCCACCAGCGACATCACCGGCGACAGCGCGTAGGCCAGCCACGTGGTGCCGCCCAGCAGGTCGAGCGCCTTGACGATGACGAGGGCCGGCACCATGACTTTGAGCAGGGTGAAGTACACGCCGAACAGGTCGGCGCAGAAGCCCTTCACACCCTTGCCGTTACGCCCGCCCGCCATGATTGCCCTGCCCCGGAAAAGGCGCGGATTCTACGCCTTTGTGATGGGTGTTACACCTCGCCGCGGCCGAGCCAGCGGTCGACATGTGGGGGCTGCCAGTCGGAGAAGCGCTGCAGTAGCGCATCGGCCGTGTCCGCCACCTGCAGCACGTCGCGCACGCTGGGCGCGAGCAGGCCTTCGTCGCGGGCATGGTCGAGAAAGGCCAGCAGTTTGTCGTAGTAGCCGGCGGCGTTGAGCACGCCGCAGGGCTTGCTGTGAAAGCCCAGTTGCGCCCAGGTCCAGATCTCGAAGAGTTCCTCGAAGGTGCCGATGCCGCCGGGCAGGGCGATGAAGCCGTCGGCGCGCTCGGCCATGGCGGTCTTGCGCTCGTGCATGGAGTGCGTCACCACCAGCTCGCTCAGGCCGGGATGGGCCAGCTCTTTCTTCATCAGCGATTCGGGGATGATGCCGACGACTTCGCCGCCGGCCTCCAGCACGGCGTCGGCCACGATGCCCATCAGGCCTACCGAAGCACCGCCATACACCAGCCGCAGTCCGCGCTGCGCCAGTGCGCTCCCCAAGGCGCGTGCCGCGTCTGCATACACTTCACTGCGGCCCTGCGCCGCCCCGCAATACACGCAAATACTGCGCATTCACTTTCTCCGTTCAGATGAGCTGAAATTTGGTTGTCGCGTGCCGGTCAGCAGGGCTTTGTGTCGAAATGCTTCTTGGATAGTCCGTAAATCTACGTACAATCCACAGGTCGCAGCCTGTCTCCGGTGGCTGCCTGCGTATCAGGCATCGTATGACCTCGATCCGACGCGATCCATCTTCCATGCTCTTCGCCGCTCAGCGGCGCCGGGCCGCATGACGCTCGGTATCCTGCGTGCCAGCCAGCGGCTGCAGATGTTTGCAGCCGGCCTGGCCTTGGTGGTGGCGGCCGGCCTGCTGGTCACTTTCGAGTACCTCGACAGCCGCAGCCACATCCATGCTGCCCTGGAAGCCGAGGCCCGTCTGGTTTCGCCGCGGGCCGCAGCGGCGCTGGAGTTCGATGATGAACCTTCCGGCCGTCGGCTGCTGAACGATCTGACCACGCATGCGCTGGTGGGCAAGGCTGCCTTGCTGCGCTTCGATGCAGAGGGTAATCCCTCGGTGATCGCCGCGGCCGCCCCCGGCGGAGTGTCGTTGGTTGACTTCTCGCAGGCCGAGGGTGGGCTGCTCAACCCCGGTGTGAGTCTTGCGCTGCCGGCGACCGGGCCGAAGTTGGGAGAGCTGCGCATTCTCGCGGATCCCGACGTGCTGCTCATCCGCATGATGCGATACCTCAGCCTGGTCGTGGTGGTGGCGGGTGTGGCCTTCGGTGCTGCCTACCTACTGACCGTCGGGCTGCGCCGACGCATCCTGCACGCCGAGCGCCAACTCACGGCGCGGGCGCACTTCGACGAACTCACCGGCCTGCCCAACCGCAGCCTGTTCAACGACTGCATTGCCGCAGCCATTGCGAAGGCGCGCAAGACGCAGCAGCCCTTTGCGGTGCTGTTCTGCGATCTCGACCACTTCAAGACCATCAATGACAGCCTCGGTCACGAAGTCGGTGACCGTCTGCTCCGCATCGTCGGCTCGCGTCTGCGCGCCGCCGTGCGGGATCGCGACACGGTGTGCCGCATGGGCGGCGACGAGTTCGTGGCGCTGCTCGAACACTGTGATCCGGAGGCCGCCAGCGGGGCCGCCAGCCACATCATCCGGCGTCTGTCCGAGCCCTATGGCATCGACACGCACACCCTCAACGTGGGCGTCAGCGTCGGCATCGCACTCTACCCGCGCGACGGCGCCGATGTCGGCACGCTGCTGCGGGCGGCCGACACTGCGGTGTATGCGGCCAAGGCCGCCGGCCGTGGAAGCTGGCGTTTCTTTGTGCCGGAACTGGCGGCACAGGCGCGTGAACGGCTTGATATCGAAACCGGCCTGCGACGCGCCTTGGCCGGGGGCGAACTGCACCTGCACTACCAGCCCAAGGTCGATGCCGTTAGCCGCCGCGTCTCCGGTGCGGAGGCGCTGCTGCGCTGGAAGAGTGCCGATCTGGGCGAGGTGCCGCCGGGGCGCTTCATCCCGGTGGCGGAGCAGAGCGAGCTGATGCGCGATATCGGCGCCTGGGTGCTGGACGCGGCCTGTCGCGATGCCTCGGCGTGGATGCGGCAGGTGGAGGATTTCTCGCTGTCGGTGAACCTGTCGGCACGTCAGCTGCAGGACCCCGGTTTCACCGAGCTGGTGACGGGTTGTCTGGAGCGCCACGGCGTGCCGCCCGAGCGGCTGGAGCTGGAGATCACCGAAAGCGCCTTGCTGGTGCATTCGCCCGAAGTCGGCGCCAACCTGCGCGGCCTGGGTGCGCTGGGTGTGCGCCTGGCGCTGGACGACTTCGGCACCGGCTGGTCCTCGCTCGGCCACCTGCGTGACCTGCCGCTGTCGCGCCTCAAGATCGACGGCGGCTTCGTGCGTGACCGTCACGGTCAGGCCCACGATAGTGCGGTGGTGCAGGCCATCGTATCGCTGGCGGCCGCCTTCGGCCTGAAGGTGGTGGCCGAGGGGGTGGAGACCGAGGAGCAGCTCGATCAGGTGACTGCTGCCGGTTGTGGCGAGGCGCAGGGCTGGCTGTTCGGGCAGGCGCTGCCGGCCGACGAATTCGCCAGCCGGCATCTGTCGCTGCACTGAATCCGTGCTGCGGTTTGCGGCACCGCAGCGTGCGCGCTAGCATCCCCGCTTTGCCCGGTTCAGCGGGCTTTCAGGCGGAATCCCGATGAACGACATCCGACTCACCCAGTTCTCCCATGGCGGTGGCTGCGGCTGCAAGATTGCGCCGGCCCTGCTCTCGCGCATGCTCTCGGCGATGCCGCCGGGGCTGGTGCCGCCGGACCTGCTGGTGGGCACCGAGCATGCCGACGATGCGGCGGTGTATCGCCTCAACGAGCGTCAGGCCATCGTGGCAACCACTGACTTCTTCACGCCCATCGTCGATGACCCCTTCGACTTCGGCCGCATCGCCGCGACCAATGCGCTGTCCGACGTGTACGCCATGGGCGCGCAGCCGATCATGGCGCTGGCGATTGTCGGCATGCCCATCGACAAGCTGCCGCCGGAAGTCATCGGCCGCATCCTAGAAGGCGGTGCGGCGGTGTGCCGCGATGCCGGCATTCCGGTGGCGGGTGGGCATTCCATCGACGTGCTGGAGCCGATCTACGGTCTGGTGGGGCTCGGTATCGTCGACCCCGCCGAGGTCAAGAGCAACGCCGGCGCCAAGGTGGGTGACACGCTGATCCTCTCCAAGCCGCTGGGCGTCGGCGTGCTGTCTGCCGGGCTCAAGAAAGCACAGCTCACGCCGGACGACTACGCGGAGATGATGCGCTGGACCACTACGCTGAACCGTGTCGGCACTACGCTGGCCAAGATGCCGGGCGTGCACGCGCTGACTGATGTCACCGGTTTCGGCTTGGCTGGCCATCTGCTGGAAATCTGCCGAGCCTCGGGGCTGGCGGCGCAACTCGATACCGCGCGCCTGCCCTTCATCGATGCTGCGCTGGCGCTGGCGAAGGCCGGCGTGGCGACCGGTGCTTCGACCCGCAACTGGGCCAGCTACGGCACCCAAGTGCATCTGCCGGAAGGCAGCCCGGAATGGCTGCAGAAACTGGTCACCGACCCGCAGACCAGCGGCGGCCTGCTGATTGCCTGCGATCCGGCTGTGCAAGCCGAAGTGCTGGCGACGATCCGTGACACGCAGGGCAACGACGGCTGGGTGATCGGTCGTCTTGCCGACGGTCCGGCCGGTGTGACGCTGGGCTGAATTCCTTGCAGTCCTGAGGCACCAGAACTCAGCCGTCGCGAGCGGGCGTGGGTGACCATGTCGCTCTCGCCCGGAGGTTCATGATGTTTCGCTCAATCGCCCGCCCCGACATCCTCGTCGTCACCCTGGCTGCCGCCGGCATCCTGATGGTGACGATGGGTACGCGCCAGTCGCTGGGCCTCTACGTCGGCCCGCTCAACACTGCCACCGGACTGGGCATCGCCAGCATCAGTCTGGCGCTGGCGGTGGGGCAGTTTGCCTGGGGGGCGATCCAGCCGCTGGCCGGTGCAGCGGCTGACCGCTGGGGGCCGGCGCCGGTGCTGGTAGCCTCGCTGTTGCTGCTGGCGGTCGGCGCGGCCCTCACGCCGTTCATGGATTCGACCTGGGGGCTGATCCTGTCGCTCGGGCTGATCACCGCCATCGGTTCGGGCGCGGGCAGCTTCTCGGTCCTCATCGGCGCGGCCGCGCAACGTCTGCCGGCGACGGCGCGCGGCACGGCCTCGGGCGTCATCAACGCCGGCGGCTCATTCGGACAGTTCGTGTTTGCGCCGGTGCTGCAGAAGCTGATCCAGAGCATCGGCTGGATGGGCTCGCTGTGGGCCATGGCGGTCATGACGCTGGCGGCGCTCCCGCTGGTGCGCAAGCTGACCGTTGCGCCGGCGCCGCGCGCTGCCGAAGCCGGTGACGAACGTGGCGTGCGCGAGACACTGGGCGTGGCGCTGCGCGACCGCAGCTACCTGCTGCTGCATCTGGGTTTCTTCACCTGCGGTTTCCACATCGCCTTTCTGGTCACACACCTGCCCACCGAGGTGGCGCTGTGCGGCCTGCCGCCGACGGTGGCGAGCTGGTCGCTGGCCATCATCGGTCTGGCCAACATTTTCGGCAGCCTGTATGCCGGCGCCTGCGTGGCGCGCTACCGCAGCAAGCATGTGCTGGCCGCGATGTATGCCTCGCGCGCGCTGCTCATCGCGGTGTATCTGATGTCGCCACAGACACCGCTGACCTTCTATCTGTTTGCCGCCGGGCTGGGATTCACCTGGCTGGCCACGGTGCCGCCGACTGCCGCCATCGTCGGCAAGCTGTTCGGCGTGCGCCACATGGGCACGCTGTTCGGTCTGACCGTGTTTTCGCACCAGATCGGCGGCTTTCTCGGTGCGTGGCTGGGCGGGCTGGCGGTCACGGCCTTCGGTGACTTCACCTGGATGTGGTACGCCGACATGGCCCTGGCGGCCGCTGCTGCAGTGGTGAACCTGCCCATCCGCGAGGCGCCGGTGCTGCGCCCGGCGCCTGCCTGAGCCGGCCTCAGGCCAGCATGACCTCGATGTGGTAGAGGCCCCACGGGCAGTTGGCGAAGCGTTCGGCCAGCGGCTTGTCGAGCATGCCGGGCACGCGGGCCGGGTCATACACCGCCCACAGCGGGCCGACGCCGCCGAGCGGCAGCGCAGCACCATCCATGTGGGTGGCGACGATGAAGCGCTGCTCGCGGGCCTGCTCGATGCTGAGCTGGGCACCGTAGCCGTCCACCGCGCGCAGCACCAGCAGGCCGTCATGCACGCGCACGCCGGCGGCCGTGAGCACGGTGGTGAGCAGCGGGCCGGTGATGCGGTGCGGCTGCCCGTCGTACTCGACGACCGGCTCAATGGTGTGGGTAGGCAGGGCAGACAGCGCTGCGAAGTCGAAGGCGTGGGCGCGCTCGAACTCCACGCCATGCTTCTGCATCAACTGGTCGAGCTTGCCGGCAGGGCCGCGGTTGCCGCCGGGAAAGGCGCCGCTGACGGTCAGCAGCGCGGGACCGGAGCGGGGTGATGCCGAGGCCTCCGGCGTGATGAACGGCGCGGCTGCAATGCCCGCAGCCGCGCTGGCGATGAAGGTACGTCTTTTCATGTTGTCCACTTCCGGTTGTTCTGTTTTTGCTGCGACCGTGCATCGAGGCACGATCTGCAGGACTGCATGCTACTGCTTCTCGGTGATCGGCAAACCGCCCACACCGGCATAAAACACCACGATCTCGGCGGTCGTGTCGCCATCGTTGCGCCCGTAGTGCCACTTGTTCACGAGTTCGATGATGGCTTCGCCCGCCTGCAGGTGCAGCGTCTTGCCGTCCTCGGTGACGACCGTGAGCTGCCCGCTGAGCAACACGCCGGCGTTGATGACCGGGTGTTTGTGCATCGGCAGGGCAGTGCCCGGCGGGATGCGGATACGAAGAATACTGATTTCCGGCAGTGCGCGGGGATAGTTCGGCAGTGTACTGCCGTCCCAGCTCTGCGTGCTGCGCGCCAGCACCTCGGATTCGATGGCGGCCGGTGCAGCGGCCTGCGGCTGCGCGTTCGCCGTGGTGGTGGCCAGCAGGGCCAGCATGCCTGCGATGACGACTCTCATGGTGTCTCCTCCTTGCGGGCCACGCGGTCGGTGGCCTCTTCATGGGGTGCTCAGGGAGGACTTGCAGCCACGCCCGGCACGTTTGCGAAGCATACGGCATGCCCGGCGCGGTGCCGCGGAAAAGCGGCAAAACAAAGCCGCCCGGAGGACTGTCCTGCGGGCGGCTGTCGGGACTTGCGGAGGCGGGGGCGGTTTGCGTCAGCCCTGTCGGTCGGCCTCGGCTTCGGCCCGCACCTGATCCATGTCGAGTTCGCGCACGCCGGCGATGACGCGTTCGAGCGCGTTGGCCGGCAGCGCGCCGGACTGGCGGAACACCATCACGCCGTCGCGGATGGCGGCGATGGTCGGGATCGACCGGATCTGGAAAGCACCCGCCAGTTCGCGCTGGGCTTCGGTGTCGATCTTGCCGAAGACCACGTCCGGATGCGCCTCCGAGGCGGCTTCGAAGGTCGGCGCGAAGCCGCGGCAGGGGCCGCACCATTCCGCCCAGAAGTCGAGCAACACGATGCCGCCTGCAGCGACGATGTCGTTGAAGTTTTCAGCGGTGATTTCGCGCGTGGCCATGGCGACCTCCATTAGTAATTTCTGATGCAGAGCATAGCCGCTCTTGCCTCGCTGTGGCTGCAGAACAGTGTATCGAACGATGTTGTCGTTTAGGCTGAAGTTCTCCCGACACCGTTCCGACCCCGCCCATGAACCCCGAAGACATCCTGCACTACTGGTTTGAAGAACTCCAGCCGCGCGACTGGTGGCGCAAGGACGAGGACATCGATCGCACCATCACGCAGCGCTTCGGCGTCACCCTGACGATGGCCGTGCGCGGCGAGTTCTTCGCCTGGCGTGATGCGCCACGCGGCCGGCTGGCCGAGATCATCGTGCTCGACCAGTTCTCGCGCCACATCCATCGCGATACGCCGGCTGCCTTTGCCGCCGACGCAATCGCGCTGGTGCTGGCGCAGGAAGCCGTGCGTGCCGGCGCGGACCGCAGCTTGGTCGGCCCGGAGCGGGCCTTCCTGTTCATGCCCTACATGCACAGTGAGTCGCGTGTGATGCAGGCCATCGCCATCGGCCTGTTCGACCAGCCGGGCCTGGAGGACAACCTGCGCTTCGCACATGCGCACCGCGACATCATCGAGCGCTTCGGGCGCTATCCGCACCGCAACCGCATCCTCGGACGGATCAGTACGCCGGAGGAAGAGCTGTTCCTGCAGCAGCCGGGGTCGGGCTTCTGATGGACGCGACGATCCGGCACGCCGAGGGTGGCGAGTATTTCTTCCGTGAGGGTTGCTACATCAGCGAGTGGTCCAACAGCGCCGAGGATCCCGCGCTGTCGGTGGCGCGCGCACGCGTCGAGCCGGGCGTGGTGACGCGCTGGCACCGGCTTGCCGGAGTGACCGAGCGCTATGTCGTGCTGTCTGGCGAGGGGCGGGTGGAACTGGGAGACGCGGCGGGGCGTAGGGTCGAGGCGGTCGGGCCGGGCAGCGTCGTCATCATTCCGCCCGGCATGCCGCAGCGAATTGCCAATACCGGCAGCGCGGACCTGGTCTTTCTCGCGCTGTGTACCCCGCGCTTCACGCCCGACGGCTATGCGGAGTGCCCGCCCGAGGAGGTTTGACCTCGATCAAAGGCGGTGCATTCGGCCGAAAAGACCCTGCTGCTGTCCCGTATATTCCGGGCTTCGCCGCACGCGCGGTGCCCCGCGGAATCCTCATGGCTGTCGAGCTCTTCAACAACGGCAAGCACGCCTGTCTGGCCTTCTACGACCTCGTGGACGAAGAAGGTGATCATGCGGTGCAGTCCAACCAGTTCCTGATCGTCGACAGCGGTCACGGCGCCCTCATCGATCCCGGCGGCAACATGACCCACGCCGGATTGCTGATGGGCATGCAGCGCTACTTCCCGTCGCGCCATCTGGACTACATCCTGGCCTCGCACGCCGACCCCGACATCATCGCCTCGCTCAACAAGTGGATGATCGCCACGCCCTGCAAGGTGCTGATCTCGCAGCTGTGGGTGCGCTTCCTGCCGCATTTCACGGCAGGCAAGGATTACTCCGCGCGCATCGCAGGCATTCCCGACGCCGGCATGCACATCCGTCTCGGCGAGTGCGACCTGCAGGCCGTACCGGCGCATTTCATGCATTCCGAGGGCAATTTCCAGTTCTACGATCCGGTCTCGAAGATCCTGTTCTCGGGAGACATGGGGGCGTCCCTGATCGATCACGACGAGGCCGCGGCGCCGGTGCGCGACTTTGACGCGCACGTGCGGCACATGATCGGCTTTCACCGCCGTTACATGGTGTCGAACAGGATCTGCCGCTTCTGGGCCAACATGGTGCGCACGCTCGACGTACAGATGATCGTTCCGCAGCACGGCGCGCGCTTCGAGGGCCGGGAGATGGTCGAACGTTTCCTGCGCTGGATCGAGAACCTGCCCTGCGGCGTGGACCTGATGACACAGGAGCACTACCGCGCGCCGCGCGCAGCCTGACTCAAAGCCAGCGGCGTACCCGCCGGCAGTAGTCTTCAAAGGCGCCGCCGAAGTGCGCCCGCAGGGCTATCTCCTCGGCACGGATCTGCACGATGGTGATCCACACGAAGAACAGTGCCACCAGCGGCAGCGCTGCCGCATTGCCCAGCCATAGCCCCCAGGCCAGCAGCCACAGCAGGTCGCCGAGGTAGATCGGGTTGCGCGAACAGGCAAACACGCCCCCGGTGACCAGGCTGGAGGCCCGTTCCGGGCGCAAGGGATTGACCGTCGTGCGGGCCCGCAGCATGGCCCACACCGCCAGCAGCATCAGTACCAGACCGAGCGCAGCCAGGGTGCCGACGGCCCAGTCACGCAGCGGCAGCTCGAAGCGTGCGCGTGGCAGCGCGGCGTCGGTCAGCCACATCAGCGCGGCGACCATAGCGGCGACCACCGGGGGCGGGATCAGAGTGAGCATTGGCGTCCTCATGCAAAACGGCCACGGACATGATACCCGTGGCCGTTTCTCCCGCAGGCGGGGCCAGGTTCAGGAGCTGGCGTCGCGCTCCGGCGTGGCCGAGATCTTGTGGATCGACAGGTCCGCGCCCTGGAACTCCTGCTCCTGATCCAGCCGCAGCCCGATCAACAGCTTGATGACGCCGTACACCAGCAGGCCGCCGACGAAGGCGAAGACGATGCCGGCGAGCGAGCCGACCAGTTGCGACATGAAGGTGACGCCGCCCAGACCGCCCAGCGCCGTGCTGCCGAAGATGCCGGCCGCGATGCCGCCCCAGGCGCCGCACAGGCCGTGCAGCGGCCACACGCCGAGCACGTCGTCGATCTTCCAGCGGTTCTGCGTGATGGTGAACAGTTGCACGAACAGCGCGCCGGCGACCAGGCCGATGGCCAGTGCGCCGATCGGATGCACGATGTCCGAGCCGGCGCAGATTGCCACCAGGCCGGCCAGCGGGCCGTTATGCACGAAGCCCGGGTCGTTGCGTCCGGCGACCAGCGCCGCCAGCGTGCCGCCGACCATGGCCATTACCGAGTTCACCGCTACCAGACCGCTGATGCCTTCGACCGTCTGCGCACTCATGACGTTGAAGCCGAACCAGCCGACCGTCAGGATCCAGGCGCCCAGCGCGAGGAAGGGAATGCTGGACGGCGGATGCGCTGCGATGCCGCCGCTCTTGCTGTAGCGGCCGCTGCGCGCGCCGAGCAGCAGCACCGCTGCCAGCGCAATCCAGCCGCCCACCGCATGCACCACGATGCTGCCTGCGAAGTCATGGAAGGTGGCGCCGAAGCTGGCCTCCAGCCAGTCCTGCAGGCCGAAGTTGCCGTTCCACACGATGCCCTCGAAGAACGGGTACACCAGCCCGACCAGCAGCGCGGTGGCGGCCAGTTGCGGATAGAAGCGGGCGCGCTCGGCGATGCCGCCGGAAACGATGGCCGGAATCGCTGCAGCGAAGGTCATCAGGAAGAAGAACTTCACCAGGTCGTAGCCGCTCTTGTCGGTCAGCGCTTCGGCGCTGGCAAAGAAGTCGATACCGTAGGCCACGGCGTAGCCGACGAAGAAATAGGCGATTGCGGACACACTGAAATCGACCAGGATCTTGACCAGTGCATTGACCTGGTTTTTCTTGCGCACCGTGCCGACTTCGAGAAAAGCAAAACCGGCGTGCATGGCGAGCACCATGATGGCGCCCAGCAGCACGAACAGCACGTCGGCGGAGGTCTGGAACTGTTCCATGACGGAAACCCCTGTGAAATCTGGATGTGGCGTGCATTTAGCACGTCGCGTGCCAGGCGGATGCACCCATATGGATCAATGACTTGCGCGCAATGGCGGTGCATCTCTCCGGATTGGCGCATTAATGTGGTGCATTGCGCATTGTTAATGCATCAATAAGGTGCGTTTCGCCCCGTTCGTGGGCGTAAGCGCTCTGTGAAGGTGCATCGGGGTGTCCGTCCCTCGCTGCCGACGCCTGGCGTATCATTGCGCGCTGCAACATGCGACGACACGACCGGGAGTCACCGCCATGCAGGAACGCGACACCAGCTTGTCCACCGAACAGAAGGCGCTGGCCGTCAATCTGGACGAACGCAGTTACGGCTCCATCGTCGAGATCGGGGCCGGGCAGGAGGTGGCGCGGCGTTTCTTCCAGGTCGGCGCGGCGGCCGGCACCGTGGCCAAGACCATGTCGGCCTACGACATGGCGGTCTCGGATGATATCTACGGTCCGGTCGACCGCTATGTCAGCCGTGCCCGGCTCGGCCAGATGCTGCAGCACGAGTTCCAGCAGGTGGTGAGCCGGCTCTCCACCAAACGCTCCGAGAACACGCAGTTCTTCGCCTATGCGGCCACCGTCACGGCGCGCAGCTTCCGTCAGCAGAACGAGTGCCACGGCTGGATCGGCCTGCGCCTGCAGCACGCGCCCGGCGCCGCGCCGAGCGACATCGTGCTGCACGTGCGCATGCTCGATCACGACAACGCACAGCAGTCCGAAGCGCTCGGCATTCTCGGCGTGAATCTTGTGCACGGCGCCTTCTTCCACACCGACCGACCGGAATGGATTGTCGAGGGACTGGCCGACAACCTCGGCTCCGAGCGCATCGAGATCGACCTGATCCATTTCTCCGGGCCGGGTTTCGCGGGCGTGGAGAACCGCCTGGTGAACCTGCACCTGATCCGCAGCTGGCTCACCCGCGCGGTGATCTTTGCGCCGGACGGCGAGGTGGTGGTGCCGAGCGAGCTGTTCTACCGCAAGCCGGTGATGGTGATGCGCGGCAGCTTCAAGCCGGTGACGAAGGTCAATGCAGACATGATGAGCGCCGGACTGGCGCAGTTCGCCGAGGTCTCCGAGGTCGACGAGACCCGCACCGTGGCGCTGGCCGAAGTCACGATGAACTCACTGGTCACCGGCGACAACGTGGACGCCGCCGACTTTCTCGCCCGCGTCGATCTGCTCGGGGCCTGCGGCTATACCGTGATGATCTCCGACTACGTGCGCTTCTTCCGTCTGCGCGCCTATCTGCGGCGCTACACACGCGAGCCCATCGGCATCGTGCTGTCGGTGCGTGACTTCTCGCGCCTGTTCGACGAGAACTACTACGAAGGCCTGGAGGGCGGCATGCTCGAAGCCTTCGGCAAACTGTTTCCCGACCATACCCACGTGTACGTCTACCCGTCCCGGCCGGAGTGCACAGCGCCTCTGGTGACGCTCGACACGGTCGAGGTACCGGCTCACCTGCGTCATCTGCTGGCGCACATGGTGGAGAACGGCAAGCTGGTGGCGGTCAGGCGCTATGACTCGTCACTGCTGCATATCGATGCCGGGGAGGTGCTGGCCGCCATCGGGCGCGGGCGGGGCGATTGGGAGACGGAGGTGCCGCAGGCCGCCGCCCGACGCATCATCGCCGAGCGTTTGCTCGGCTACCCGGCCTGAGCGCCCTCGCGGGCTGATGCGGGCGTCGCGCGCTCCTGTGACCACACCCGCAGCGCCTTGATCTGCTCGGACATGGTGCGCGATAGCGGCACCATGTGGGACATGGCCGACATCACGTCGCGCTCGTTGAGTTCACGACGCCCCTGCCAGGCCTGCACCACTCCGGCCTTCACCCCTTGTTCGATCTCGGCGCCGCTCCAGTTCTTCGTCACGGCCGACAGGGCGGCGAGGTTGAAGGCGGCCGGATCGGCGCCATTGGCGCGCAGGTGGATGTCGAGGATGCGCTGGCGCTCGGCGTCGGTCGGCAGGTCGAGGAAGAACAACTGATCGAAGCGGCCCTTGCGGATCACCTCGGCGGGCAGCTTCTCGATGCGGTTGGCGGTCGCCACCACGAACACGCCCGCGGGCTTCTCCTGCATCCAGGTGAGGAAGCTGGAGAAGATGTTGGGGTTGTTGCCGCCGCCGCGCAGTTCGGAGTCATAGCCGAAGCTGTTCTCCATCTCGTCGATCCACAGCACCAGCGGTGCCACCTGTTCCGCCACACGCAGCGCGTGATCGAAGGCGTATTCGGGGGCGCCGTGCGCACCCGACAGCACAAGGTTCATGTCCAGCCGCACCAGCGGCAGTCCCCAGGCACTGGCGATGACCTTGGCGGCCATGCTCTTGCCGCAACCGCTCACGCCCATGAACAGCACGCCGGCCGGCATCGGCACGCGCGGGTCGGCCGTCCCGGCAAACAGTTCTGCCCGCGCCTGCACCCACGCCTTGAGGTTCTCCAGACCGCCGACGCGTTCGATTTCCACGGTTTCGGGGATGTACTTCAGGCAGGCCTCGCGCATCAGCACCGCGGCCTTCTCCGTGCGTACCTCGGCCAGTGCCGCGTCCCGTTGCAGGCAGTCCTGCGCGACCAGCCGACGTATCAGGTGGCCGATCTCGTTGAGCATCATGCCCTTCATGGCGAGTGCCAGCGCTTCGGCTACATCCGCTTGCAGGGCCGGGGCCAGGCGCAGGAGTTCGGCCAGCACTTCCTCGCGGGACGGAGGCAACTGCTCGACCAGAAACACTTCGTGAGCCAGCGCGTCGGGCAGCCGGTATTCGCTGCAGGACAGGAAGACGAACACGTTTCGTCCGAGCAGCGCGCGATACAGGTCGCGCAGGCCGCGCACCAGATCCGGCCGCGCATCCAGCAGCAGCGGAAAGTCCTTGAGCAGCACGAAGCCGGGCGTCTTTCGCGTCATCAGGTAGCGGATCAGCGCCGCAGGGTCCGTCAGGGAGGGCTCGATCTTGCCGGGGGCTTCGGATAAGCCTTCGGTCAGCGTCCACACCGCCAGGGGCGGGGCACTTTCGTAACGGAGTTGTGCAAGATTGCACAGACTGGTTTCGATTCGCGCCTCGTCATATCCGCGGACATGGATCAGCGGATGGCCGCTGTCGAGGGCCTTGCGAAGACGATCCGACGGGGCCGTCGGCACAGACGCAGACATCACCGGAACTCCAGTTGTGGGGCCGTAGCGCAGCATGCAATGCGCTGCCCGGCGAGTCAAAGCGGCGGTGCCCCGGAAGCACCGGATACATCCGGAAACGCTTGTTCTGTGGCCGAAAATCCGAAATCCGGGATCATCCACACTCGGGTCGATCCCCCATCCGCGCCCGCATCCCGTCCGTCGGTCCGACGGTCGGAGAGCTATCCGCAGATGATGGGGCTTGTACCATTTTCAGCGCGGACGCCATGCCTGTGCGCCGTGCGAAGCAGCCGCGGAGCCCCACCGTGAACAACGCCATTCTTGCCCCCCAGCCTGCCTCGCAGGCGGCTCGCAGTGCTCCCTATGCCGCTGTGATGGCCGAATGCGGTCGCATCCTGCGCCGCCACGCCAACGCCGCCATGGCGAGCGTGTGTGAGACCCTTCCGGTCGAAATCGATACGCTCTGCCGGGAAACCTACGACGCGTCCGAATCCGACAAGTACGGTGAACTGCGACGCGTGCTGCTGCAGTCCGGTGACGCTTTGCCGCGCGCATTTGCCAGTGCGCTCGAAGGCCTCATGAGTCGCCCCGTCAGCCCGCGGCGCGACGAGTCGCAGCGCAACTATCGCGCCCAGCGTTTTGCCGACGTGGTGTTGTCGCTGGTCGACGACATGGTGTTTTCCGAGACCCTGCTGATCGGCACGCAGGCCCGTCAGTTGCACAATGCCTGCGAGAACGAGCTGCGCGACCTGCTGCCGCGTATTGCCGTGCTGCTCGGCATCGAGGGCGAGATCGAGGATGGGCGCAATCCGCTGGCGCCTGAGGTGGTTGCCGAGGCCCTGAAGGAAGCCTGCTGGTCGCTGGAGTGCAGCCTGCAGGCGCGTCAGGCCCTGCTTGGCCTGGTCACCGTCCGCATTGCCCGCGCCTTGCCTGACGCCTATCGCGCCATCAACACGCATCTGGTCGACCGCAAGGTGCTGCCGCGCGTGCGTCCGAGCGTGCGTCGTGGTGGCCGTCCCGAACAGAGCCGGGCGCAGCGCACGCCCGAAGCGGCCGGCATGCTGCGCCGTCTGGTCGGGCAGGAAGCGGCGTCCGTGGGTGCCGGCATGCAACACGAAGCTGCCAACGACGCCATCATGGATGCGCTGTCGCGCCTGCAGGCAGGCCAGGGCAGCTTCCAGCTCGGAGGGCAGCAGTTCAGCGTCGACGCGGCGGCTGCCGATTCGGTCAATGTCGTGCGTGTGCTGCTCGACGCCGGCCTCAGCCGTCAGGTCGGTACGCTGGACGGCATCATCATCGACATCGTTGCAACGCTGTTCGACTTCATCTTCGACGACGACCGTGTGCCGACACCGATGAAGGCCCTGATCGGTCGCATGCAGTTGCCGGTGCTGAAGCTGGCACTGTCCGATCACGCTTTCTTCTCCGACCGTCAGCATCCCGCCCGACGTCTCATCAACACCCTGGCGCAGGCGGCTTCGACCTGGGATGGCGAGTTCACCGACGATTCCAGCCTGTACCTGATCGCCGAGCCGCTGGTGCAGCGCATCCAGGACAGCGGAGGCAATGATGTTGCCGCGTTTTCCTCCGGTCTGGCTGCGCTGGACGCCTTTCTCGCGGAACAGGAACGCCTTGCGGACGAGCGGGCGGTCACCCTCACCGACAAGCTCACCGAGCGCGAGGTGGCCGAGATCGCGCGCAGCGTCGCGATCGGTACCGTTGCTCGCTACCTCTCCGACGAGTCCGTGCCGCAGGTCATCCGGGCCTTGCTGGATCCGCACTGGACGGCGGTGCTCGCCGATGCGGCACGTGAAGGTGGCGAGAACGGCGACCGCTGGGTCGACGCCGTGGCGACGATGGATGACCTGGTGTGGAGCGTGCAGCCCAAGACCTCGGCCGATGAGCGTCAGCGTCTGGTGCGCCTGTTGCCGGGGCTGATTGCGCGCCTGAAACAGGGCCTGGAGGCCTGTGGCATGGCCGAGGCCGAGCGCTCAGCCTTCTTCTCCGAGCTGGTCAAGCTGCATGCAAATGCGGTAAAGAACGGCATGCAGCCTGTCGTTAAATCGGCTGGGCAGCCTGTTGCCGAGGGCATGCATGACGATTTTCCGCCGGATGACGGTCTGGATGAACTCAAACGCGGTGACTGGGTGGAGTTGCTGCTGGAGGCCGGGCATCGGCGCGCCGTGAGGCTGACCTGGATCAGCCCTGCGCGTACCATGTTCCTGTTTGCCAACCGGCAGGGGGTGCGGGCGGTTGCGCTGACGCGCAGCGAACTGGCGCGCAAGTTCGAACGGAATGAAGCGCTGCTGATTGACGACGAGCCCCTGATGGACCGTCTGGTCGCCAATGTGCTCGACGATTACCAACCACTGGCCGAGGGCAATTCCCCATGAACCAGGTTGCCAAATCCCGTCCGCAACATGAAGTCGTCCGTGACATTCGCAGTTTTCTCGTCGCGGCCGATGCATTGCCCAGTCCCCAGGGGACGGCGTTGCAGATCGTGGAGATGGCACGTGATCCGGAGTCCTCGCTCGAGGACATCGTCAGTGTCGTAAAGACCGATCCGGCACTCACCGGCTTCGTCCTGCGTGCCGCCTCCGCAGCGCGCTTTCATGCCATGCGCGGCACGGCCAACGTCCAGACCGCGGTGCAGCGCCTGGGCCTGAATGCCATCCGCAGCCACGCTCTGGTGCTGTCGCTGATTTCGCAGTCTGCCAAGCTGCGCTGCGAGGGCTTCAACTATCACCACTTCTGGGTGGGTTCGCTGCACACCGGCATTCTCACCGAGGCCTTTGCGCTGGCGGCACACAACCAGTCTTCCGACGACACCTTCTCGCTCGGCCTGCTGTCGAACATCGGCATGCTGGCCTTTGCCACCGCCGAACCCGACGAGTACGCCCGACTGCTCTCCTTTGCGCGCACTTCGCGTTCCGAGCTGGAGCCGCTTGAGCGCGAGGTCTTCGGTTTTGACCACCACGAGTTGTCGGCCGTATTGCTGGTCGACTGGCAACTTCCGACGTCGACGGCCGACATCATCTACTGGCAGCGTGACCCCGAAGGCGGCGGCTTCGCGCCCGGCTCGACCCCCTACCTCCTGACCTGCGCACTGCGTCTGGCTCGCAGCCTGAGCAGTCATCTGCTGGACCTCGGCGGCAGTGGCGAGCAGCTTGCGATGGCCCGTTTGCGCGCAGCCATTCTCGAACTGGATGCCGCACAGATGCAGGAGATTCTGTCTGACTCGCTGGTGTCGTTGCGAGAGTGGACGCACCTCGTCAGTCTGCCGATGCCGCTCATCGACGCCAGCCGCTTGAACGTGCTGGAGTAGTATCTCCGCCACCACCTCCTGCGGAGAATTGCCTTGAACCGTCGCAGCTTCTGCACCGCCCTGGCGCTGGCCCCCGTGGCCGGCAGCGCCTACGCCATCGACTGGGGCAGCACCCTCAAGAATATCCTGAACTCGCCCGGAGGTGGCGCTGCGGCGCTGACCGAAGCCGAAATGACCGGGGGCTTGAAGGAAGCCCTTGCAGTGGGCGTCGAGCGCGCCATCAAGGGGCTGGCCCGACCGGGCGGATATCTGAACGACCCGGCGGTGCGCATTCCACTGCCCCCGACACTGGAACGTGCCGAGAGCACGTTGCGTACCTTCGGTCAGGGCAAGGCGGTGGATGACTTTGCCGCGACCGTGAACAGGGCCGCCGAAGCCGCCGTGCCGGAAGGCGCCGGCATTGTGGGCGATGCCATCCGCGGCATGAGCATCGCTGACGCCAAAAAGCTACTCGACGGCGCCGACGACGCTGCCACACAGTATTTCCGTGAAAAGACCTGGGACCGTCTGCGTGCCGCGATGCTCCCCATCGTGCAGCAGGCCACGGCGCGCGTGGGCGTGACCAGCGCCTGGAAGAACCTCGTCACGCGCGCCGGCCCCGCTGCCGGACTGCTCGGCGACTCGGCCGACCTGGACGGCTACGTCACCGGCAAGACGCTCGACGGCCTGTTCGTCAAGCTGGCGGACGAGGAACGTGCCATCCGGCGTGATCCGGTAGCGCGCAGCACCGATCTGCTCAAGAAGGTGTTTGGCCAGACTTCGCGCTGATGCGCGTTCGCAGTGCCGTCGTCGCCCGGCGGCGCATCTGGCGCACCCCTCGCCACCAATTCCGGGTGGTCTCTTCCAGACCGTACAGCCGGTGCGTCCAACGCCAGATGCGGCTTCTTTCGATGGCCTGCAGGCGGTCGGCGGCGCGGGATGCCGGCGGCAGTTGGCGCAGCAGCAGGCTGCCCAGGAGTTCCGCATCGGTCACTGCGGGAACCGCCGAGTCGGTTCCGGCCTGCAGCGTCGTCGCATCGAAGAAATCCAGCGTCCGCTGCTCGCAGGTCATTGCCAGCACGGTGCCGTCCGGTGACAGGGCAATCCCCTTCGGTCCGCCCTCTTGCGGGTTGTACTGGCCGGCCCGGAAAGCCGCCTCGTTGAGTACCCTCAACACCTTGTCGGCAATCCGCTGGCCATGCCAGTCGGCGCCGCTGCGCCGGAACCAGTGCACCTCGGGTCGGCCGGCGTCGGCCACCAACAGAGCGTTTCCGTCTGGGGTGAAACGCAGGCCGTGCGGGTAGGCGAGCCCCTCCAGAACGGCATCCGGCTCTGCATCCGGATGGAGATCCAGGCCGTTGCGATAGACGAACACGCTGTGATGGTCGTGGTTGCTGATGGCGATCCAGGCCCGGTCCGGGCTGATCGCAACGCCGTCCGGTACGCCCAGTCCGGCCTCCAGCAGCACCGAGCCGCCATGGATGGCAAGCTCATCGCGGGCGTCGACGAGATGACTGGATACGCGGTTGGCGTAGTTGTTGCACACCAACAGTTCATGCAGGCCGTTACCCAGGCGCACGGCGCACACCGAACCGGGAGTCTTCACCTGCCACTGGCCGGAAGCGATGGTGGACAGTGGCGTCACGATGATCCGTTCATACTCGGGGGCGGCCTGCGGCACCGCAACGATTGTCACGCCACCCAGCCGGTTGGCGACGATCAAACGATCATCGTCCATCCAGTACACACCGTGCGGTGACGCGAACTGCGCGCAGGCGATCCACCGCGCGGCAGAGAGATGGACGCCATCCTGGTACTCGACCGCGAGCACGAGCACTTCATTGCGCGCAAAGGCTGCGATCGCGATATGACGCCCGTCCGGTGACCAATGCACGTCTTCGGTTCGCCCGAGCGCGGTGACCGCGGCCTGTGCCTGCGGGGTGGCTGTCCAGTCAATCCGTTTGTCGAGCATCCGTTTTCCTTCGCGGGGATTTTCCTGCCGCAGCGCAGGGGCGACTGGCGCGATGGCATCGCCGAGCGAGTGTTGCCGCGGGTGCTATGGTAATCGGCAAGGCAGCACCCCCGCAGCCTGCAGGCTGGCACGGCCCAATTCCAGGCGCAGTGCCGCATCAGCCGTTGAGCGGATGTCGAGGTTGAGTGCAAACGGAAAGACGCGATGCCCGCACTCCACCCAGCCCACCCACCAGCCCACGCCGGGGTCCGGTGCGTTCTGCCAGCCGGTCTTGCCGTACAAAGCCCAGCCCTTGCCGGATTCCATGCGGGCGAGCACGCGCGCGCTGCGTTGTGCTCCGGGCGGATAGGGCAGCGTGCCCATTGCCAGACGCTCCAGAAAACGCAGCTGTTCCACCGCGCTGATCGCCAGCGGGCCGTCGAGCCAGAAGCGGTCCACACGTTCGCCGACTGCGCCGTTGCCGTACTCCAGACGGGCGAGGTCCTTGCGGTAGGTGCTTGCTCCGGTGCGACGCGCGAGTTCCTGGAAGACCGGTACGTTGGAAATCGGGAAGGCCTCGCGCAGGCTCATGTCGCGTTCCCATTGCGGGAAGGGCTGGGGCTGGCCGCCATAGGGCAGCACTTCGTCGAGATCGCGCACCGTGCCGCGTGCCAGGCCGATCAGGGCGTTGGCGATCTTGAAGCTCGAGGCCGGCACGAAGCGTGTATGGGCGCGCTCTGCGTCATGTCCGAGCAGCGTGCCGTCCGGTGTGGCCACGACGAAGGTGCCGCGCGCACCGGATTGCGCAAACAGTGACGCGATGCCCGCATGCTCCTGCCACGGTGTGGCGCTGGCCGCGGCCGGCAGCAGTGTCAGCATTAGCAAGCAAAGGCTTGTCCGGAACATTTTCGTCTCCATGAAAGCTGCCACGAATGGCAGCGCCGAACGCGGTAACATCGCCCCTCGAAGCGGCGTGCCTGACCCGCCGCGTGAAACGTGAATGTCCCGCAGCCAGCCTCGGGGCGCAATCGCTACAGGAGATTCGCATGAAGTGCACCGTCATCGGTTCGCGCTATTTCGGCGCCGCCGTTCTCGCCAATCTGCTTGAAGACGGCATGCAAGTGGTACGCGTGGTGGCCCCCGCCGCCGACGACCGGCTGGCCGTGGCGGCCGCTAACGCCGGTATTCCGCTGTCGATCCTGGAGAGTCCGCGCACCGTCCCCGGCAGTGACCTGCAGGAAGATTGCGATCTCATCGTGGCGGCGCATACGCATGCCTTCGTCACCAAGGAGGCCCTGGCGCGCGCAAGGATTGGCGCCATCGGCTATCACCCGTCGCTGCTGCCCAGGCATCGCGGCATCGCGGCGGTGGAATGGACGCTGCTGGAGGGGGATCCGATTGCCGGTGGTTCGATCTACCACCTCGACGACGGTTGGGATGCCGGCGCCATTGCCGCGCAGGACTGGTGCTTCGTCGAGAAGGGAGAGGGGCCCCGCGAACTGTGGGAGCGGGCGCTGGCGCCGCTGGGCCTCAAGCTCATCCGTCAGGTCGTCCGGCACGCGGCCGAGCACGGCAGCTTGCCCGCCATGCCGCAGGACGAGCGTTTTGCCACGCGTGCGCCGATGATCAAGCGCACCGTGAAGCTGATCGAACAGGATCACCCGCTCACCACGTCGCTGGTGGTCAGCGTGGTCGGGCCCGACAAGCCGGGCATCGTGCGCAAGGTGTCCGACTGCGCGCAGGCCGCCGCAGTGAACTGGGCCGACAGTCACATGACCAGCGTGGCCGGACAGTTTGCCGGCATCGTGCATCTGCAGGTGTCGCCGGATGACGCCGAGACAGTGATGGATGCACTGCGCAAACTGGAAAACGACGGGCTGCAGATCACCATCGCGCGTAGCGATGCCCGCCCGGTTCCGGCCGGGCGTCGGCTGGTGCATCTCGAACTGGCCGGGCCGGACCGTCCCGGCATCGTGCGGCGCCTGTCCACTGCCCTGGCCGAGCGGGGTGTGAGCATCGAGAACCTCGACACCGAGATCGTCGGCAAGGACAACGAGCCGCATGTGTTCAAGGTTCACGCGCAACTGGTCGTGCCGACCGCGCTGGCCGACGAGGCCTTGCGCAGCACGCTCGAGAGCGTGGGCAACGAGTTGATGGTGGATATCGCGCTGGACGCGCAGGCGGCCTGACGCAGAATTCGTGCTGCTCGAAAAAAAGAAGGGAGCGGATATCCGCTCCCTTTTTCATTGCCGTGTCGGTGCGCTCAACAGCCGCTGACGCATTTTGCGTTCCCGTCGAAGGCCATGCTGCGGCCCGACAGTGGCAGGTGCACCGGCACATTGACGGCCTTCATGAAGGCCTCGGTCTTGGTGTTCGGCAACAGCTTGCCGCCTTCGGTGGCCACCTCGTTGGCATGGGATGCAATCACCGCA
>JAJLLM010000037.1:0-16927 GCA_033837965.1 Pseudazoarcus pumilus
AGGTGGTATTCCTGCGCCTTGCCGAAGTTGCGCGAGCGCGAGAACCAGTACAGCTCGAAAGGCTGCAGATCGGCCGGGCAGGCCTCGGCGCAGGCGCCGCAGCGGATGCACGGCTGTTCCGGCTCGGGCGGCGGAAACAGCGACGGCGAGGCGGCGATGATGCAGTTCGTGCCCTTCACCACCGGCACCGACAGATCCGGCATGGCAAAGCCCATCATCGGCCCGCCGAGGATGTAGCGATCCGTTCCGCCCCTGGGGCCGGTCAGCGGCAGCAGATCCTCGACCGGGGTGCCGATCAGCACTTCCCAGTTGCCGGGGCGCTCGACATTGCCGGTCAGGGTGACGACGCGCGAGATCAGCGGTTCGCCCAGATCGAAGGCGCGATGCACGGCTTCGGCCGTGCCGACGTTGAAGCACTGCACGCCGAACTCGCTGCCGAGCTTGCCGTGCGGAATCTCGATGCCGGTCAGTACACGGATGAGCTGCTTTTCGCCGCCGGCCGGGTAGAGCGTCGGCACCGGCACGACGGCCGGGGCCGGTTCGAGCGTGGCCGCCGCCTCGCGCATCGCGGCAATCGCCTCGGGCTTGTTGTCCTCGATGCCGACGATGATGCGTTCGGCACCAACCAACTGACGCAGGATTTCGGCGCCGCGCAGTATGGCCGGCGCGCGTTCGCGCATCAGGCGATCATCCGAGGTGATCCACGGCTCGCATTCGGCGCCGTTGAGGATCAGCGTCTTGACCAGCCGCTCGGTGCCGACCTTGATGTGGCTTGGGAAGGCTGCGCCACCCATGCCGACGATGCCACTGTCGCGCAGGTGATCGAGCACGGCCTGACGGTCGCCACAGCCACAGGCGGCGAAATCCAGCGGCCGGCGTTCGGCCCAGCGTTCCTCGCCGTCCGGCTCGATGACCACGCAGCCGGTGGGCAGGCCGGAGGGGTGCGGCATGACGTGGTCGGTGACCTCGATCACGGTGCCTGAAGTGGGCGCATGCACCGCCGTACCGAGCACACCCTCGGCCTCGCCGATACGCTGGCCCTTGAGCACCTTCTGACCGGCCTCGACAATGCAGCGCGCGATGGCGCGGGTGTTATGGCGCAGCGGCACGATCAGGCGCGCGGGCAAAGGCGCGCGCGTGATTGGGGTCTGCGCGGACTCGTTCTTGTGCGTCTCGGGTTTGACCCCGCCACGAAAGCCGAAGAGCTTTGCGATCATGCCGCCTTCTCCAGCTTGAATACCGGATAGCGCCATTTCCAGGTCTCGACGGTTTCGGCGATGGGTTCCATCGTGATGCAGTCCACCGGGCAGGGCGCGACGCACAGTTCGCAGCCGGTACACAGGGGGTCGACCACGGTATGCATCTGCTTGGCCGCGCCGACGATGGCATCCACCGGGCAGGCCTGGATGCACAGCGTGCAGCCGATGCAGGTCTGCTCGTCGATGACGGCCACCGACTTGGGTTTTTCGATGCCGTGCGTTTCGTCCAGCGGCTTGAATTCCCGGCCCAGCAGATCGGCCAGATGGCGGATGCCTTCCTCGCCACCGGGCGGGCACTGGTTGATGTCGGCCTCGCCGTTGGCGATGGCGCTGGCGTAGGGGCGGCAGCCGGGGTAGCCGCACTGGCCGCATTGCGTCTGCGGCAGGATGGCATCGATCTTGTCGACCAGCGGGTCGCCCTCGACCTTGAAGCGGATCGAGGCCCAGCCCAGCGCAGCGCCGATCACGACGGCGAGCCCGGTCATCACGAGGAGGGCAGTCAGCATCGCGCGGCCCTCACTGGAAACGGTCCAGGCCGGCAAAGCCCATGAAGGCGAGGCTCATCAGGCCGGCAGTGATCATGGCAATGGCGGTGCCACGGAACGGCAGCGGCACGTCTGCGCCGTCGAGACGTTCGCGGATGCCGGCGAACAGCACCAGCGCCAGCGTGAAGCCGACCGAGGAGCCGAAGCCGAACAGCAGCGATTCGAGGAAGTTGTGCGCCATGCCGGCATTGAGCAGCGGCACGCCCAGCACCGCACAGTTGGTGGTGATCAGCGGCAGATAGATGCCGAGCACGCGGTGCAGCAGCGGGCTGGTCTTCTCGATGGCCAGTTCGGTGAGCTGCACGATGGCGGCAATCACCACGATGAAACACAGCGTGCGCAGATAGGACAGATCGTTGGGCGCCAGCAGGTAGCGCTCGATCAGGTAGCCGCTGCCCGCGCCCAGCGTCAGCACGAAGGTGGTGGCCGCCCCCATGCCGATGGCGGTCTCGAGTTTCTTGGAGACCCCCATGAAGGGGCACAGCCCGAGCATGCGCACGAGAACCACGTTGTTCACGAGGACTGCGCCGACGACGAGGAAGAAATAGCTGGTCATGGTGTGGGCCGGAAACTGGCCGGATTATCCCGCGACGGAATTAGGCACTCAACCCTGTCACGGTTATAGGAATATTCCCTGGAGGTCCGCGCAATCCCCGCGGGACGCGGCGGACAGCCGACCGGAAGCCGGTCAGGCGTTCTCCAGCGACGCGGCGTCGACGACATCGGCGGTGCGCCGCACGCACTCACCGACCAGCGCCGGACCGCGATAGATCAGGCCACTGTAGAGCTGCACCAGCTGCGCGCCCGCGTCGAGCTTGGCGCGCGCGTCGTCGCCGCTCATCACGCCACCGGCCGCGATGATGGGCAGTTCGCCGGCGAGCAGGTTGGACAGTTGTCGCACCACTTCGGTGGAAGCCTCGAAAACCGGGGCGCCGGACAGGCCGCCCTGCTCGTTGGCGTGCGGCAGGCCGAGTACCCGCTCGCGCGAGATGGTGGTGTTGGTGGCGATCACGCCATCGATGCGGTGCCGGCGCAATGCGTCGGCAATCACGCGGATCTGCTCGCGCTCCAGATCCGGCGCGATCTTCAACGCCAACGGCACGTAGCGGCCGTGGCCGTCGGTGAGCTGCTGCTGGCGTGACTTGAGCTTGCCGAGCAGGTCGTCCAGTTCGCCGGCGCCTTGCAGCTGGCGCAGGTTCTGGGTGTTGGGCGAGGAGATGTTCACCGTCACGTAGCTGGCGTGGGCATAGACCTTGTCGAGGCAGGCCAGGTAGTCATCCGCGGCATTCTCGATGGGGGTGTCGAAGTTCTTGCCGATGTTGATGCCCAGCACGCCGCTGTAGCGCGAACTGCGGACGTTCTCCAGCAGGGCGTCGACGCCGTCGTTGTTGAATCCCATGTGGTTGATGATGCCGCGTGCCGGGGTGACGCGGAACATGCGCGGCCTGGGGTTGCCCGGCTGCGGGCGCGGCGTGATGGTACCGATCTCGATGAAGCCGAAGCCCAGTCGTGCCAGGCCGTCGATGGCCGCACCGTTCTTGTCAAGACCTGCGGCCAGACCGATGCGGTTGGGAAAGCGCAGGCCCATGACGTTGACCGGGCCGTTGTCCGGCACGGTCGCGGCCGGAAGCACCCGTCCGGCCAGACGCAGCGATTTCATCGTGAAGTCGTGCGCGGTTTCGGGATCAAGCGCGAACAGCAGGGGGCGGGCAAGCGAATAGCACATGGGGAGTCTTGTCAGCGGGCCGTCGGGCCGGCGCGGTCATTCGGCGGGGAGGTCGTCGAGGCTGATCCAGTAGCCGTCCACACGTCCTTCCAGCGGACGGAAGCGGCTCTTGTAGGTCATTTTCGGGCTCTCGCGAATCCAGTAGCCGAGGTAAAGGTAGGGCAGATCGAGTCTGCGGCAGGCTTCAATCTGCCAGAGGATGCCATAGGTTCCGTAGCTCGCGTTGGGAACATCGGGATCGTAAAAGGTGTACACGCCGGAAAGGCCGTCGATCAGGCGGTCGATCACGCACACCATGCGTAGCACGCCGTCCTCGCGGAACTCCACCAGATGGGTGTCGATGTGGCTTTGCAGCAGGAACTGCGTGTACTGCTCGCGATTGTCCTGGTCCATGCCACCGCCGGCATGCCGGGCGGCCTGATAGCGCTGGTACAGGTCGTAGTGTTCCTCGTTGAACTGCAGGCTGTGCTCGATCGTGGCGAGCCCGGCGTGGCGTTTGAGCGCGCGGCGCTGGGCGCGGTCCGGGCGGAAGAAGCCGACGGGAATGCGCACCGGCACGCAGGCGCGGCAGTTGTCGCAATGCGGGCGATAGGTGAACACGCCGCTGCGACGGAAGCCGTTGCGCACCAGTTCGCTGTAGATCGGCGTATCGATGAGATGCCCCGGGGTCGCCACCTGCGAGCGGGCCACGCGGTCGGGCAGATAGGAGCACGCGTAGGGCGCCGTGGCGTAGAACTGGATCAGGGCGTACGGGTAATCCTTCTGCATGCGTCTGGAGCTATCCCTTGAAAAGCCCGGCTGCCGCTTCTGCCGGCCAGCGTCCCGGGGGAGGGCCATCGTCCGCGTGCAGCTCGATCAGCCGGCAGAATTCCGCACGTGGAACCTCGTGTGCCCCGAGGGACACCAGATGGGCCGTCGTCATCTGGCAATCTATCACGGCGAATTTCAGCGATTCAAGGTGGCGCGCGAGATGTGCCAGGCAGGCCTTGGAGGCATCCGTGGCGCGGCTGAACATGGATTCGCCGAAGAACGCGCGGCCCAGCGCCATGCCATACAGCCCCCCGACGAGTCGGCCCTCGTCCCAGGCTTCGACGCTGTGGGCGTAGCCCAGTTCATGCATGCGCACATAGGCCTGCTGCATTTCGGGTGTGATCCAGGTGCCCGAGGCGCCCCGGCGCGGGCCGGCGCAGGCGGCAACGACCTCGGCGAAGGCGGTGTCCAGGCGGATTTCGAAACGCCCGCGACGCAGCACCTTGCCCAGCGAGCGCGAGATGCGGATTGCGGAGGGTGTGAGTATCAGCCGCGGGTCAGGGCTCCACCACAGGATCGGCTGCCCCTCGCTGTACCACGGGAAAATGCCGCGCCGATAGGCGGCCAGCAGCCATGCCGGACTCAGTTCGCCGCCTGCCGCAAGCAGGCCGGGCGGGTCATCCAGCGCCGCCTCCAGCGGCGGAAACGCAGGCACTCCGTCCAGCCACGGAATCATGCCGTGGTGCAGCTCTGCAGCGCGTTGAAGGGTTGGGCGTGGGCCGCCATCTCGGCATCCTTGTGGAAGGTGACCACGTGCTCTGCATCCAGCCGGATGCCGATGTGCTCGCCCAGTGCATGGTTGTGATGGCTCGGCACCAGCGACAGCACGCGGGTGCCGCTCTCCAGTTCCAGCGTGTACAGGATGTCGGCCCCGCGGAAGGCCTTCTTCAGCACCTTGGCCTTGAGCGTGCTGTCGTCGTCATGCACCACGTCGTCGGGACGCAGCAGGACTTCGACGTTGCACTGGCGCTCGCCACTGGTCGGGTCAATGCGGCATTCGGTGGGGATTGCGCTGGCCAGCAGGCCGAGGTCGGTGCGCACGTGATGATCGTCGATGACTTCACCCGCAAGCAGCACGCCCTGGCCGATGAAGTCCGCAACGAAGCGGTTGCACGGGCGGTGATACAGGTTGTAGGGCGTATCCCATTGCTGGATGCGACCCTCGTGCATGATGCCGATTTCGTCGGCCACCGCGAAGGCCTCGTTCTGGTCATGCGTGACCATGATGGCGGTGATGCCGGTGGCCTTGATGATGTCGCGCACCTCGTGCGACAGGCGTTCGCGCAGCTCCACGTCGAGGTTGGAGAAGGGCTCGTCGAGCAGCAGCAGGGCGGGGCTGGGCGCCAGCGCGCGGGCCAGCGCCACGCGCTGTTGCTGGCCGCCCGAGATTTCATGCGGGTAGCGTCCGCCCTCGTTGTGCAGGCCGATCACCGCCAGCATCTCGGCAACGCGGGCCTCGCGCGCGGCGGCATCCAGGCCGCGCAGGCCGAAGCCGATGTTCTGCGCCACGGTGAGGTGCGGAAACAGCGCGTAGTCCTGGAACACCATGCCGATGCGCCGCTGCTCCGGCGGCAGGTGCGTGGTCGGGCTGCTGACCACCTGGCCGTCAAGACGGATCTCGCCGGCATCGACCCGCTCGAAACCGGCGATGCAGCGCAGCACCGTGGTCTTGCCGCAACCGGACGGTCCGAGCAGGCAGCCGATGCTGCCTTCGGCGAGCCGCATCGACAGGCGACGCACCACGGGAACGGTGTCGTAGGCGAGTTCGACGGACTGGAGTTCGAGGTGGGACATGCGCGCTGCCTGTTCGGGCCGCACCGTCGCGGTGCAGGCGTGTTGGGATCGAGAATGCGATCAATTATAATTTTGAAACCTCATGCCGTGCAGGCCCTTCTGCCCGGTGACTTCACAACGGGCTGTCGATGCACCGCAGGAACTCCGTCAAGCGTTTTCTCCCCGACAGATCCCCGCTGACCTGGAGCGCATTGCTCATCGCCGCGCTCATCGCGATGCCGGTGCTTTCGGTGTTTTCCAATGTGCTGGTCGGCGGGACGTCCGACATCTGGGCGCATCTGGCGTCCACCGTGCTGCCCGAATTCATCCGCAACACCGTCATCCTGTGCATCGTGGTCGGTCTTGGCGTGGCCAGCATCGGCATCGTCTGCGCCTGGTTCACGACCATGTTCGAATTCCCGGGCCGGCGCATCTTCGAGTGGGCGCTGATCCTGCCGCTGGCCATGCCGGCCTACGTCATGGCGTATGCCTACACCGATTTCCTGCAGTTCGTCGGCCCGGTGCAGACCGCGCTGCGCGAGTGGTTCGGCTGGCGTGCGGGCGACTACTGGTTCCCGCCCATCCGCTCCACCGGCGGCGCCGGCGTGATGTTCTTCTTCGTGCTCTACCCGTATGTCTATCTGCTGGCGCGCACGGCCTTTCTGGAGCGTGCCTCGGGCATGCTCGAAGTCGGTCGTTCGCTCGGCCTGGGGCCGTGGCGCAGCTTCTTCCAGGTATCGCTGCCGCTGGCACGACCAGCCATCGTGGCCGGTACGGCGCTGGCCTTGATGGAGACGCTGGCCGACTACGGCACGGTGTCCTACTTCGGTGTGCAGACCTTCACGACGGGCATCTATCGGGCGTGGTTTTCCTTCGGTGATCGTGCGGCGGCGGCTCAACTGGCGGCGCTGTTGCTGGGCTTCGTCATCCTCGTGCTGGTGCTGGAGCATGCCAGCCGCGGTCGCGCCCGTTTCAACAACACCTCGCGCCAGGGTGGTGCGCCGATGCGCAGCCGCTTGTACGGCGCGCAGGGCTGGCTGGTGGCGCTGCTGTGTTTCCTGCCCCTGCTTTTCGGCTTCCTGCTGCCGGGCGGGATGCTGCTGGAGATGGCGCTGCGCGAGGGCGATGCGCAGTTCGGGCCGCGCTTCCTCGCGCTCGCACGCAACAGCTTCGTGCTGGCTTCGGTGGCGGCGGTCATCGCGGTCGGACTGGCCGTGTTGCTGGCCTATGCCGCACGCCTGTCGCGCTCGGACGTGCCGCGCGCCGGCAACCGCATCGTCGGCCTGGGCTATGCCGTGCCGGGCTCGGTGATTGCGGTCGGCGTGCTGATCCCGGTCACGCGGGTGGACAATTTCCTGTCCGAGACCTGGCTTGAGCTCTTCGGCGTCAATCCGGGCCTGTTGCTCACCGGCGGCATTGCGGCGCTGGTGTATGCCTACCTCGCGCGCTTCCTGTCGGTGGCCCTGCAGACGGTGGATGCCAGCCTGGGCAAGATCACGCCCAACATGGACGATGCTTCACGCATCCTCGGCTACGGCCGCCTTGCCACGCTGTGGCGCGTGCATGTACCGATGCTGCGCGGCAGCCTGCTGACGGCCGGGCTGCTGGTGTTCGTGGATGTCATGAAGGAACTGCCGGCGACGCTGGTGATGCGACCCTTCAACTTCGATACGCTGGCCACCCAGGCGCACACGCTGGCAGCGGATGAACGGCTGTCCGAGGCCTCCACGGCGGCGCTGACCATCGTGGCGGTGGGGCTGGTGCCGATGTTCGTGCTGTCGCGACAGATCGTGCACAGCCGGCGCGAGCGTCGTGCCCGCCTGGCGCCGGCTGCTTCCGCCGCCGCTTGAGGCGTTCAGCTCTCGACGCGGAAGCCGACCTTCAGCTTGACCTGCCAGTGCGCGATCTTGCCGTCGGCAATGTGGCCGCGGATTTCCGAAGTCTCGAACCAGTCCATGTGACGGATGGATTTCGATGCGGTCTCGACCGCATTGCGGATGGCGTCATCCACCCCCACCGTGGAGGAGCCGACGAGTTCGACGAGTTTGTAGACGTGGGCCGACATGGGAGCAGTCTCCTTGAGTTGCAGGGAGCTTGCAGTATAGGGCCCTCAAGCAATCGGGGCGCCGAAGCGCCCCGAAGGTGTGCTGCTGAGCTGTGCCGCTCAGCGCTCGGCGAGGCGCAACTCGACGCGCCGGTTGCGCTGTTGGGCCTCGGTGCCGGTGCGTGAATCGATGGGGTGATTGTCGGCGTAGCCGGTGCCGGCAAGGCGGTCGGCCGGGAGGCCCTGATCGACCAGGAAGCCGACCACGGCCTGGGCACGCGCGGTGGTCAGTTCCTGTTTGTTGGCGAAGCGCGAGATCACGCTGCTCTGGTCGTCGACGTGGGCGTCGATGCGCAGAATCCAGTCGACCGAGCGCGGGAACTTGGGCACGGCCGTCTTCAGTGCCTCGGCCATGCGGCGCATGTTGCGCAGGCCGGCTTCGCTGAAGAGGTCCGAGCCACGCTCGAACAGGCCGTCGGCCGGCACGATGAAACGCTGGTCGATCGAGTCGGCACCGGAGCCGTCGCCCAGCGCGGCCCGCATTTCTTCATACAGTTCGTGACGCAGCACCGGGAAGGGCTTTTCCGGCGGAGGCGGCGGCAGGGTCTGCACGATGCGCACCTGACGTTCCTGCTCGATGCGGATGCGCTCACGCTCGGCCACTTCGGCGCGCAGGGTTTCGAGGTCCTGTTCGGCCTTGTCGGCGCGCTGCGTGTTGCTGGTGGCGTCGGTCTGCGCGGCCGCCAGGGCGGTCTGCAGCTCGGCAATGCGCTGCTCGCGTGTGGCGACTTCCGCACGGCTGGCCTGCAGGGCTTCGTCGCTGCTCTTGAGCGCAGCGGTGCTGGCGGCCAGGTCTTTCTCCAGGGCATTGATGCGGGCGGTCGATTCGGCCTGCAGCTTGTCGCGCTCGGCGCGCGTCGCGGTCAGGTCGCGTTCCAGTTCGGCCATCACCTTGCGGCGGCCTTCCAGTTCGGTGTTGCTGGCAGTGAGGCTCTTGTTGGCGGCATCCAGGTCGGCACGGGTGCGCGTCAGCTGGCCCTCGAGTTCCTGGATGCGTGCGTCACGTTCGGCGAGCGTCGCGCGCGTTTTGGTCAGCGCTTCGTCGATCTGCACGATGCTCTGGTTACGGATGGCGAGATCGGCGCGTGCGGCGGCGACGTCCTGCTTGGCCGTCTCCACGCTGGCGCGCGCAGCGGCCATCTCGGATTCGCGGTCCGCCAGCTGGGTTTTCAGGCGCTCGATTTCGGACTGCGAATCCTGCGAACGGGCGTTGAGCTGCTGTTGCGCTGCGGCCAGTTCGGCACGCAGTCGCTCGACCTCGCCTTCGAGTTCGCGATTGCGCTGCTCCATGGCAGCCACCGATGCGGAGATGTTGAACGCCAGACCCGGCTGGGCGGCCGTATTCTGGGCCACCTGGAAAGTCGTGGTACTGCGCTCCTCGGCCGACAGTGCGGTGCTGAGCGTGCCGCCAAAGACCAGCAGGACACCGCAGGCAACAGCCTTGAGCGAGGGCAGGGACGGTGCGCCGACGATTCCGCGACGGGAATCGAAGCCGCGCGAGGCGGTCAGTTTGGCCATGAGGATGACTCCGTTCAAAGTGACGTTCCTGATTCGGACGCCGTGCTGCGGTGGCAGGCTCCGGGGCAGCAGCGAGTGTAGCCCGAAAACATCCCGTAACCATGCATCGGGGCGCCAGCCGGGCGTCATTCCGGACAATCATGGCCGGTTGTTGCGCGCCTGCAACCCTCCGTGGCGAGGGCGGGAACCGAGTTGCGGGCGAGGCAGTCGCAGCGACGTCTCCGGATACATTGTCAGTGAGGACTCACATGAAGCGTTCCAGCCTGTTTTCATGGATGCTGCGCGGCGCCAGCGCACTCCTGCTGTGCCTGGCCGCGGCAGCGCATGCGGCCGACGCCGTACGCGTCGTCGAGGTGGCTCGCGGCCTGCAGACGCCGTGGTCGCTGGCGTTCCTGCCGGACGGCCGCATGCTGGTCAGCGAGCGCGCGGGGAGCCTGCATCTGGTGGGCGTCGACGGGGTCGTTTCGCCCCCGCTCTCCGGTGTGCCCAAAGTACATGCGCAGGGGCAGGGCGGCCTGCTGGATGTGGTGCTGAGTCCGGATTTCGCCACCGACGGGCGCATCTATTTCAGCTATGCCGAGCCGACCGCGCGCGGTGCGCGTACCGCCGTGGCCAGCGCTCGCCTCGACGCCTCGGCCATGCGTCTGGAGGATGTGCGCACGGTGTTCGCGCAGCGCGATGACCCGGGCGGCGGACATCACTTCGGCTCGCGCCTGGCCTTTGCACGCGATGGCTCGTTGTTCGTCACGCTGGGGGACCGCAATACGCAGCGTGAGCGCTCGCAGTCGCTCGACAGCCATCTCGGCAAGATCGTGCGGGTCATGCCCGACGGCAGCGTGCCGGCTGACAACCCCTTTGTCGGTCGCAAGGATGCCTTGCCCGAGGTGTGGTCCTACGGCCACCGCAACGTGCAGGGCGCGACCATCCACCCGGAGACCGGCGTGCTGTGGACCCACGAGCACGGCCCGCGCGGCGGTGACGAAGTGAATATCGGCAAGGCGGGCGCCAACTACGGCTGGCCGGACGTGACCTACGGGCGCGACTACATCACGCGTCTGCCGTTCGGCGATGCCACCGAGCGGGCCGGTGTCGAGGCGCCGGTGCACTACTGGGTACCGACCTCGATTGCGCCGGCCGGCATGGTCTTCCACTCGGGCAAGGTATGGCCGCAGTGGAAGGGCGATCTCTTCATCGGCGCACTGCGCGGCCAGATGCTGGTGCGGCTGGAAATGGACGGAGACCGCGTGGTGGCCGAGCACCGCATGCTCGAAAAACCGGGTTTCCGCATCCGCGATGTGCGCGAGGGGCCGGACGGTCGCCTGTACCTGCTGGATGAAACCAATGGCCGCATCCTGCGGCTGGAGCCGCGCTCCTAGGCCTCAGGCTCAGCCCAGCGTGCGACGAAAGTCCGCGGCGATCTGCCAGGCGCGGCGTTCCTCGCTGGAAGCGGCGTAGCGGCGTGCCTCTTCCGCATCCATGGCGAGCAGGGTGTCGAGCATGCGCGAGAGATGGGTGTGCTGGGGCAGGGTGGGGCCGAGGTACAGCACCACGTCGCCGCGCTGGATGAGGACGGTGGGGAAACTCTCGATGTCGAGGGCTTCCGGCCATTCGGGCTGATCCTCGATGTCCACCCAGTGAAAGCGTGCGGCAGGGTGGCCGCCCGAGAGCGCTTCAAACCCGTCGCGGTAGTCCCGGCAGACGCCGCACCATTCGGCACACAGGCACATCACCAGGGCGTCGGAGGTGTCGGACATGATCGGCTTGCAGGTGTTTGCGGATGGTGACGGAGCCTAGCAGCGTCACCGCCCGCAAACCATGGCGGCCGGGTTATTTGCTTATTTCGTTGCGGCGGCAAGTGGCCGGCGATGCATGCGCAACAGCGGCACCCCTGCGCACAGCACCAGCAAGCCCAGCCATGCTCCGGCACCGGCGTACTGCACGCTGGACCAGAACAGCCCCAGACAGACCGCCGCGAACAGCAGGGGCGGCAGCGGATACAGCGGCACTCGGAAGGGCCGCGGACGCTGCGGGTCGCGGTGGCGCAGCGCCATCAGGCCGATGGCGGTGAGGAACATGAAGAGCCAGAACACCGGAGCGGTGTAGGCCACCATGGCCTCGATGCCGTTGCGGTTGAAGGCGCCGAAGCCGATCAGCGCCAGCGTGATCACGCATTGCACGATCAGCGCACGCGCGGGCGTTGAGCCGCGGTCCTTCCAGGCGGCGAGGAAATGCAGCTGCGGGATGTCGCGCCCCAGTGCGTAGTACACCCGTGCGCCGGTGAGGATGGTGGCGTTGATGGTGCTCAGCGCGGCAATGCAGACCATCAGCGACAGGCCCACCGCGGCCGCTTCGCCAAAGGCGATGCGCATCAGTTCGGCGCCCACGGCGTTGGTCTGACGCAGGCCCTGCAGGCCGAAGATGTGCAGATAGGCGTAATTCGCCAGCAGATAGACGGCGGTCACCACCAGCGTGCCGACCAGCAGCACGCGCGGCATGTTGCGATGCGGGTCACGCAGCTCGCCCGACAGGTAGGCGGCCTCGTTCCAGCCGCCGTAGGTCAGCAGCACGAAGACCATGCCCATGCCGAGCATGCCGGCCGGGTTGCCGGTGATGGCACTCTGTTCGATCACGCTTTGCGCCGGCGCACCGGTGGCGACCACGCCTGCCGCAACAACTGCCAGCAAGGCAAGCACGGTGAGCGCCGAGAACACGATCTGGATGCGCTTGGAGCCATGCGTGCCAGCGATGTTGAGCGCGGTCAGCAGGGCTACCGCGAAGGCGCCGTGCAACGCGACCCCCCAGGCGCCGAGCGGCAGCAACTGGTTGGCGTATTCGCCATAGATGAAGGCCACTGCGGCGATCGAGCCGGTCTGGATGACCGAACCGCGCGCCCAGGCGAACAGCAGGGCCACGAAGGGCCCCCAGGCACGGTGCAGGAAGTGGTACTCGCCCCCAGTGTGCGGCCAGGCCGAGCCGAGTTCGGCGTAGCACAGCGCGCCCAGCAGCATCACCACGCCGCCGGCCAGCCACAGTCCCATGTAGGTGCCGGGGCTGTCGCTGAACTGCGCGACCAGCGGCGGGAAGCCGAAGATGCCGATGCCGATGACCACGCCGACCAGCACGGCCACACCGTCGAGCACGGAAAGGCCGGCGCTCGGGCCGGCCGTGGGGCAGTCGTGCCCGTCCTCAGATGCGTTCTGCATGCCAGCCTTCGATCACGCCTTTGCCCGGCAGGGGCGAAATGGAGTCGCCGTCGACACGCCCCAGATAGTGCTCGTCGGCGACGCTGAAACGGATCTCGGGGCCTGCGAGTTCGGCGAAGGCCACCGGCACGGCGCGTTGATCCATCACGCTCATGCCTTCGAGGCGTTGGAAGTTCTGCTTGAACTCCACCGTGAAGGCCGAACCGTCGGTCTTCGTGACACGCCAGTTGCCATTCACGCGCGCCGGCACCACCCATTTGTAGATGTAGCGGCCCTGCACCTTGCGCCATTGATCGGGCGGCCAGTCGCCCATGTCGAAGGAGTGGGACACCACCCGCGTACCCGGCCGCAGCTTTTCGAGAATGGTCGGCCGCAGGTCGAGGTTGATCGACGGCAACAGGTACATGGTCAGCACGTCGACGTCGGAAAAGTCCATCTCGTAGAGGTTGCCGCGCACGAAGCTGACGCGCTCCTCGACGCCGGCCTTGCGCGCATTCTCGTTGGCCTCGGCGATGCGCTCGGGGTCGATGTCCACGCCCATGGCGCGCTTCACGCTCCAGTCACGGGCGGCGGCGACGACGATGCGTCCGTCCCCCGAACCGAGGTCGATGACGTAGTCGTCCGGCTGCACCTCGGCCATTTCCAGCATGCGATACACCGCCGTGTCCGGCGTGGGGACGTAGGGCACGTCGAGCATGGGCGGCAGGTTGTCGCGTGGCGGCTCGCCCGAAGGCTCGGCAATGTCGGCCGTGACGGTGCTGCAGGCAAGGGCCAGCAACAGTGCGGCAGCGCTACGCCAATGGAGCGCATCTGGAAGGAGTCGGTGCATGCGTCTTCTCCGGTATTGTTGTTCGCATCGAGGGGCGCTGCCGGCCTGTCGGATCCCCACCCGTCTCGCCGTCTGCGCTGGCGCAGAGTAGCAGATCGCCGTGTCCCGCAAGCGTCCTCATGGCGGCGTGCGACTTGCCCCATGCGGCGGCTTGACGCACATTACACGGGAGCTTCTGAATGCCTTACGGAGAAGTGGTTCCATGATTCCTGCAAGACGTCTCGCATTGCTGACCCTGGGCGGTGCTGTTCTGGCCGCCTGCTCGGGCAAGGGCGATGTGGCTTTCGAGCCGCCGGTACTGTCGCTGTCGTCCTTCGGCCTGGTGCCGAGCGAAGGCAAGGCGCCGCGCATTGCCATCGGCCTGCGCGTGGTCAATCCCAACGGCACACCGCTGCGCATGCGCGGGCTGAGCTACACGGTGGCGCTGGAAGGCCACCGCATGATCACCGGCGTGACCTCACGCCTGGCCGAGGTGCCTCCGTATGCCGAGACCGAGATCGAACTCAATTCGCCGATCGACCTGATCAGCAGCATCCGGCTGTTCAACGAACTCATCAACACGCCGGGGCGCGACCGCCTGAAGTATTCGTTGAACGCCCGCATCGACATCGACGGCATGCTCGCGCCGCTGCGCCTGATCGAGGACGGCGAGCTGATCTTCACGCAGCTCGATACCGGGCCCTGAACGGACCCGGCTGTGATCAGCGCAGGGTGACGAGTTCCTCGGCGCTGGTCGGGTGGATCGCCACCGTGTCGTCGAAGTCGCGCTTGGTGGCGCCCATCTTCACGGCCACGGCAAAGCCCTGCAGCATTTCGTCGGCGCCTTCGCCGATCACGTGCACGCCCACCACACGCTCCTCAGGCCCTGCGCAGACCAGCTTCATGGCGGTCTTCGGCTTGTGCTCGGTGACGGCGAAGTACATCGGCGTGAAGCGCGCGGCGTACACCTTGACGTCGTCGAACTGCGTGCGCGCTTCGTCCTCGGTGAGCCCCACGGTGCCGATGGTGGGGTGACTGAACACCACGGTCGGGATGTTGCTGTAGTCGAGTTTCGAGTCGGGCTGGTTGAGGAACAGGCGTGCGGCGAGGCGCCGTCCGGCGGCAATCGCCACCGGCGTGAGCTCTGCCGCGCCGGTGATGTCGCCGATGGCATACACGCCCGCAGCAGAGGTGTTCTGGAAGGCATCGACCGGGATCGAACCGTCCTTGTTGGCAGGTATGTTCGCTGCCTCCAGTTTAAGCCCGCCGGTGTTGGCGCGCCGGCCGATGGCCCACAGCACGCAATCGACTTCTACGCTGCCGGCGTCGCCGCAGTCCACCGTCAGTGCGCCGTAGGCATTGCGTGACACGGCGCGTGGTTGCGAGTGATAGCGGATGTCCACGCCGTCGTCGCTCATGCGCGTGGCCAGTTCCTCACGCAGCATGGCGTCAAAGGGGCGCAGCAGGCGGTCGCTGCGGGCGAGCAGGGTGACTTCACTGCCGAGTGCGCGGAACACCCCGGCAATCTCCACCGCGATGTAGCCCGCGCCGACCACTGCGACACGGCGCGGCTGGTGCTCCAGCTCAAAGAAACCGTCCGAACTGATGCCCAGGTCGGCACCTGGAATGTCGGGGAACACCGGCTGGCCGCCGGTGGCGATTGTGATGTGTGGGGCGGTGAGGCGCCGGCCGTCGACCTCGACGGTATGCGCATCGACGAAACGGCCGAAACCGCGCACCAGCGTGACGCCGAATTTCTCCAGCATGCTGTCGTAGATGCCGTTGAGGCGGGTGATGTAGGCGTCGCGCCGGCTCTTCAGCGCCGTCCAGTCGAACACCGGCGAGTGCGGCGCAAAGCCGTAGCCGGGCGCGTCATGGAACTTGCTGGCGATGTCGGCGGCGTACCACATCACCTTCTTCGGCACGCAGCCTACATTCACGCAGGTGCCGCCGAGCCGTCCGGCTTCCACCAGTGCAACCCTTGCACCGTATTCCGCCGCGCGTCGCGCCGTGGCAACGCCGCCGCTGCCGCCGCCGATGACCACATAGTCGAAGTGTTCCATGCTGCCGTCCCGTGTTGCGATGCGGCACATGCTATCACCGGCAGGGCGCGGGGCTTTCCGCTCAGGCGCTTTCGGCCTCGATCAGGCGGAAGTCCAGCGCCTCGAACTCGTCGCGCAGGTCGGCGCCGAACTCGGCCATCATGTCGTCGTCCGGGTCGTGGTACCAGTGCGCGACGATACGCG
The DNA here is from genome assembly GCA_033837965.1 of Pseudazoarcus pumilus. Lineage (GTDB taxonomy): Bacteria > Pseudomonadota > Gammaproteobacteria > Burkholderiales > Rhodocyclaceae > Pseudazoarcus > Pseudazoarcus pumilus_A. Next base: position 15,993 of record JAJLLM010000037.1, read on the forward strand.
CGCCTTCCTCGGCACGGCGGTGCAGCATGCCGACCAGGCTGCGGATGAGCTTGGTGCTCGAGCTGTTGAAGTAGCGCAAGTTGAAGTGCGCCTCCATGCCGTCATTGGCGGCGGGCGCCGAGAGCAGGCTCTCGAGCTGGTTGCGCACCGGCGCGTAGAAGGCCATGGCGTTCTCGGGGTAGGACTCGCCGGACAGGTGGAAGCTCATCTTCGAAGGGTCGAAGACCACTTCAGGCGTTTCCTTGGTGGCCGGGATGCGGACGAGACTCATGCGATTCTCCTGTGGATTCAGATGATTGCGCGCAGATGGAACTCGGCGGTGTCCGGCTCCCCTGCGATCGGGACGATGCTGTAGTCGATGGGCTGGCTCGCCTCGCGCGCCAGCGTCAGAAAGCCCAGGCCGGCGCCGCGGCTGGTGGTGTCTTCGGTTTCGTGGTCTTCGTTGCGCAGTTGCGCGCGATAGGCCGCCTTGATTTCTTCCAGCGTCATCGCGCGCACGGCTTCCACGCGGAAGCGCACACGGCTGATCTGGTCACCGCGCACGCGGTTGCAGGCCACTACCGAGAACTGGTCGGCGGCGCGCGACACGGTCAGCGTGCCTTGCGGCCCGTGATGGCCTTCGCCGCGCGGGGCGTAATGCAGCATGTTCTGCGCCATCTCGACAAAAGCCGAGAACACGCGGCGTGCCACGCGGCGGTCGGGTGCGCTGTCGTCCAGACGCTCGCGCACGGTGTCGGACAGGGTGGCGACGAGGTTGCCATTCAACTCGCCGGAGAAGTGCAGCAGCACCTGCTGCGCACTGGCTTCAGCGCGGAAGCGGTCGATGGCTTCGAGTTGCATGTCCGTGCTCCTCACACGCGGAAACCGATGGCGCTGACGTCGTCCTTGCGCGGTTCGCTGCCCTGGTAGTCGCGCAGCTCGGCGCGCAGGCCGCG
>JAJLLM010000038.1:0-16079 GCA_033837965.1 Pseudazoarcus pumilus
ATCGGTGGCGTCCGGATTGCCGTCGGCGACGACGTCATCGACACCTCGGTCCGCGGCAAGCTCGCGAACATGGCCGCTGCGCTCAAGAACTAGGAGTTATCGCAAAATGCAACTCAATCCCTCTGAAATCAGTGAGCTGATCAAGAGCCGGATCCAGGACCTGAAGCTCGGCGCCTCGTCGCGCAGCGAAGGTACCGTGGTTTCGGTCACCGACGGCATCACCCGTATTCACGGTCTCGCCGACGTCATGCAGGGCGAGATGCTGGAGTTTCCGGGCAACACCTTCGGCCTCGCGCTGAACCTCGAGCGTGACTCCGTCGGCGCGGTCATCCTGGGTGACTACGAGCACATCTCGGAAGGCGCCACGGTCAAGGCCACCGGTCGCATCCTCGAAGTGCCGGTCGGCCCGGAACTGCTCGGTCGCGTGGTCAACGCGCTGGGTCAGCCGATCGACGGCAAGGGCCCGATCAACGCCAAGATCACCGACAAGATCGAGAAGGTCGCGCCGGGCGTGATCGCCCGTGAAGGCGTTTCGCAGCCGGTGCAGACCGGTGTGAAGGCCATCGACTCGATGGTGCCGATCGGCCGTGGCCAGCGCGAGCTGATCATCGGCGACCGTCAGACCGGCAAGACCGCCGTCGCCGTCGACGCGATCATCAACCAGAAAGGCCAGAACATGGTCTGCGTCTACGTTGCGATCGGTCAGAAAGCTTCGACCATTGCCAACGTGGTCCGCCAGCTCGAAGAGCACGGCGCGCTGGAATACACCATCATCGTCGCTGCCTCGGCTTCCGAGTCCGCCGCCATGCAGTACCTGTCGGCCTACGCCGGCTGCACCATGGGCGAGTACTTCCGTGACCGTGGTCAGGACGCGCTGATCGTTTATGACGATCTGACCAAGCAGGCCTGGGCCTACCGCCAGATCTCGCTGCTGCTGCGCCGTCCGCCGGGCCGCGAAGCCTACCCGGGTGACGTGTTCTACCTGCACTCCCGCCTGCTCGAGCGCGCCGCTCGCGTGAACGCCGACTACGTCGAGAAGTTCACCAACGGCGAAGTGAAGGGCAAGACCGGTTCGCTGACCGCCCTGCCGATCATCGAAACGCAGGCCGGTGACGTGTCCGCCTTCGTCCCGACCAACGTGATCTCGATCACCGACGGCCAGATCTTCCTCGAGACCGACCTCTTCAACGCCGGTATCCGCCCCGCCATCAACGCCGGTATCTCGGTGTCGCGCGTCGGTGGTGCTGCGCAGACCAAGGTCGTCAAGAAGCTCTCCGGCGGTATCCGTACCGATCTGGCGCAGTACCGCGAACTCGCGGCCTTCGCCCAGTTCGCCTCGGACCTGGATGCGGCAACCCGTCGTCAGCTGGAGCGCGGCCGTCGCGTCACCGAGCTGATGAAGCAGGCGCAGTTCGCGCCGCTGTCGGTGGCCAAGCTGGCGATCACGCTGTTTGCGGTGAACAAGGGTTACTTCGACGACGTCGAGGTGGGCCGCGTGCTGGCGCTGGAAACCGCGCTGCACAAGCACATCGAGGCGCAGAACGCCGCGCTGTTCAACAGCATCCAGGCCAAGGCCGAAATCGACGCCGACGGTGAGAAAGAACTCGCCGGCGCCATCGAAGCGTTCAAGAAGACCTGGTCCTGAAACCGCTGAGGGAGGCGTAAATGGCAAGCGGTAAGGAAATCCGGACCAAGATCAAGAGCGTACAGAACACGCGCAAGATCACCAAGGCGATGGAGATGGTCGCGGCATCCAAGATGCGCAAGGCGCAGGAACGGATGCGCCACGCCCGCCCCTACGCCGAGAAGATCCGCCAGCTCGCCGCCAACCTGTCGCAGGCGAACGTGGCTGACTATCGTCACCCGTTCGTCGTGCGCAAGGCCGAGGGCAAGAAGATCGGCCTGATCATCGTGACGTCCGACAAGGGTCTGTGTGGTGGTCTCAACACCAACATCCAGCGCATCGTCATCAACGCGATGAAGGAGTGGGAAGGCAGCGGTGCCAGCGAGATCCAGGTGTGCTGCATCGGCAACAAGGGCCTTGGCTTCATGCAGCGCATCGGCGCCAAGGTCGTGTCGCAGGTCACGCAGCTGGGCGATACGCCTCACCTCGACAAGATCATCGGCCCGATGAAGGTCGTGCTCGACGCCTTCCGTGCGGAAGAACTCGACACCGTGTATGTGGCTTACACCCGCTTCGTGAACACCATGAAGCAGGAGCCGGTGCTCGAGCAGCTGTTGCCGGTCACCGGCGAGAAGCTCGGCACGCCCGACGCCTCGTGGGATTACCTGTACGAGCCGGCGCCGGAAGTGGTGGTCGATGAGCTGTTGCTGCGCTACATCGAGACCGTCGTCTATCAGGGCGTGGTCGAGAACATGGCGTCCGAACAGAGTGCGCGGATGGTGGCGATGAAGGCCGCATCCGACAACGCCAAGAACGTGATCGGCGAACTGCAACTGGTCTACAACAAGACCCGTCAGGCAGCCATCACCAAGGAACTGTCGGAAATCGTCGGCGGCGCAGCCGCGGTCTAACGGATTATTGCTTTTAAGGAAATGACGATGAGTCAAGGAACGATCGTTCAGTGTATCGGCGCCGTGGTGGATATCCAGTTCCCGCGCGAGTCGATGCCGCAGGTTTACAACGCCCTCAAGCTTGAAGACACCAGCAGTACCGTGGTTGAAGCCGGCCTGACCTTCGAAGTGCAGCAGCAGATCGGTGACGGCGTGGTGCGTACCATTGCGCTGGGTTCCACCGACGGTCTGCGTCGCGGCATGGCCGTGTCGGATACCGGTGCGCAGATTTCCGTGCCGGTGGGCGAAGGCACGCTGGGTCGCATCATGGACGTGCTGGGTCGCCCGATCGACGAGGCGGGTGACATTCAGTCCGAAGAGCGTCGCCCGATCCACGCCAAGGCGCCGAAGTTCGACGAGCTGTCGCCGTCGGTTGAACTGCTCGAAACCGGTATCAAGGTGATCGACCTGATCTGCCCGTTCGCCAAGGGCGGCAAGGTCGGCCTGTTCGGCGGCGCCGGTGTCGGCAAGACCGTCAACATGATGGAACTCATCAACAACATCGCCAAGCAGCACTCGGGTCTGTCGGTGTTCGCCGGTGTGGGTGAGCGTACCCGTGAGGGCAACGACTTCTACCACGAGATGAAGGACTCCAACGTTCTCGACAAGGTCGCGATGGTGTTCGGCCAGATGAACGAGCCCCCGGGCAACCGTCTGCGCGTGGCGCTGACCGGTCTGACCATGGCCGAGCGTTTCCGTGACGATGGCCGTGACATCCTGTTCTTCGTCGACAACATCTACCGCTACACGCTGGCCGGTACCGAAGTGTCCGCACTGCTCGGCCGTATGCCGTCGGCGGTGGGCTACCAGCCGACGCTGGCTGACGAGATGGGCCGTCTGCAGGAGCGCATCACCTCCACCAAGGTCGGCTCGATCACTTCGATCCAGGCCGTGTATGTTCCCGCGGATGACCTGACCGACCCGTCGCCGGCCACCACCTTCCTGCACTTGGACTCCACCGTCGTGCTGTCGCGTGACATCGCCGCGCTGGGTATCTACCCGGCCGTTGATCCGCTCGACTCCACCAGCCGCCAGCTCGATCCGCTGGTCGTCGGTGAAGAGCACTACGGCGTGGCGCGTCAGGTTCAGCAGACCCTGCAGCGCTACAAGGAACTGCGCGACATCATCGCCATTCTGGGCATGGACGAACTGTCGCCGGAAGACAAGCTTGCGGTGAACCGCGCGCGCAAGATCCAGCGCTTCCTGTCGCAGCCCTTCCACGTCGCTGAAGTGTTCACGGGTTCGCCGGGCAAGTACGTGCCGCTGAAGGACACGATCTCGGGCTTCAAGATGATCGTGAACGGCGAGTGCGATCACCTGCCCGAGCAGGCTTTCTATATGGTCGGTAGCATCGAAGAGGCCATGGAAAAGGCCAAGAAACTCTGATAGCGCGACGCGGCGGGTTCGCCCGCCGCGCAGCCAGAACATAAGGACAACCCATGGCCATGACTGTTCACGTCGACGTCGTCAGTGCGGAAGAGCAGCTTTTCTCGGGTCTGGCAGAGTTTGTGGCCCTGCCCGGTGAAGCCGGTGAACTCGGCATCCTGCCGGGTCACATGCCGCTGCTGACCCGCATCCGTCCGGGTGCGGTGCGCGTCAAGCTGCCGAACCAGGAAGCCGAAGAGCTGATCTTCGTTGCCGGCGGTCTGCTTGAAGTCCAGCCGGGTCTGGTGACCGTGCTGGCCGACACCGCCATCCGCGGTTCGGACCTGGATGAAGCCAAGGCGCTCGAAGCCAAGCGTCTTGCCGAAGAGGCTCTGCAGAATCGCTCTGCACAGGTCGATTACGCCAAGGCACAGGCCGAGCTGATGGAAGCCATTGCGCAGATCGCCGCGATCCAGCGCATGAAGAAGCGCGGTCACTGAGTCGCCTGACTTACCCGTAAAAAAGGCAACCGCATGCGGGTGCCTTTTTTGTTTCCTTCGCTGAGTTTCAGCGCTTTCTCTGCAGCCTCTCGATGCGCTTGTCGAGTCGTGCTGCGGCATCGCGCAACTGGCGTACTTCCTCGCGGAAGGCTTCGAGTTCTGCACGAGGGGTGATCAGGCGCCCTTCCTCGGTCAGGTACTCTGCCAGGTTGGCGCTGAGCCCTTCGAAACTACGCGCGCGCGCCTCACCGAAGGCCCGCGCCCCGGTGACGATGCGATGTGCCGGAATGTCGCCGATCACGCGCGAAAGATCCTCTTCGACATCCCACGACAGATTGCGGAAGACGAAACCAAGCGCCTCAGCAAACTCTGCATTGCCGGAAATCCGCACGCGGTTCATCAGACGCTCCATCCCGCCGTTGAGCACCGTGGGTGCTTCACTGAAGGGCAGGGTCAGGGTGACGTCGGGAATCGAGTCCGGAGTGGCCGGAGAGAGCAGGCCGTCCGGACCGATCAGGGCATCGATCCGCAGCGGAGAGGCGTCGATGCGGAAGGTCTGGGCACTGAAAGGCTGAAGGCGCTCGCACGCCCAGGGAGCGCGTGCGAGCACATGATTGACGGCCGCCACAAAGCCCTGCGTGACGAAGGGGGTGGCGGCGTTGATCACCGTCAGGATCAGGCGGTCTGCTGGATGCCGGCCACGAGCCAGCCGCCGGAGCCAGCCACGTTCTTGACGAGATGCCAGATCTCGTCAAAGGCAGCCGGAGCGGCGTCGGCCTCCTCACGGATGAGGCCTTTGAAGCGCACGCTGACGATGTAGCGACTGCCGTCATCAAGCACCTCCAGCACTTCCGCATCGAGCTCGACCACATCGGTCTGCTGCCCGGCGACCGGCGGGTGTTCGTTGAGCTGCATGCAGATCTCGGCGAAGACCTCCGGCGTGGTGAAGCTGCGGATGTCCTCGTGGTCACCGCGGTCGTGCGCCGCCTGCAGGCGGATGAAACTCAGTTTGGCCTGACGCAGGAAGGACTCCTCGTCGAGCTGCGAGCGCAGATCGTCAGCGGGAGTGGCTGTGCACGAGCCGATCTCGTTCATCGATGCCGGTGCGTTGCCCCCGAATGCGCCTGGTGCGTGGCCGGCGTACTGCATGGGCCGGCTGTTGTCGGCACCGGCCATGGCGCGGCGCGACAGCATGCGGAACAGCATGATGCCGGCGAACACCATCAGCGCGATCAGGAAGAAGGAGGCGAATTCCTCACCCAGCCCCAGGTGGGAAAACAGCGCCGCCAGACCCAGACCGGCGGCGAGGCCGGCCACCGGGCCCATCCAGGACGAGCGCGCCGGTGCGGCGGCGCCCTGTGTGGTCTGACCGGCCGGAGCCGTCGCGGCCGGACGCGGAGCCTGCGGCGGGGTGATCTGACGCTGCATGCCGAAACTGCTGCCGCCGCCGAAGCGCCGTGCCTCGGCTTCGGGAACCATCATGCCGAAGGTGAACACTGCTGCGACCAGCGTGATGAAAAGATGCTTCATGTGATGCCATGCTCCTCGATGAACACCGGTCTGCGCCGGCCTGATCGGCACGCCCCGGGGGGCGTGTCCTCCTTAAAGCTTGAAACCGCGGTGCAGCGCGACCACGCCGCCCGTCATGTTGAAGTAGTCGACCCGCGACAGGCCGGCTTGTTCCATCATGGACTTCAGTTCCTGCTGGCCGGGGTGCATGCGGATGGATTCGGCGAGATAGCGATAGCTGTCGGCATCCTGTGCGACGCGTTCTCCCATCCACGGCAGGATCTTGAAAGAGTAGAAATCGTAGGCGGGTGCCAGCGGCTTCCACACCTTGGAGAATTCCAGCACCAGCAGGCGCCCGCCCGGCCGCAGTACGCGGGTCATTTCGGCCAGTGCGATGTCCTTGTGCGTCATGTTGCGCAGCCCGAAGGCCACCGTGACGCAATCGAAGTGGTTGGACGGAAAGGGCAGCTTCTCGGCGTCGCATTGCGAAACCGGCAGCATCACGCCGCGATCCACCGCGCGATCACGACCGACCGACAGCATGGCGTGGTTGATGTCGGTGAGCCAGACCTGTCCGCTCTTCCCGACCCGTTTGGCGAAGGCCAGTGACAGATCGGCCGTGCCGCCGGCGACGTCCAGAACGCGAGAGCCTTCCCGCACGCCCGACAACTGGATGGCAAAGGCCTTCCAGAGGCGGTGCAGGCCCATCGACATCAGGTCGTTCATGATGTCGTAGCGTCGTGCGACCGATGAGAACACCTGCGCCACCTTGTGACGCTTCTCGCCTTCAGCGACCGTCTGGAAGCCGAAGTGGGTCTGCTTGTCGCTCATGTTCAGTGCCCGTGCGAGCCGCAGCCGCCCGAACCGCAGCCCGAGGAACCACAGCTTCCGCCCGAACTGCCCCGGGGCGCGGCCCCGTCATCCCGGCTGGCGCCCTGCGCGGCCAGTTTGTCGAGATAGGCCTGCCAAAGCTCGTCCCGGCGGGCACCCAGGTCATACAGGTAGTCCCAGGAATACAGGCCGCTGTCGTGTCCGTCGTCAAAGCGCGGCCGGATGGCGTAGTTGCCGACCGGGTCCACGGCGACGATGTCGACCATGCGCTTGCCGACCTGCAGTACTTCCTGTCCCGGACCATGCCCGCGCACCTCGGCCGATGGCGAGTACACGCGCAGATATTCGAACGGCAGCTGGAAGCTTGCGCCGTCGTCGAAACTGATCTGCAGGATCCTGGACTGGCGTTGAACGGTGATGCTGGTGGGGGTCGGGGTGCGGGTGTCGAGTCCGGCCATGATGGGCCTCGTCTGCTGCTGTGGGTAACGTCCAATCATACCCGAAGCCGGTGTCCGGAAGACTTGCGTGACCTGTCACAAAAGCGTCAAGGTTCTGCAATAGACTGCGCCAGAACAAATGGAGCAAACCATGGCTGCAAACATCCTGCTGGTCGAGGACGAACCGGCGATCCAGGAACTCATCGCCGTCAATCTGACCCGCGCCGGTCACAACGTCATCCGTGTGGCGGACGCTGAGGCCGCGCAGCGGCTGGTGCGTGAGGCCCTGCCCGATCTGATCCTGCTCGACTGGATGCTGCCCGGCATGTCGGGTGTCGAACTGGCGAAACGCCTGCGTGCCGATGAGCGCACGCGCACCACGCCGATCATCATGCTGACTGCGCGAGGCGAGGAAGCCGACAAGGTGACCGGGCTGGAAACCGGCGCAGATGACTACATCACCAAGCCGTTTTCGCCACGCGAATTGGTGGCGCGCATCAAGGCCGTGCTGCGCCGCCGCGCGCCGCAGTCGACCGATGACCCGGTCGAACTGGGCGGCTTGCGGCTGGATCCGATTGCGCACCGTGTCACCGCCGGGGATCAGGGCCTGGCGCTGGGGCCCACCGAGTTCCGCCTGCTGCATTTCCTGATGACCCACCCGGAACGCGTGCATTCGCGCACGCAGTTGCTTGACCAGGTTTGGGGAGATCACGTCTTCGTCGAGGAGCGTACGGTGGACGTACATATCCGCCGCCTGCGCTCGGCGCTGGAGCCGACCTCGCACGACCAGCTCATCCAGACCGTGCGGGGCAGCGGCTACCGTTTCTCGACCCGTATCGACGCCGCAGCCTGAGCGGCCGGCATGCAATAATCGGCGGGCACGCAAGCGCGTGCCCGTCCTTCATTTCCGGGTGTTCATGTACAAGATCTGGACCGGATCGCTGATCTTCGTCGCGGCCTGTGCGCTGGTGTCGGTGCTCGTCGGCTACGCCTATGGCATGTGGTTCGGCATCGGCCTGTTCATTCTCGTCCTGCTCGGACTGCTCGATCACCACCTGAGCAACCTGCAACGCCTCGCACAATGGGCGCGTCGCCGCGACGACGCACCGGCGCCGGAAGGACATGGTGCCTGGCGCCCGGTCTTTCATGAACTGGAATGCCGCGCGCGCGACGGCCGTGAGGAGCGTGTGCGCCACACCGCCACGCTGGAGCGCTTTCGTGCTGCGAGCGAGGCCATGCCGGACGGCATCGTGTATCTCTCGGCGAGCGATTCCATCGAATGGTTGAACCGCAGGGCGGAGCAGCATCTCGGGCTGTCACAGGATCAGGACGTCGGCGTGCCGCTGGTCGGCATCGTGCGGGTGCCGGAGCTGGTCGGCTACATGGAAGCGGAGGTGCGCGAGGAGCCGTTGCTGATCCAGTCTCCGCGCAAGCCCGGCATGCGTCTGCAGGTGCAGATCGTGCCGTTCGGCGGGGGGCAGAAGATGCTCATCTCGCGCGACATCACCCAGCTCGAGAAGCTCGAGACCATGCGGCAGGACTTCATCGCCAACGTCTCCCACGAGTTGCGCACGCCGCTGACGGTTGTCGGTGGCTTTCTCGAAACGGTGCACGACGGTCTGGATGATCTGGAACGCGCCGACATCGAGCGCTTCCTGCAGATGGCGCTCGACCAGAGCACGCGCATGCAGCGTCTGATCGAGGACCTGCTGACACTGTCCGCGCTGGAGACCGATGCGCCGGCACCGATCGAGGAGCGTGTCGATGTCTGCGCGCTGGTGCGCGGCATCACGCAGGAGGCCAGCGTGCTGTCGGCAGGCAAGCACCGTATCGAACTCGAACTCGATGAGCGGGACGACGGCGATATCGCGCTCGGCAGCCAGAAGGAACTGCATTCCGCCTTTGCCAACCTGGCCAGCAATGCGGTGCGTTACACCCCGGCCGGCGGGCGCATCGTGATCGGCTGGCGCCGTGGCATGGGCTATGGAGAATTTTCCGTGGCCGACAACGGCATCGGCATCGACCCGAAACACATCTCCCGCCTCACCGAGCGCTTCTTCCGGGTGGACAAGGGCCGCTCTCGCGAAACCGGCGGCACCGGGCTGGGGCTCGCCATCGTCAAGCACATCGTGTCACGCCACGGTGGCGAGCTGCATATCGAGAGCGCGCCGGGCAAGGGCAGCCGCTTTGCCGTGCGCTTTCCGGATCAGCGTCTCACGCGGCGACGCTGACCGTCTCGAAAGTGGCCTGATCGAAGTCGGCGCCGCGGTTGACCAGCTCCAGCAGGCGCAGCCCGGACAGGTCCTCGTCAAACATCTCGATGACCCGGAAGGGCTGGAAATAGCCAGCCGGCAGTACCAGCGTGGCCGGTGACTTGATGGCCGGCGTTTCCGAGAGCAGGAAGGCCGGCTGGAAGCTCACGTCGTACTGGCCCTTGCCGAGCCCCACCGAACGCGCCGCGACCACCTTCGGCACGCCTTCGAGCAGCTGGATGCCTGCCTCCAGGGTTCCATCCTCACGATACATCACCCAGCTTACGGTGCCGAGCATGAAGGCCTTGGCGTCGCTCGGGCGCAGTGCGATCAGTTCGCGATGGGCGATCCGTTCGGCGCTGCTGCTGCGACGCAGCCGGAAGCCGCCGAGCGACTGATCGAGAATGTCCCACTGGGTGCAGATGTAGCCGCGATGCTCGGCGGCGCGCTGGGCCACGTCGGGTTGTTCCTCGGCGATGTCGGTGACGCGCTCGCCCAGCGTGAGCAGGCGCATGTCGCTGCGCACGCTGCGTGCGGCGCTGAGCATGCTGGGCTGGGTGAAGGGCTTGCCGCCGACGTACAGGATGATGGCTTTCCAGTCGCCGGTCAGGTCTACCGTGCCGCTGCCCGGGCGACGCGTGAACCGTCGCCCCACCGAGCCGCGCGCCCATGGCCGGTAGAGCGACAGCAGCAGGCGCACGGCCTCCTCCGGCTCGACCGAGGCATCGAGTTGCAGCTCCGCTACGCTCTGTTCCTTGCGTACCCGTGTGGTGACGGCGCGGAACTGATCTGCCAGCTGCGAACTGTCGAAGCGGCGGATGCCGTCGAGCCGGCTCAGCGTCGCGATCGGGCGCAGGCCGTGATCGCCCTGCAGGTCGAGTCCGTAGGCGGCGCGACGGCCGTCGTCGGCGTCGCTGTCGGCGGGGAGCAATCGGCAGTACGGGGCGAAGTGCCGGGCGCACTGCCAGATCTGGCCGAACTCGCGCGGCGAGCGGCTGAACGGCGCCGAGAGGTCGACCAGCAGCAGCGTGGTGTGCGCCTCTGCCGCGCTCTGCGCCTGCCACGGATTGAGCGGGTCGGGCGCGCGGGTATAGGCCAAACCGCGTGCTTCGGCGTCGGTGAGGCTGTCATGCAGCGCTGCCCACAGGCCGGGTGCGATCACCCTGCGGGCCCGCATGTATTCGAGAACTGCCCGACCGAGGCAGTCGGTACGCCGCTGCGCCAGCAGGCTGAGAGTGGTTTCCGAATTGCCCAGGGCGGTGTCCTGGGCAATGACCGAATAGGCGTCAGCCATCTTTCCCCAGGTCGAGCTGACCTTGAGCAGGGTGTCGTTCTCCGGCGCGTCCGGCGCGACCGGCTGGCCCGAATAGCGCAGCGACAGCGTGCCGAGCGCACGCGAGAGCGGCTCGCGCAGGGTTTCCAGCACGTCCAGGTGGCGGCGCGAAGGCGGGATCGCGTTGAGTACGGCGTCGAGCATCGCATCGAGCTCGTCACGCAGCGTGGTGGGGTCCTTGCCGCTCAGGTCGCGCAGCGCGACCAGGCAATCGGCTGCGGTCGGGTAACTCATCGCGTGCTCCGAGACGGGTGACGGGCAAGCTCGCGTGCCAGCGCGGAAGCCAGCACGGCGTCGTCCACTGCGTTGCGCTGCGAGGCTTCGCGCTCTGCGGCCGCCCACACCGGCTGGGGGAAATGGCGATCATCGCGGTAGCGCGGGATCACGTGCCAATGCAGGTGCGGCACCACGTTGCCGAAGCTCGCGAGATTGATCTTGTCGGGCTGCAGCAGCTCGCGCAGCACACGTTCGGTGGCGAATACCACGTCCATCAGATGATCGCGCTGTGCCGGCGGCAGGTCGCTCATCTCCGCGACGTGGGCGTGCCAGATGACCCGGCAGAAGCCCGGATAATCCGCCTCGGAGACGGCAATCACGCGGCACACTGCATCCTGCCAGAGGATGCGCTCGGGGCCGGGTTTGCAGAGAGCACAGGTCATGATGCTGCCAGCCGGAATGATGAGGGGATTATAGCGACAGCCCGGCGCCTGCCCGTTCAGCCGGTGTGTGCCACGGTGTGCATTTCTCCCAGGTCTTCCGGCGCGCCGTGTGCGAACGCCATCAGCGTGCCGGGCGGGATCAGCGTCCAGGTCTCGTTGTCGGTCAGTGGCTGGGTGGCAATCACCGCCACGCGGTCATCGGGCCGGGTGACATGATTGAAATCCACGCTGACGTCCTCGTCGGACAGGTGCGCCGTGGGAAAAGGTGCCTGCCGGATCACGTAGGCCAGCCGGCTCGAACAGTGGGTGAACAGTCGCTCGCCGTTGGACAGCAGAAAGTTGAATTCGCCGTGGCGGCCGATGGTGATGGCCAGCTCGCGCAGCGTGGCATGCAGGGTGTGTGCGTCCGGCGGGCCGTCCGGAAAGCGCTCGGCCAGGGTCTGCAGGATGTGGCAGAAAGCGCGCTCGGAGTCCGTCGTGCCGACAGGCAGGAAGCGTCCTCCCAGCTGCGGGGCGTAATCGAGCAGATTGCCGTTGTGGGCGAAGATCCAGTACTGCCCCCACAGCTCGCGCTGGAAAGGGTGGGTGTTGTCGAGCCGGATCTCGCCCTGGGTGGCCTTGCGGATGTGCGAGATGACATTGAGGGAGCGGATCGGATACTGATGCACCAGCTCCGCTACGGGCGAATCCACGCTCGGCTGCGGGTCGAGGAAGACACGTACGCCGCGACCCTCGAAGAAGGCAATGCCCCAGCCGTCGCGATGATGGTCGGTCAGCCCCCCGCGCGCGCGGAAGCCTGTGAAGGAAAAGCAGATGTCGGTCGGGACATTGCAGTTCATGCCGAGCAACTGGCACATGGTCAACGATCCGGTGGTTTGGAGCCCCGATTATAGGGCGTCGGCGTGGCTGCTCAGGGGTGCGCGGGATAGGTGGAGGGCGTCTCGGCTTGCGCTCCACGCCGGTCCACCAGCCAGTCGGTCAGTGCCGCGCCGGCCCACATGCCGCACAGCGTGACCCACGCCGTCACGGCAAACACCGCTGCACCGGATACGCCGGCGCCCACCGCGCAGCCGCCTGCCAGCATGCCACCGAAGCCCATCAGCAGCGCGCCGGCGATGTAGCGGCGCATGGCAGCGCCTCCCTGAAAGCCTTCGAGCTTGAGTTCGCGGGCGAGCAGCGCTGCGATGAATGACCCCAGAAACACGCCCGGCACCATGCCGTGATCAAAGTTGAGCACCTGGCCAGCCGGCGTCAGCACTAGCATCAGCATGTCGGCTGCAGGGCCGGTGAAGGACAGACTCTTGATGGCCGTGGGTTCGAAGCTGATCTGGGCCAGCGTGAAGTTGAACCACCAGGCGGCCGCCACCATCACGCCGCATCCGATGCCGCCGATCCAGCCCCACAACGGGGTGCGTGCCCGCAGGGCGAAGAACACGCCGGCAGCCAGCCACACCAGGCCGAAGAGCAGTCCGCCGTCGTTGCCCATGCCGGTGAGTGCCAGCAGGTCGCGTGCCTGGCCGCCGTCAATGGTCCACAGATTGCCCAGTGCTTCGCGCGCAGGGGCGAGGATGCCGTGCATCGAGGCCTGCGCCGTGACCGCGAAGATCAGGCCCGACAGCAGCGCGCGCAGGTTGCCGTTGGCGGCCAGCACCAGCAGGCGGCTGGAGCATCCGCGCGCCAGGATCATGCCGGCGCCGAACATCAGCCCGCCGATGAGCGCACCGGACAGACTGCCGCGGCTGGCAAGCTGACGTACGTTGGCGGTGTCGAACTGTCCGTTCAGCGCCAGCAGCTGGGTGGCGACGACCGCTGCCGAGAACGCGAACAGCCAGACGGCCAGCTTGCTGCCGAACTGCAGGCGCGCGACCTCGATGACGGCGGCGCGCAGACAGAAGCGCGAGCGTTGCGCGAAGAAGCCGAACAGGGCGCCGATGACGATGCCGCCGGTCACCAGTGCGTACTGGTCGCCGACGGCTTCGACAAGATCGATGAGTGAGGGCATGCATTCTCCCGCCGCAGCGCGGCACGCGGTCGTGAGCGACCGCATCAGAATGCACTTAAATTAGAGAGTGATTATTGACCTGACGCAAACTCCGGGCAGTGCCGCTTCAGCGAGCAGCACCCGGCATGTTCTTCATCAGCGCGTCGAGGTCGATGTTGCCGACGCCCGGGATGTTCATGCCGCCCTTCATGCGCGAATCGCCCGGTTTCTGGCCGGGCAGGCAGGCCGGTGCCACCCAGCGGCCCTCGACGTTGGCGGTGGTCTGCTGCATGCCGTGCAGCGGCGGGGTGTAGGTGGAGCGCACCTGGCCGCGGTAGCCGCGGCGGAAGTCGCCGGTGAACTCGGACACGATCACTGCGCGCGAACCTTCGATGGTGCAGGTGGCGCGGGCAGTCATGCGATTGGCCGAGTAGTCGACCTTCATGTCCTTGCAGTCGGCGTTCTCGACCTCGGGCCGCGCGAGCAACTCCTCGACGCTGCCGCCCATGCAGCTCTCGAAGGTCATCGCCATGCCGCCCATTTCGGCGACCGTGGTCTTCATCTCCCACAGCCCGGCTTCCGGCTTGGGCATGTTGGGCGGGATGGGGTTGGCCAGCGCGGGCAGTGCGGTGGCGAACAGCATCAGGGCGAGCGTGCGTTGCATGGCGGATCCCCCTTTCAGGCGCCGAGCTTGCGCCTCAGGATGTCATTGACCTGGGCCGGGTTGGCCTTGCCGCGGCTAGCCTTCATGACCTGGCCGACCAGCGCATTGAAGGCCTTGTCCTTGCCGGCGCGGAATTCCTCGACGGATTTCTGGTTGGCGGCGAGCACTTCGTCGACGATGGCTTCGATGGCGCCGGAGTCGGTGACCTGCTTGAGTCCCTGCGCTTCGATGATCGCGTCGGCGGAAGCCCCCTCGCCGCTCCACAGCGTATCGAAGACCTTCTTGCCGATGCTGTTAGAGATTGTGTTGTCGGCGATGCGCTGCACCAGGCCGGCCAGTTGCGCGGCGGATACCGGCGACTCGGTAATGTCCAGATCGGCCTTGTTGAGGCGCGCGGCCAGATCACCCATGACCCAGTTGGCGCAGGTCTTGGCGTTGGCGCTGCCGGCGGCGTCCACTACGGCCTGGAAGTAGGCCGCGACCTCACGTGAGGCGGTCAGCGTGGCGGCGTCGTAGGCCGACAGGCCGAATTCGCTGATGAAGCGCGCCTTCATGGCTTCCGGCAGTTCCGGCATGGCCGCGCCGACTTCGTCCATCCACTGCTGCGAGATCAGCAGCGGCAGCAGGTCGGGGTCGGGGAAGTAGCGGTAGTCGTGCGCGTCTTCCTTGGTGCGCATGACGCGCGTCTCGCCGGTATCGGGGTCGAACAGCACGGTGGCCTGCTGGATGTGGCCGCCGTCTTCCAGCGTGTCGATCTGCCACTGCACTTCGAAGTCGATGGCCTGCTGCAGGAAGCGGAAGGAGTTCAGGTTCTTGATCTCGCGCCGCGTGCCGAGCGGGCCGCCGGGGCGGCGCACCGATACGTTGGCGTCGCAGCGGAAGGAGCCTTCCTGCATGTTGCCGTCGCAGATCTCGATCCAGCGCACCAGCGCGTGCAGCGCGCGGGCGTAGGCCACGGCCTCCGCCGAGGAGCGCATGTCGGGCTCGGACACGATCTCCAGCAGCGGCGTGCCGGCGCGGTTCAGATCGATGCCGCTCATGCCGTGGAAGTCTTCATGCAGGCTCTTGCCGGCGTCTTCCTCGAGGTGTGCGCGGGTCAGCGTCACGACCTTCTCGTAGGCCTTTTCACCTTCGCCGACGCGGATGGTGATGGCACCACCCTGCACCACCGGCAGCTCCATCTGGCTGATCTGGTAGCCCTTGGGAAGATCCGGGTAGAAGTAGTTCTTGCGCGCGAACACGCTCTTCGGTGCCACGTGCGCGCCGATGGCCAGGCCGAAGCGGATGGCGCGCTCGACGGCGCCGCGGTTCAGGACCGGCAGCACACCGGGCAGCGCGATGTCGACCGCGCTGGCCTGACGGTTGGGCTCGGCGCCGAAGGCGGTCGAGGCACCGGAGAAGATCTTGGAGGCGGTGGTGAGCTGGGCATGGACTTCCAGTCCGATGACCACTTCCCAATCAGTACGGCTCATGGCGTGCGACTCGTTCATTCGGCCAGCGCCGGGCGGCGCTGATGCCAGTCGGTGACCTGCTGGTAGCGGTGCGCCACGTTGAGCAGGCGGGCTTCGTCGAAATGGTTGCCGATCAGCTGCAGGCCGACCGGCAGATCGCCGGCGCCGAAGCCTGCGGGCAGCGACATGCCGGGCAGGCCGGCGAGGTTTACGGCCAGCGTGTAGATGTCGGACAGATACATCTGCACCGGGTCGTCGGTCTTCTCGCCGATCTTCCACGCGGTGGTGGGGCTGACCGGGCCGGCGATGACGTCGCAGGCCTCGAAGGCCGCGGCAAAGTCATTGGCGATCAGGCGGCGCAGCTTCTGCGCCTTCAGGTAATAGGCGTCGTAATAGCCGTGCGACAGCACGTAGGCGCCGACCAGGATGCGGCGTTTGACCTCGTCGCCGAAGCCTTCTGCACGGGTCTTGCGGTACATGTCGTCGAGATCGCCATATTCGGCCGCGCGGTGGCCGTAGCGCA
>JAJLLM010000039.1:0-11334 GCA_033837965.1 Pseudazoarcus pumilus
GTTGTCGGCCAGGCGGAAGGAGATCAGCACCGCCTTCTTGACCCACTGGTTCACCACCCAATTGCCGTCGATCTTCTCGGCCACGCGCAGCGTGCCGGCATCGAGCCCGGCCAGCACTTCAGCCACGGCATTGCGGACTTCAGCGGGGGCGGAGGAGGGGGAGAGGGAAGCGCGCGCCTCGAAGGCGTCGTCGATGATCTTCTGCAGAGCGGACATGAGTCGGGGATTTCCGTTTTTCTGGTTTTAGAGGGAACGGCACAGGGCGGCGATGCGCTCCGCGCCTTCGATACATTCGGCGGGTTCGGCCACCAGCGCGATGCGGATGAAGCCCGCGCCAGGGTTGATGCCACCGGATTCGCGGGCAAGAAAGCTGCCCGGCAGGACCGTCACATTATATTCGGCGACCAGCCGACGGGCGAACTCGGTGTCCGACAGCCCGCTTCGGCGCACGTCGGCCCAGAGGTAAAAGCCCGCGTCCGGCACCTGCACATCCAGATACGGCGTGAGGATGGGCGTGACGGCGGCGAACTTCTCGCGGTACAGACGCCGGTTCTCCTCGACATGCGCCTCGTCGTTCCAGGCCGCGACGGATGCGGCCTGAACCGCGGGGCTCATGGCGCAGCCGTGATAGGTGCGGTAGGCGTGAAAAGCACGCACCAGCGCCGCATCACCCGCCACGAAGCCCGAGCGCAGGCCCGGCACGTTGGAGCGCTTGGACAGGCTGGAGAACATCACGATGTTGCGGAAGTCGCTGCGGCCGAGCTGCGCCGCCGCCTGCAGCGCGCCGACCGGCTTGTCGGCGTCGTCGAAATAGATCTCGGAGTAACACTCGTCCGAGGCGATCACAAAGCCGTAGCGATCCGACAGCTCGAACAGCTCGGCCCATTCGGCCACCGTCATCACGCGACCGGTCGGATTGCCGGGGGAGCAGACGTACACCAGCTGCACGTCACGCCAAACGCTCTCCGGCACCTCGGCAAAGTCGGAAGCAAAACCGTTCTCAGGACGGTTGTTGACGAACAGCGCTTCGGCGCCGGCCAGCAGGGCTGCACCTTCGTAGATCTGATAGAACGGATTCGGTGCCAGCACCTTTGCACCGGCACGGCTGCCGTCGATCACGCACTGTGCGAAGGCAAACAAGGCCTCGCGCGTGCCGGTGACCGGCAGCACCTGGGTCGCCGGGTCGATGCCGTTCAGGCCGTAACGACGCCCCATCCACGCCGCGATCGCGCCACGCAGCACATCCGTGCCCTGCGTGGTCGGGTAGGTCGCCAGACCGTCGAGGTTGTCGGCCAGCGTCCGCTTGATGAAAGCCGGCGTAGCGTGACGCGGCTCGCCGATGGACAGGCGGATGGGCGCAAGTCCGGCCGGCGGCGTCACCCCCTCGAGCAGTTCGCGCAGCTTTTCAAACGGGTAGGGGTGGAGACGTTGCAGATTCGGATTCACGGCAATGGCAGAAGCATTTCGAGAGGGGATGCCGGACAGGCACGACAGGCGCGCAATGGTATCATGGCCCGCCATCCCGGACCCCGCTCCAGCAGCCGAAAACGTGCGACTCGCCAAGCTCAAACTCGCCGGCTTCAAGACCTTTGTTGACCCGACCACGGTGCTCACGCCGGGCAATCTGGTCGGCGTGGTGGGCCCCAACGGCTGCGGCAAATCCAACATCATCGACGCCGTGCGCTGGGTGCTCGGCGAGATGCGCGCCAGTGCGCTGCGTGGCGAGTCCATGCACGACGTCATCTTCAACGGCTCGACCACACGCAAGCCGGTGCAACGCGCCTCGGTCGAGCTGGTCTTCGACAACGCCGAAGGCCGCGCCATGGGGCAGTGGTCGCGCTATGCGGAAATCTCCGTCAAACGCGTGCTCGACCGCAGCGGCGAATCCAGCTACCACATCAACAACACCCAGGTGCGCCGCAAGGACGTCATCGACCTGTTCCTCGGCACCGGCCTGGGCCCGCGTGCCTACGCCATCATCGAGCAGGGCATGATCTCGCGCATCATCGAGGCCCGCCCGGAGGACATCCGCGGCTTCCTCGAAGAAGCCGCCGGTGTCACCAAGTACCGCGAACGCCGCAAGGAAACCGAGGGACGCCTGTCCGATGCGCGGGACAACCTCGCACGCCTGGAGGACATCCGCGGCGAGCTGGCCGAGCGCATCGAGCATCTGCGCGAGCAGGCGCGCGTAGCCGGCCGCTACCGCGAACTGCATGCCGCGCATGAGCAGCGCCAGCAACTGCTGTGGCTGCTCAAGCTGACCCAAGCGCGCAATGAGCAGCAACGCATGGAGCAGGAACTCGCCGCCACTTCCTCGCGACTGGAAGCGGACAGCGCCCGGCTGGGCGAACTGGAAGCGGCCGTCGAAGCCGCCCGCGAAGCGCATCAGCAACGCAGCGAAGCCACACAGGAAGCACAGGCGGCCCTGTTTGCGGCCTCTGCAGAAGCCAGTCGCCTCGACAGCGAACTGCGCCACCTCAACGACACCCGCCAACGCCTGCAGCAGCGCTTGAGCGAACTGGCCGCCTCACTGGCGGACTGGCAGGCGCGCGAAGCCGCCGCGGTCGCAGAGGACAAGCGCTGGCAAACCCTGCGTGACAACGCCGAGTTGCGTGCCGAGCACGCCGCGGCGCGGCATGCCGAGATTGCCGAGCGACTGCCGGCGGTGGAGGCCGAGCGCCGCGCAGCCGATGCCGCTGTGGCCGAAGCCCGCCGCGAGCTGGCCGCCACCGAGCAGAAACTGCGCGTGGAGGAAACTCACCGTGCCAGCGCGCTGCGTGCGCTGGAGACCTTGACCCAGCGGCGCAGCCGGCTGGAGCAGGAGGCCGCAGGCATCGCCGGGCCGGACGCCGAGACGATTGCACGCGACGAAGCCCGCGTGGCCGAACTCGAACAGGCGCTGGTCGATCTGCAGCAGGCGGTCGCCGACCATCAGGCGCGCTGGCCCGATGCCCAGGCAGCCCTGAAGGATGCGATTGCGCACGAGCAGGGCGCCCGTCGCGCCCTCACCGAACAGCGTGCCCGACGCGAGGCGCTGGCCCAGTTGCAGGCGCGCGTGCAGAGCAGCGGCAAGCTCGGCGACTGGCTGGCGCAGCATGGCCTTGCCAGCCTGACGCCGCTCTGGCGCCACATCCAGGTCGAACCCGGCTGGGAGCAGGCGGTCGAGGCGGTGCTGGGCGAACGCTTCGCCGCACTTACCGGCGCAGCTCCCGAACACGCCGCCGCCATGCTGGGCGATCAGCCCCCGGCCTCGCTGACGCTGGCGTTCTCCGACAATGCAGTTGCGGTCGCAGCTGGAAGCCCGGACGCCGGGGTGCGCAGCTTCAGCGACATCGCACGCAGCAGCGATCCGGCGGTGGCAGCCTTGCTGTCCGGCTGGCTCAGCGGGGTCGGCGCGGTGGACTCGCTGGCCCCGTGGCTCAGCCGCCGCGCCGAACTCCCGCCCGGCTGCACGCTGGTCGACCCGCAGGGTCGTTGCCTCACCCGCAACACGCTGAGTCATCATGCCCCCGACGATCGCACGCACGGCGTGATCGAGCGCCAACGTGAAATCGATGCGCTGGATGCGCAACTCGAAACCCTGCAGCAACAGGCCGACGCCGCGCACGACGCCGTGGCGGACAGCGAGCAGCGGGCTGCCGAATTGCAGGACAGCCTGAACACCGCGCGCCGCGACGCACAGGCCCTGCAACAGCAACTGCATGCGGCCCAGGTCGAACTGCTCAAGCTGGTACAGGCCGGCGAGCGCGCGAGCGAGCGCCGCACACAGATTGAACGTGACCTTGCCGACCTGAGCCGTCAGGCCGAGACCGAACAGGAGCATGCAACGCGCGCAGCCGCCGAACACGCCCGCTGCGCGGAGCTGGCCGGCATGCAGCAGCAGCGCCTGTCTGCGGCGCAGGAAGTGCTCGCCGGATGCGAGCAGGCATTGCGCGAAGTGCGCGTGCTGGAACAGTCCGCCGCGCGCGATGCGCAGGAAGCGCAGTTCTCGTTGCGCGAATGCGCCGCCAAGCTGGAGGAAGCCGGCCGCAGCGGCTCTCTGGCGGCCGAGCAGATTGCGCGCATCATCGCCGAAACCTCCACGCACGAGGACACGCTGGTCGCCACCGACGTGTCGCGCTCCGAAGCTGCCCTGCAGGAAGCACTGACGCTGCGCAGCAGCCGTGAGGCCGAGTTGGCGGCCTGCCGCGACGCCCAGGAGGACGCCACTGCGTGCCTGCGCGAGACGGAGGAGTCACGGCTCTCCTGCGAGCACGCCGCGGCACCGCTGCGCGAGCGGATCGGCGAATTGCGACTGGCCGTTCAGGCGGCCTCGCTCGCCGGGGCGCAATTCGAAGAGCGCCTGGCCGAAGCCCATGCCGACATCCCCGCACTGCAGCCGCTGCTCAGCGATGATCTGCGTGAAACCACGCTCACCCGTGAAGTCGCGCGGCTGGCGCGTGACATCGAGGAACTCGGCCCGGTCAACCTCGCCGCACTGGACGAAGTCACCAGTGCCGAAGAGCGTCGCGGCTATCTCGATGCGCAAAACGACGACCTCACCGAGGCCATCGGCACGCTGGAAGATGCCATCCGCCGCATCGACCGCGAAACGCGCGAGCAACTGCGCCAGACCTACGACACGGTCAACCGTCACTTCAGCGAACTCTTCCCGCAGCTCTTCGGCGGCGGGCAGGCCGCGCTGGTGATGACCGGCGAGGAAATCCTCGATGCCGGCATCCAGATCGTCGCGCAGCCGCCGGGCAAGAAGAATTCATCCATCCACCTGCTGTCCGGCGGCGAGAAGGCGCTCACCGCCATCGCGCTGGTGTTTTCGATGTTCCAGCTTAATCCGGCGCCGTTCTGCATGCTTGACGAAGTGGATGCACCACTGGACGATGCGAACACCGAGCGCTACTGCAACATGGTTCGGCGCATGTCGTCGCAGACGCAGTTCGTTTTCATCAGCCACAGCAAGATCACAATGGAAATCGCCGAACAACTGGTCGGCGTGACGATGCAGGAGCAGGGCGTCTCCCGCGTCGTGGAAGTGGACATGGAAGCGGCCCTGCGGCTGGCCGAGCCCGCCGCCGCATGATGTAAGCACGCTACCGAATCGCCCCGTGCGCTCCGCGCATGGCAACACCGCCACAGGCAATGACGGTTCCGTCTGCGAACGGAACCCCTAACAGGAACAACGATGGACAGCGAACTGCAGATTGGTCTGATCGCACTTGGCATCGCCGCCGTGGTCGGCGTTCTGGCCTACAACAAGTGGCAGGAGCGCAAGCACCGCAAGCTCGCGGAGTCGACCTTCCGTTCCGATCACCCCGACGTGCTGCTCGGCGCGGCACCGCGCAGCCGCATTGAGCCCAGTCTGGATGGCGACACTGTCGAGGCCGACGACGACTTCGACATCGCACTCGACGAAGCCGGCCCCACATCCGACGAGCCGCGCGACGACGAACAACCCTCCGGCCGCCACGCCTTGCCGCAGATTCCGCGCGAACTCGACCCGCGCGTCGACTGCATCCTGTGCATCGAGGCCATAGAACAACTCGACATCGCACGCTTCTGGTCCGCCCAGAGCGAGCAGCTGCGCGACGTCTCCAAGGCCGTGCGCTGGTACGGCTTTGACGACGGCGACAACCACTGGCACCTGCTCACGCCGCACAGTGCCGGCGACTTCCACTGGCTGTGCGTGGCCCTGCAGATGGTGGATCGCCGCGGCGCCATCAGCGAGCACGAGTTCCGCAGCTTCACCGAGGGCGTACAGCGCGTGGCCGACCAGTTCCTGGCGGTGCCGGCGAATGCCCCGGCACGTTCGGTCGCGCTCTCGAATGCGGCCGAAACCGACCAGCTGTGTGCCAGCGTGGACGTGCAGGTCGGCATCAATCTGGTGGCACCGCGGGCGCCGTTCCCCGGCGCGCGCATCCGGGCACTGGCCGAGTCCTGCGGCATGCATCTGGCCGACGACGGCAGTTTCCATTCGACCGACGCGCAAGGTCACACTCTGTTCATGCTGAGCAATCACGAGACCGAGCTGTTCGACGTCAGCAGCATGGCGGACCTGCACACCCATGGCATGACCTTCATCATCGATGTGCCGCTGGTGGCCGACGGCGCCTCGGTGTTCGACTCCATGATGCGCATTGCCGAAGTCATGGCCGAATCGCTCGACGGCGAGATCGTCGACGACAACCGCGCCCCCTTCGGTGCCGATGAGGCCGCCGTGATCCGCCGCCAGATCCAGCGCATCCAGGCGCAGATGGAAGAGGGCGGCATTCCCCCCGGCAGCAGTCTGGCTGCACGTCTGTTCTCGGCTTGAGCGCGGCCCCGATGACCGGCAGCACCGTCGAGCGCGCCAGGGCACTGCGAGAGCGTCTCGAAGCCTGGAATCACGCCTATTACGTGCTCGATGCTCCCGCCGTGCCGGATGTCGAGTACGACCGCGCCTTCCGCGAGTTGCAGGCGCTGGAGGAGGCGCACCCCGAGTTGCGCACACCCGACTCGCCCACGCAGCGGGTGGGTGGCGCCCCGGCGCCGGAACTCAGGCCGGTGCGTCATGCAGTGCCGATGCTGTCGATCCGTACCGAAACCGATATCAGCGAGAACGGGGCACGGGCCTTCGATACGCGGGTACGCAATGCTCTCAAGCTGCTGCCGATCGAGCCGCCGGTGCGCTATCTGGCGGAACTGAAGTTCGACGGTCTGGCCATCAACCTGCGCTACGAGCACGGCGTGCTGGTATGCGCCGCAACGCGCGGCGACGGCAGCACCGGCGAGGACGTGACGCACAACGTGCGCACCATCCGCCAGATTCCGCTGAAGCTGCAGGGTGCAGCACCGGAAGTGCTTGAAGTACGCGGCGAGATCTACATGCGGCGCGACGATTTCGAACGCCTCAACGCGCGTCAGCGCGAAGCCGGCGGCAAGGAGTTCATCAACCCGCGCAACACCGCCGCCGGCGCGGTGCGCCAACTCGACCCGCGCATCGCGGCGCAGCGCCCGCTGTCTTTCTTTGCCTACGGCGTGGGCGAGCATCGCGGCATCGACCTCGGCGACGGACAGTCCGCCATGCTCGAACGCCTCGCCGAGCTCGGCCTGCCGGTGTGCGAGCACCGCGCGGTATCGGACGGTGCGGACGGCCTGATTGCCTTCCATGCCCGCATCGGCGGTCTGCGTGACAGCCTGCCGTATGACATCGACGGTGTGGTCTACAAGGTCGACGACTTCGGCCTGCAGGAAGAACTCGGCTTCGTCAGCCGCGAGCCGCGCTGGGCGGTGGCGCACAAATACCCGGCGCAGGAGGAGATGACCGAGCTGCTCGACATCGAGGTGCAGGTCGGGCGCACTGGCGCGCTGACGCCGGTGGCGCGGCTGGCGCCGGTGTTCGTCGGCGGCGTGACGGTCACCAATGCCACGCTGCACAACCAGGGCGAGATCGACCGCAAGGACGTACGCGTCGGCGACTGGGTGATCGTGCGCAGGGCAGGGGACGTCATTCCCGAAGTGGTCGGGCCGGTGCTGGAGCGGCGCAAGGGCGAGCTGGCGCGCTTCCACATCATCGAGCGCTATCCGAGCTGTCCGGTGTGCGGCTCGGCCACCGTGGCGACCGAAGGCGAGGCCGTCATCAAATGCTCGGGCGGCCTGCACTGCAGTGCGCAGCGCAAGCAGGCATTGCTGCACTTTGCGGGCCGTCGGGCGGTGGATATCGACGGGCTGGGCGAGAAGATCGTCGAGCAACTCGTGGATCGTGGCTGGGTCAAGAGCCCGGCCGACCTGTATGCGCTCACTCCGGAACGGCTGCAGACGCTGGACGGCTTTGCCGAGCTGTCTGCGCAGAACCTCTTCGAGGCGATCCAGCACAGCCGCGATGTATCCCTCGAACGGCTGGTGTTCGGCCTGGGCATTCCGGGCATCGGCGAGACTTCGGCGCGGGAACTGGCCCGCTTTTACGGCTCGATCGACGCGCTGCAGCGCGCCACGCTGGCCAGCCTGCAGATGGTCCCGGATATCGGCCTGGCGACCGCACTGAACGTGCAGCGTTTTTTCCGTGATGCGGAGAACCGCGAGGTCATCGCGGCGCTGCTCGACCCGGAATGCGGCATCCGCAATCCGCAACTGGAACGCGCGCCGGCTTCGATCAGCGCCGAGGCCGTGCTCGCCGCCTTGCGCCCGCTGCGTGTCAGCGAGGAGGACGGCAGCATCGAAGTCGTCTCCGACGGTCTGGGCAAAGGCAGCGAACAGAAGGTTGCCGAGTGCCACCCGCAACTCACCGACCTGCTTGCCCAGGAGTGGACGCCGGGCAGACTGGGGGACGAAACAGGGCAGCCGCTGAAACGCGCCGCGGCAGTGCTCGAACGCATCCGCAGCGACGCCGCGGGCGAGTTGTTCGAAGAATTGAGCCGACTCGGTGTCGTGATCGGTGTCGCAGCTGACTCGGCCGATACCGGTGCGCTGTCCGGCAAGACCTTCGTACTCACCGGTACACTGCCGACCATGACGCGGGATGATGCCAAGGCGCTGATCGAGTTGCGCGGCGGCAAGGTGGTCGGCTCGGTATCGCGCAAGACCGATTACGTCGTGGCCGGCGCAGATGCCGGCTCCAAACTCTCCAAGGCCGAGGAACTCGGCATATCCGTGCTCGATGAGGCGGGCCTGCTCGCCCTCGTCGGCAACCCGTAACGCCAATCCGCAAGGACGCATCATGAAGAAGATCACCAAGGCCGTTTTCCCCGTCGCGGGCATGGGCACGCGCTTTCTGCCCGCCACCAAGGCCAGCCCCAAGGAGATGCTGCCCATCGTCGACAAGCCGCTGATCCAGTACGCGGTGGAGGAGGCGGTGGCCGCCGGCATCACCGACCTGATCTTCATCACCGGCCGCACCAAGCGCGCCATCGAGGACCACTTCGACAAGGCCTACGAGCTGGAAACCGAACTGGAAGCGCGCGGCAAGAAGGAGCTGCTCGATCTGGTGCGCCGCACGGTGCCGGCCAACGTGAACTGCATCTACATCCGTCAGTCCGAAGCACTCGGACTGGGCCATGCCGTGCTGTGTGCCTCGCACGTCATCGATGACGACGAAGCCTTTGCCGTGCTGCTGGCCGACGACCTGCTCGACAACCCGGCCGGCAAGCCGGTGATGCAGCAGATGGTGGAGGTGTACAACTACCATCGCTGCTCGGTGCTGGGCACCATGAACGTGCCGCGCGAGCACACGCGCCAGTACGGCATCGTCAGCACCGAAGGCAAGGACGGGCAGGTCATGCGCGTATCGGGCATTGTCGAGAAGCCCAAGGCAGAGGACGCGCCGAGCACCCAGGCCGTGGTCGGCCGCTACATCCTGACGCCGCGCATCTTCGACCACATCCGCAAGGTCAAACCGGGTGCCGGCGGCGAACTGCAGCTCACCGACGGCATCGCCGCGCTGCTCAAGGAGGAAGCGGTGCTGTCCTACGAGTTCGACGGCACGCGCTACGACTGCGGCTCGAAGATCGGCTATCTGAAGGCGACGGTGGAATTCGCCCTGCGCCACCCCGAGGTCAGGGACGAGTTTTCCGGCTACCTCGCCACACGCGGCTGAAGCTGCAGCCGAAAAAAATGGCGCCGGAAGGCGCCATTTTTCATTGCGACAGAACCTGCTCTCAGGCGTCGGCCTTGGAAGCGCGCTTGCGGTCGCTCTCCTTGAGGTGGCGCTTGCGCAGGCGGATGTTCTTGGGCGTGATCTCGACGATCTCGTCGTCCGCGATGAACTCGATGGCGGACTCCAGCGTCAGCGCGATCGGCGGCACCAGGCGCACGGCCTCGTCCGTACCGGATGCACGCACGTTGGTGAGCTGCTTGCCCTTGATCGGGTTGACCACCAGATCGTTGTCGCGGGTGTGGATGCCGATGATCATGCCTTCGTACAGCGCCTCACCCGGGCTCACGAACATGCGGCCGCGGTCCTGCAGGTTCCACAGCGCGTAGGCCACCGCTGCACCGTCGTTCTGGGAGATCAGCACGCCGTTGCGGCGTTCGCTCATGGCGCCGGCCATGGGGCCGTAATCGTCGAACACGTGGCTGGCCAGACCGGTACCGCGGGTCATGGTCAGGAACTCGCCCTGGAAGCCGATCAGGCCGCGCGCCGGAATACGGTATTCGAGGCGCACGCGGCCCTTGCCGTCCGGCTGCATGTCCTGCAGTTCTCCACGGCGGCGGCCCAGTTCTTCCATGACGCCACCCTGGTGATCTTCCTCGACGTCAACGGTGAGCATCTCGTACGGCTCGCACTTGACGCCGTCGATCTCCTTGAACACCACGCGCGGGCGGCCGACGGCCAGCTCGTAGCCTTCACGACGCATGTTCTCGAGCAGGATGGTGAGGTGCAGTTCGCCACGACCGGACACTTCGAAGACGTCCGAATCGCCGGTGTAGGTGACGCGCAGAGCGACGTTCTTGAGCAGCTCCTTTTCCAGACGCTCGCGGATCTGGCGGCTGGTCACGAACTTGCCTTCGCGACCGGCGAGGGGAGAGGTGTTGACCATGAAGTTCATGGTCAGCGTCGGCTCGTCGACGGCGATCGGCTTCATGCCTTCGAGTTTTTCCGGGTCGCACAGGGTCACGCCGATGTTGACCTGCTCGATACCGGCCACCAGCACGATGTCACCGGCCTCGGCGGACTCGGCAGGGGAGCGCTCCAGCCCCTTGAAGGTCAGGATCTGGCTGACCTTGCCCTTGCCGCGGTTCTCGTCGCCGTACATCACGACCACTTCCTGGTTGGGGCGGATGCGGCCGCGCTTAATGCGGCCGATGCCGAGCTGGCCCATGTAGGTGGAGTAGTCGAGCGAGCAGATCTGCAGCTGCAGCGGGCCGTCGGCATCGACTTCCGGCGCCGGCACGTACTTCAGGATGGCCTCGAACAGCGGACGCATGTCGGTGCGCGGGTCGTCAATCTTCTCCATCGCGAAGCCGTTCAGGCCGGAGGCGTAGATAACCGGGAAGTCGAGCTGCTCTTCGGTGGCGCCGAGCTTGTCGAAGAGGTCGAAGGTGTGGTCGATGACCCAGTCCGGACGTGCGCCCGGGCGGTCGATCTTGTTCACCACGACGATGGGCTTGAGGCCCAGTGCCAGTGCCTTGCGCGTCACGAAGCGCGTCTGCGGCATCGGGCCTTCCTGCGCATCGACCAGCAGCAGCACGCTGTCGACCATCGACAGCACACGCTCGACCTCACCGCCGAAGTCGGCGTGGCCCGGGGTGTCGACGATGTTGATGTGGGTGTCGCCGTACTGGATCGCGCAGTTCTTCGACAGGATGGTGATGCCGCGCTCCTTCTCGATGTCACCGGAGTCCATCACGCGTTCGGCAACCTGC
>JAJLLM010000040.1:0-31778 GCA_033837965.1 Pseudazoarcus pumilus
TAGCAGGCCAGCCCCTCGGCCTGGAAGGCCTCGCGGCCGCCCTCCGGTGGCGGACGGCGCACAACGAAACCGCCCTTTGAGCCGACCGGCACGATGACCGCGTTCTTGACGATCTGCGCCTTCACCAGCCCGAGGATCTCGGTGCGGAAATCCTCCATGCGGTCGGACCAGCGCAGACCGCCGCGCGCGACCTTGCCGCCGCGCAGGTGCACGCCCTCGATGCGCGGCGAGGAGACGAAGATCTCGAACATCGGCCGTGGCTCGGGCAGGCCCGGCACGGCCTGCGGATCGAGCTTGAAGGACAGCACCGGGCGTGGCGCGCCCGCCGCATCGCGCGCAAACCAGTTGGTGCGCAGCATGGCGCGGATCAGCGCAAGGAACTGGCGCAGGATGCGGTCCTCGTCGAGGCTCTGCACCGACTCCAGCTCGCGCTCGATCTGCGCGCCGATGTGCTCGCAGTCAGTCTCCCGGTCAAGTCCGCCGGCCGGGTCGAAACGCCGCACGAACAAGGCCACCAGCGCCCGTGCAATGCGCGGATGCGCCGACAGCGCCTGCTCGATGTAGGCCTGACTGAACGGAAAGCTGGCCTGGCGCAGATAGCGCGCGCAGGCGCGCAATACCGCGACCTCGCGCCAGTCGAGCGCCGCCAGCAGGGTCAGGCGGTTGAACTCGTCGTTGTCCGCCTCACCCTGCCACACGCGCAGGAAGGCCTGCTCGAAGAGTGGACGCAGGCGTTCGACGTCGGGCTCGACACCCGCCGGCACGTCCAGCCCGAAATCATGGATCCAGGCCCGTGCGCCGTCGGCCCGCAGCAACTGGGTGGGCTGTTCGTCGGTGACCACCACGCCCATGCGTTCGAGCATGCGCAGGCTGCGCGACAGTTCCACCGGCACGTCGGCGCGATAGAGCTTGAAACGCAGGCGCGCACCGGCCCCGGCGTGGGATTCGAACAGATGCATGCCGGGCGCGTCGGCATCGCCCAGAGCGTCCAGACGCGCAAGGTCCGCCAATGCCTCGGCGATGTCGGTCTGCTCGCGATATCCCGCCGGAAAAGCCTCGCCCCAGCGCCGGAACAGGGCCAGTCCGCGCGTTTCGCCATGCTGTGCCACCAGTGCCTCGCGCAGCGCGTCGGGCCAGCGGCGGGCGGCCTCGACGATGCGCTGCTCGACCTCCGCCGCATCATGCTGCGGGATGCCGGCGGGCGTGCGCAGCGTGAACAGGATGCGCGCCAGCGGGGCCTCCGACAGCACCACGTCAAACTCCGCCGATGCGGCATCGAAGGCGTCGAGCAGCACCGTCTGGATGCGCTTGCGCTGCTCGGTGTCGTAATGCTCGCGCGGCACATACACCAGCGCGGAAACGAAACGTCCGAACGCGTCACAGCGCAGGAACAGGCGTGTGCGCTGCCGCTCGCCGAGCTTGAGGATGCCGCTGGCGTGCTCGAACAGCGTGTCCTCGTCGATCTGGAACAGTTCGTCACGCGGGTAGCGCTCGAGGATCACACGCAAGGCCTTGTCGGCATGGCTGCCGCGCACCAGCGCCGCACGCTGCAGCACCTTCGCGACCTTGTGACGCAGCACCGGAATGTCCCACGGTGCGGCGCTGTAGGCCACCGAGGTAAACAGGCCGAGGATGCGGCGCTCGCCCACCGCCCGGCCCTGCGCGTCGAATGTGCGCACGGCGATGTGGTCGAGGTAGCCGGCGCGGTGCACGGTCGAGCGCGTGCTCGACTTGGTGATGCCCAGCAACGGCGCTGCGACGGCACGCGCGCGCATGGCCGCCGGCAAAGCCGCAAAGCTCGACGAAGCGGCCTCGTCCCCACCGCGCAGCATGCCGAGGCCGGAGCCTCCTACGATCTCCAGCGCTTCGCCCTCTCCCACCAGACGGTAGTCACGGCAGCCCAGCAGCACGAAATGATCCGCTGCCAGCCAGTCGAGCAGCGCCCGCGTCTCCGCAGCCTGCTCCCCGGCCTCTGGCACGCTGGTGGCAATCTCGCCGACACGTTCGCGCATGGCCGGCCAGTCCTCGACCACCGCCCGGACGTCTGCCAGCACGGCCGTGATGCCCTGCGCCAGTTCGTCCCGCGCAGCAGCATCGCCCAGACGGTCGAGTTCGATGTGCATGACGGATTCGAGCGGCGCGGCGGCGTCACCGATGCCCTGCAGACTCCCGTCGGAGCCGCGCTGCACCGGCAGCAAGGGATGGGCAAACAGATGCAGGGCATGGCCGCGCCGGGTGAGCTCCATACCGACCGAGTCCACCAGGAACGGCATGTCGTCATTGATGATGCGCAGCACGCTGTGCGGCGAGGCCCAGCCATGGCTGTCGGGGCACGGATCCTCGACTTCCACGCGCGGCACGCCGGGGGTGCGTGTGGCCAGCGCACGCCACAGATCCTGCACGGCACCGGCCAGATCGGTTGGCGTGCGGGCGTTCAGATCGTCAGCGGAGAATCCTTCGAGCCAGGCGCGTGCCAGACGGGCGGCCGGGTCGGCCTGAGAAGGGGGAACGGACTGGAGAAACTGGGCGACGGCCTGTTCGGCAATCGTGGCGACTTCCGTGCTTCGGGTCATGCGCACTCCGCTGTGGCCGCCGGCGCGGCGCGGACCCGCTCAGATCAGCGACGGGCCGCAGACGATGCGCTCGGCGTCCTTTTCGGTGATGGGTAGGGTGGCATTGGCAATCACGTGGGCAATCAGCCAGTCGCGCAGGCGCTCGCGCCCGTCACCCTCGAAGGCTTCGAAGACGCAGCCCGACTGCACGCCACCGGCCCCTGCAAAGCAGTTGGCCACCTTCACCGTACCACGGATCTCGTCCGGCACGGCCGAGCGGTACAGCACCACCTCGATGCGCCGACCGACCTCGAAGGTGCCACACAGGCCAAAGCCGTCGAGCGACATATCCGACAGCGGCTCGCGCCGCCCGTCGACCTGCGCCCAGAAGCACTCGGCACCGCGCCGCAGCGCGACGAAGCGCTGCTTGCCGCGGCGTTCTCCGCCCTGTCTGGTGCTGTCTGTCATGATCTGCAAGCCATCCTGCATGTCATTCATGTCGCGCCACCTCCATCCATACGCCGGCTTGGCCGGGCGATGACAAAGGTATAGCGCTGAATGCAGGCTGGCAAGCGGCGGACAGTCAGGCCCCCTTGCGGATACGCGCGACGAGCTGATCCACCACGCGCAGGGTGTCTGCATGCGAGCCGGCCATGGTCGCGGAGGTCAGGTAGCGCCCGCCCACCGCCATGGTCGGCACGCCCTGGATGCGGTAGGTGCGCGCCAGCTGGTCGGCACGCTGCACCAGCCCCTGGATGGCGAAAGAGTTGTAGGTGTCCATGAAGGCTGCAGCATCGACGCCGGTACTGCCGATCCAGGCGCGCACTTCGGGCTCGGTAAACAAGGGCCGCTTCTCGTCCTGGATGGCCGCGAAGATGGCCGGCTCGAGCTGGTCGAGCATGCTGCTGCGCTCAGCGGCGTAGTACAGGCGCGCCAACGCACGCAGCTGATCCCGCCCCCAGATCGCCGGCACGGCGGTGAAGCGCACATCGTCCGGCAGCGACTTCTTCCACTCCTTCAGCAGCGGATAGAAGTTGCGGCAATGCGGGCAGCCGTAATGGAAGAATTCCAGCACCTCGATCTTGCCGCTGGCATCCTGCGGCACCGGCGTCGCCAGGGTCTGGAACGGCTCGCTGGCAAGCAGCACGGAAGGGGTGGCGGAGAGCGCCGCAAAGGCGGCAGTGCTCTTGAGCATCAGACGGCGGTTCATGTTGATCTCTTCCTGTTCAAATCAGTTCGCGGCCGTCCGACCGCGCAACACGGCGGCGGGTTCCGCAATGCAGCAAGTCCTTACGGATTGGCCTGCACGACGTTGCCGGACACGCCGGCCGCCGCCAGACGCGAACGCACCGAGGTCATGTCCTCAGGGCGCGCGAAGGGGCCGACGCGCACGCGGTGCACGATGCGGCCGTCGTCGAGCGTGGCGCGCTGGGCAACGGCCTCGATGCCGTTGAGGGCCAGCAGCGCCTTCATGTTGTCGGCCTCGGCCGGGTCCTCGAAGGCGCCGACTTGCAGGTACAGACGGTCGGTGCGCGGCGCCGGCTGACCCGTGGGGGTGGTGGCCGGAGCCGGTGCCTGGGCCGCACCCTCGCCCTGCGGCAGCACGGTGTAGAAGTCGAAATCCCGGTTGGCCGTCACCGGTCGGTCACCCGGTTTGCCCGGCAAGGCCACCGGCTCGCCACCGTTGCCGACCGGCGCCGCCACCTGCTGCGGCGTCTGGAACGGCGAGGTGCGCGTCAGCAACCAGGCCGAGCCTGCAGCCAGCACCGCACCAAGGGCCAGCCCGATGAGCAGGCCGGTGATCACGCCACTACCCTTGCGGGACGATTTCGCGGTGAGACGGCGCGGCGTGCGGCGGGGGGAGGTGTCACGAGCCATGGGGCCCTCCGAAGGTTTACATCGATTCCGGCGCAGACACGCCGAGCAGCGCCAGACCGTTGGCCAGCACACGACGCACGGCGCTGGCCAGCGCCAGACGGGCGAGCTTCACGGCCTCGTCGTCCACCAGCATGCGCTCGGCGTTGTACCAGGCGTGGAAATCGCCGGCCAGATCCTTGAGGTAGAACGCCACCTGGTGCGGCGCGTAGTCTGCCGCCGCATTCTGCACCAGCTCGGCAAAGGCGCCGAGGCGGGCACACAGCGCCAGTTCGCGCTCACCGGACAGCGGCGCAAGATCGGCGTCGCGCAGATCGGACTCCACCCCGCCCCACTGCTGCAGCACCGAGCACACGCGCGCGTGGGCGTACTGGATGTAATACACCGGGTTCTCGTTGCTCTGGCTCTTGGCCAGATCGAGGTCGAAGTCCAGATGCTGGTCGCTCTTGCGCAGCACGTAGAAGAAGCGGCAGGCATCGTTGCCGACTTCACGGCGCAGCTCGCGCAGCGTCACGAAGTCCCCCGAGCGGGTGGACATCGAGGCCTTCTGGCCGTTGCGGTAGAGCACCGCGAACTGCACCAGCGAGACTTCCATCTTCTCGGGCGGCAGGTCGAGCGCGGTGATGGCGCCTTTGACGCGGGCGATGTAGCCGTGGTGGTCGGCGCCCCAGATGTCGATGACGCGATCAAAACCGCGCTCGTACTTGTTCAGGTGGTAGGCGATGTCGGAAGCGAAATAGGTGTACTGGCCGTTCTCGCGCTGCACCACGCGGTCTTTCTCGTCACCGAAATCGGTCGAACGGAACCACTTCGCGCCATCCTGCACGTAGAGGTGGCCACGTTTCTCCAGTTCGGCCACGGCGCGTGCCACCAGTCCGGTGTCGAACAGGCTCTTCTCGGAGAACCACTGGTCGAAATGCACACCGAACTCGCCGAGGTCTTCACGGCAGTCGCCCAGCTGCGCATTCAGCGCAAAGCCATGCACCCAGGCGTAGTCCTCGCCGAGCAGACGCTTGGCGTTGGCGATCAGCGCATCCAGATGCTGTTCGCGCTGGCGCACCGCCTCATCGTCCTTGCGCGCGGCGTCCGGCAGGCCGGGAGTGCCGGCCAGCACGTCAGCGGCGGTGACTTTGGCGAAGCGGTCCTGATGCGCGTCGCGCAGTTCGCGCGCCATGTCGACCACGTAGTCGCCTTGGTAGCCGTTGGGCGGGAACGTCACCTCGATGCCGAAGAAGGCCAGGTAGCGCAGCCAGGTGGAGGTGCCGAGGATGTCCATCTGACGGCCGGCGTCATTGATGTAGTACTCGCGTGTCACGTCGTAGCCGGCGCAATCGAGCACCGACGACAACGAGGCGCCATAGGCCGCGCCACGGCCGTGACCGACGTGCAGCGGCCCGGTGGGGTTGGCCGAGACGAACTCGACCTGCACCTTGACGCCCTTGCGCGCACCCCGCCCGAAGGCCTCACCCTGCGCCAGCACCTCACGCACCACCGCCGTCTTGGCGTCGGAGGCCAGCGTAAAGTTGATGAAGCCGGCACCGGCGATCTCGACCTTGGCCACCAGATCCGACTTCGGCAGCTCCTGCACCAGCAAGGCCGCCAGTTCGCGTGGGTTACGGCGCAGCGGCTTGGCCAGTTGCAGCGCGAGATTGGTGGCGAAGTCGCCATGCCCGGCCTGCTTGGGACGCTCAAGGTGAACCGGCGTATCGGCCTGATCGGGGGCAACACTGGCGAGCGCGGCGCGCAGCAGTTCGGCGAGATGGATTCTGGGTTCGGCGCTCATGGCACTCGGATGCTTGGAAAAGGGCGTAATTATAACGGAAGGGGTCGCCCCCACCGGGACTGCCACACAAATTGGAACAGCATCGTCCGGCAGCAACGGTCATGCGCGCTGCAGTGCCGCCACTCCGGCCGGTACGCTGCCCCCCCAACACAGACAAGCCCCGCTCTTGCCACGACACGGGGCGCCGCCAGCCCGCGGGGAAACCGGCTACACGCTTGGCGACAAACTTGCACACAAGATGTGCATGCGCACACAAAAAAGACCCAAAAGCGGGCCATGCGTAGCCGCCGCACAGCTCCAATTGATTATTTCAAATGAGTTTTTCAGAAATTGAAGCGAGAATCCTAGATCGCCGCATCGCAATAAATATGCTCCGTAGAGACCGCTGAATGCACTGAAGTTATTCCGCAAATACATTCTTTCGGCATAACCATCCAGGCCATCCCATATGCAAGCACTGCACGCATGGACGCTGTTGAACGGCGCGCTGGCATCAATCCTGCTGAACAGGCCTACCGAACCTGCAGGAGCCCAACATGGAAGCAGCCGTCCTACCGCGCCCCGACACCCTCGCCAAAAGCGGCGGTGATACGGCCATCTCGCTCAAACGCCTGAAGAAGACCTTCGAGGATGACGAAGGCAATCTCGTCGAAGTCATCCGCGACATCACGCTCGACATCCAGGAGCGCGAGTTCATCAGCATCGTCGGCCCCAGCGGCTGCGGCAAGACGACGATGTTCAACATCATCGCCGGGCTGCTCGAACCGACCTCGGGCGACATCGTGCTGCGCAAGGGGCGACCGAAGACCAAGCGCGGCTCGCAGATCGGCTACATGCTGCAGCGCGATCTGCTGTTCCCGTGGCGGACGATCCTGGAGAACGTGACGCTCGGCCTCGAACTGGCCGGCATGGCCAAGTCGGAGCGCCACGCCAAGGGCCTCGACTACCTGTCGCGTTACGGCCTGGGTGACTTTGCCGGCGCCTATCCGCACTCGCTGTCCGGCGGCATGCGCCAGCGCGCGGCGCTGATCCGTACGCTGATCACCGACCCCGACATCATCCTGCTCGATGAGCCCTTCTCGGCGCTCGACTACCAGACCCGCCTGGTGCTGGAGGACGAGATCGTCTCGATCCTGCGCGAGTTCGGCAAGACCGTGGTGCTGATCACTCACGACATCGGAGAAGCCATCGCCATGTCCGACCGCATCGCAGTGATGACGCAGCGACCGACCACCGTCAAGAACCTCTACGACGTCGGGCTCTCGCTTGAGCACGGCTCGTGCATCAAGGCCCGCAGCGACAGCCGCTACCAGGACCTGTTCGACACCATCTGGGCCGACCTCGACATCCAGCTCGGAGCCAAGCACCCATGAGCACGACAACCACCCTTACCGACGCCGCCACCAAACGCAAGACCGTCTCGGAGCGTAAGCGCAAGGCCCGCCAGATCTTCCTGCAGGACAACCTCGCACGTCTGCTGATCATCGGCGTGGTGCTCTTTCTGTGGCAGGTCGGCGTCAATCACAAGCTCATCGACCCCTTCCTGATGGGCTCGCCGCTGGGCATCGGCACCGAGGCCTGGCGCATGATCAGCACCGGCCAGTTGTTCACCGACACCGTCGCCACGGTGCAGGCCACGGTGGCCGGCTTTCTCGGCGGCAGCATCCTCGGCTCGCTGTGCGGGCTGCTGCTGTGGTATGCCAAGCGGCTGGCGCGCATCCTCGACCCTTTCTTCATCGCGCTCAACGGCCTGCCCAAGATCGCGCTGGCGCCGATGATCATCATCTGGTTCGGCTCGGGCATGTTCTCGAAGATCGCGCTGGCCTTCATCGCGACCTTCGTGGTGGCGGTGCTGACCGCCTACCAGGGCTCGCACCAGATCGACCAGAGCCTGGTGAACATGATGCGTTCGCTCGGCGCGACCAAGCGTCAGATCTTCGCCAAGCTGGTCATTCCGGCCACCATGCCGTGGATCATCTCCGCATTCCGTCTGAATATCGGCTTCGCCCTCATCGCCGAGGTCGGCGGTGAATTCATCGCCTCCGACAAGGGTCTCGGCCGCCTGATCTTCGTCAACGGCAACCTCTTCAACCTCAATGCCGTATGGGTTGGCGTATTTGCCCTGATGGCTGTCGCCGCAACGCTGTACTTCCTCATCACCCAGGTCGAAAAGCGCCTTTTCGCCTGGTCCAAACACTGATTTTTCCCAAGGAGTAAGTGTCATGAAGCAACTCTCGAAACTGCTGAGCGCCGCCCTTGTTTCCATCCCGCTGCTGGCCGGCGGACAGAACGCACAGGCCAAGGACACCATCCTGATTGCCGAGGCCTTCCACTCCCTGCTCTACCTGCCGGTCTATGTGGCACGCCATGAGGGCATGTTCGCCAAGTACGACATCGACGTGCCGGTCGTCCGCTCGGCCGGCTCCGGCCCGGTCGCGCTGGCCTCGGTGCTGTCGGGCGAGGCGCAGTTCTCGGTGCATGGCCCGGAACACGTCGGCTTTGCCCGTGAGCGTGGCGGCCAGGCGCGCGCCATCAGCGCGGTGGCCAACAGCGCACCGGTGTGGGTGCTGGCCAAGCAGGACGTGAAGTTCGACGGCCCGGCCGATTTCAAAGGCAAGCGCGTGGCGGTCGGCTTGGCACCCGGAACTTCCAACACCCTGCTCAAGCGCATCCTGCAGGACAACAACCTGACCTGGGGCAAGGACGTACGCGTGACCGAAGTGCAGAACATGCTCGAACTCGGTCCGGTACTGGCCGGCAGCGCCGACATCGCAGTGGCCTACCAACCGCTGGTCGAGCAGGGTCTGGCGCAGGGCCTGAAGCTGGTGCATGACTTCACCGCGGACTACCCGGAATACGCCTTCTCCACCATCAACACGGCGCAGAAGACGATCGACACCAATCCCGATCTGGTGAAGCGCTTCGTGCAGGCCATCAATGATTCACTGGCACTGATCCACGCCAACCCGGAAGCCGCCAAGGCCGTGGCCCGCAAGGAGTTCGACAGCCTCGACGCGGCCACGGTGAATGCCGCGGTGCAGCGCATGATCGACCGCAACGTCTATCCGCCGAGCGTGATGATCACCGAGAAGGCCTTCGAGAACGCCATCGGCATGCAGCAGTTCGTCGGCAACATTAAGGGCGAGATGCACTACGCCGACCTGGTGGACCCGAGCTTCGCCAAGAGCGCAATGGGGCAGTAAGCCCGGACGGGGCGCCGGCAGCGCCGGCGCTCCGCTCCCGACACATCCACACCCGCTTCTCTCTGGAGTCCCCGCACGATGCTTCCCCGCACCATCAGCGCCTTGCGCGCGCTTTACACCCGCCGCGAGATCAGTCCTTCCGAGGCACTCGCAGAGTCGCTCGCCGTCATCGAACGCAAGGAGCCGGTCGTCAAGGCCTGGGTCCAGCTTCATGCGGACGAGGCCCGCAGCGCTGCACGCAAGCTCGACCAGACCATGACCCGCGTCGCCGAACTGCCGCCGCTGTTCGGCATCCCCTACGGCGCCAAGGACATCTTCCACACCGCCGGCTGGCGCACGGAGGCCGGCTCGAAGGTCATCGCCGGAGAGGTCTCACAGGCCGACGCCACCGTGGTGCGCCTGCTGCGCGAGCAACAGGCCATCCTGCTGGGCAAGACCACTACCACCGAATTCGCCAACTGGGGTGGCCCGCCGCTCACAACCAACGCCTGGAACCCCGCACATACGCCGGGCGGGTCAAGCAGCGGCTCCGCCGCGGCAGTGGCCAGCGGCATGGTCCCCTTTGCCCTCGGCACGCAGACCGCCGGCTCGCTCAGCCGCCCCGCCGCCTTCAATGGCGTGACCGTACTCAAGGCCACCTACGGCCGCATCAGCAAGCACGGCGTGATTCCCGCCAGCATCGCGCTGGACCATATCGGCGCCTTCACGCGCGATATCGCCGACACCGTACTGTTCTACAACGCCGTAGCCGGCCCGGACCCCCTGGACCCGACCACCCTGCCCGCAGCCCCCGCTCGGCTGCAGCTTCGCGCCACCGGCCCAAAGACCATCGGCGTGCTCGACACCGCCTACTTCCGCAACGCCGAGGCGGAGGTGCTCGCCCACTACGAAGCCGCACTGCAGACCTTCGCCGAGGCCGGCTACCGCGTGATCGAGGTTGCCACGCCGGAAGGCTTCGAGCAGAGCGTGGCCGCGCAAGCGATCGTGATGCAGGCCGAAGTCGCGCACTACCATCGCCACTACTTCGCCGAACGCGCGACGCTCTACAACCCGTATCTGCAGGAATACATCCGCGAGGGCCTGAGCATTCCGGCCGAGCGCTACATCGAGGCCCAGGCCGTCCGTCAGCGCTATCGCAGCCGGTTTGCCGAGGCCTTCGCCACGGCCGACCTGCTGGCCACCCCGGCCGCCCCCACCACCGCGCCGCACGGCCAGCACGAAACCGGCTCGCCGGCGTTCAACCAGCCCTTCAGCAACCTCGGCGTGCCGACGCTGGCTCTACCCAACGGCTTCGCCGGCAACGGCCTGCCGACGGGCCTGCAGTTGATCGCGCCGATGTACGAGGAGCAGCGCCTGATCGACGCCGGCTATCACTTCCAGTCGAACACCGACTGGCACCTGCGGGTACCGGAGTAAGCCGGAATGCTGCATTCGCTGCCGCTGATCTGGCTCGGCTACGCAGGCATCGGGGCGCTATCCGGCCTGCTTGCCGGCATCTTCGGCATTGGCGGAGGATTCATCATCATCCCGTCACTGCTGTTCGTGTTCAGCCTGCAAGGCGTTGCACCGGAGGTGGCCATGCATCTCGCAGTCGGGACGTCACTGGCCTCCATCGTGGTGTCCGGCAGCGCATCCGCGCTGTCCCATCATCGCAACGGCAACGTGATGCTGGAGCGACTGCGCGAACTGGTCCCGGGGCTGATGTGTGGCGCGGTCTTCGGCGTGCTGCTGGCCAGCGCTCTCAGCGGCGGCGCCTTGCAGGCCGGATTCGGAGCCTTTCTGGTGCTGCTGTCCCTGCACGGCCTGTCCGGCTGGCCGCGCGTCGCTGCGGACAAGCCGCCGACACGCACCGGCAACACCGTCGCCGGCGGCCTCATCGGCGGCACATCGGCACTCTTCGGCATCGGCGTCGGGACGCTGACGATTCCCTGGCTGCGACGCGGCGGTGCGCCCATCAAGCAGGCCATCGGCACGGCTGCGGCCTGCGGTGTGCCCAGCGCACTGATCGGCAGCATCACCTTCGTGGTCGTGGGCTGGGGCCAGCCCGCGCTCCCTGCAGGCGCAACCGGATACGTGATGTGGCCGGCACTGCTAGGCATCATCCTGGCAAGCATCCCGTTCAGCCGGATCGGCGCGCATGTCACGCACATCGCACCAGCGCGGGCCCTGAACATCGTGTTTTCGGGCCTGATGCTGCTGGTGGGGACGAAACTGCTGTTCGGGGCCATTGCTGGCTGAAGACTCACACCCATACGCACGCTCGGGAGAGACTCGGCATGTACGACCCGCTTCGAGACCTCCCGCAGCATTCACTACAATCAGGGCTGGCGCTGTCGCATCGGATGTGACACGCCCGCCGGGAGCAGATTCCCATCCATTCTTGCCACAGGTAGAACGGTGAAAACTCCAACCAACGCGCTGGCCGAGCAGATTTACCGGTTCATCAAGCAAAGCATCTTCAATTTCGAATACCTCCCGGGAGACCGGTTCACGGAACAGGAGATCGCCGCGCGCTTCGGCGTATCCCGCACACCGGTGCGCGACGCACTCTACCGCCTCGAACGTGAAGGCTATCTTCAGGTGGCCTTCCGCAGTGGCTGGCATGTCCGGCCCTTCGACTTCCAGCGTTTCGGCGAACTCTATGACCTGCGGATCATTCTCGAGGTTGCCGCGATCACGCAGCTATGCGAGACCGGCGACCCCGCCGTGCTCGAACCCATGCGGGCAATCTGGTGCGTGCCGCGGCAGGCACGCGTGAGCGACGGGCCCGAGGTGCATGCGCTCGACGAAGCCTTTCACGAGGCGCTGATCGCCACCACCGGCAATCGCGAGATGGCCAGAATGCACCGTGAGATCACCGAGAAAATCCGCATCATCCGGCGCCTCGACTTCACCTCCGCCAAGCGCATCGAGACCACCTATGACGAACATCAGCAGATCCTCGACCTGATCCGTAAGCGCAAGACGACCCAGGCTTCGATCGCGCTGCGCGCGCACATCGAGGCGAGCAAGGCCGAGGTGCAGAAAATCACCCTGCACATGCTGCACGAGGCCCGCGCAAAACTTGCGCAAGGCACTCCGGACGGCCTGCCACAGACGCCTGTCCGGCAGAACGCAGACGCGCAGTTCGCGAATGCACCTTCCTGAATCACTGCCGACCGCCATACTTTCCCCTGCCGCGGCTTTCCGGCTAAAGTCGCTGCTTTCCCCTTTGCCTGAGCCACCGTGCGCCTCTTTCGCCTCGCCAGGATCATTCTTGTAAGCCTTCGCTTCGGGCTCGACCGCATCGTGCTAGACGTCGATGCCAGCGGCCGGCTGGCGAAAGTGTGGAAGGTGTTCTTCTTCTGGCGCAGCTTTTCCGAGCCGCGCGCCGTGCGCTTGCGCCGGGCGCTCGAATCGCTGGGCCCGATCTTCGTCAAGTTCGGCCAGATGCTGTCCACCCGCCGCGATCTGCTGCCGCCGGACGTGGCCGACGAACTGGCGCTGCTGCAGGACCGCGTGCCGCCCTTCCCGTCGGAGCAGGCCATCGGCGTACTGGAGGACTTCTTCGGCAAGCCGGTGGACGAGGTATTCCATCGCTTCGAGCGCGAGCCGGTGGCCTCGGCCTCGGTGGCGCAGGTGCATTTCGCCGAACTGCCGGACGGTACGGAAGTCGCCATCAAGATCCTGCGACCGGGCATCGAGCGCGTCATCGCGCACGACATCGCGCTGCTCGAGAGCGCGGCGATGCTGCTCGACGCGCTGTGGATCGAGGGCCGCCGCCTGAAGCCGCGCGAAGTCGTGGCGGAATTCTCCAAGCACCTCAATGACGAACTCGACCTGATGCGCGAGGCCGCCAACTGCTCGCAGCTGCGGCGCAACTTTGCCGACTCGGAGCTGCTGGTGGTACCGGAGGTGTACTGGGACTGGTGCGGCAAATCGGTGATGGTGATGGAGCGCATGCACGGCGTACCGATCTCGCACACCGAAGCGTTGCTGGCGCAGGGCTCCGACCTCTCGGCGCTGTCGCGCGCAGGTGTGGAGATCTTCTTCACGCAGGTCTTCCGCGACGGCTTCTTCCACGCCGACATGCACCCCGGCAACATCCTGGTGCACCGCGACGGGCGCTACATCGCGCTCGACTTCGGCATCATGGGCACGCTCAACGAGAGCGACAAGAACTACCTCGCGCAGAACTTCCTGGCCTTCTTCAAGCGCGACTACCGCCGCGTGGCGCTGGCCCACATCGAGGCCGGCTGGGTGCCGGCCAAGACGCGGGTGGAGGATTTCGAGGCGGCCATCCGCACCGTGTGCGAACCCATCTTCGACCGCCCGCTGAAGGAAATCTCCTTCGGCAAGACGCTGCTGCGCCTGTTCCAGACCGCGCGCCGCTTCGAGATGGAAGTGCAGCCGCAGCTCGTGCTGCTGCAGAAGACCCTGCTCAACATCGAGGGCCTCGGCCGCCAGCT
Organism: Pseudazoarcus pumilus; assembly: GCA_033837965.1. Classification (GTDB taxonomy): domain Bacteria; phylum Pseudomonadota; class Gammaproteobacteria; order Burkholderiales; family Rhodocyclaceae; genus Pseudazoarcus; species Pseudazoarcus pumilus_A. The sequence continues at coordinate 13,862 of JAJLLM010000040.1, forward strand.
CGACCCCGATCTGGACCTCTGGAAGACCGCCAAACCCTTCCTGGAGCGCTGGATGGCGGAACAGGTCGGCGTGCGTGGTTTCGTGCAGGGCATGAAGACCGAAGCACCGCATTGGGCCACGACGCTGCCGCAACTGCCCCGTCTGGTGCATGCCGCGCTGCTCGACGCCGACCAGCAGCGCCGCAACCGCGCGCTGGAACATGAGCGCATTGCCGCCACGCAGAAGCGCCAGGGCCGCCTGCTGGGCCTCATCGGCGTGCTGCTGACGGTACTCGTGGCGGTGGAGTTGTACGTCCGCCTGATCCACTGAGACAAAGGCCGCACTGACGGGTGGCCGGGCGCGCCGGTCTGGCGCAATCATTGCTACACTTTCGCGCACTTTTGTCAGGCCCCGCCAACCTTCTCGGATGATCCGCCCATGCTGCTGTGGCTCGTGATTGCCTACCTCGTCGTGTCCGTTGCCATCGGCCTGTATGCGGCCACCCGCGTGCACAACGCGCGTGACTACATCGTCGCCGGGCGCAACCTGCCCTTCGTCTTCGTGCTGGCCATGGTGTTCGCCACCTGGTTCGGCGCCGAAACGGTGCTGGGCATCTCGGCCACCTTCATCGACGAAGGTTTCCGCGGCCTGATCTCCGACCCGCTCGGCGCCTCGCTGTGTCTGGTGCTGTTCGGCCTGATCTTCGCCCGCCCGCTGTACCGCATGAACCTGCTCACGCTGGGCGACTACTTCCGCGTGCGCTACAACCGCCGCACCGAAGTCGCGCTGTCGCTGGCCATCATCATTTCCTACCTCGGCTGGGTCGGCGCGCAGATGGCCGCCCTCGGCCTGGTCTTCAACGTGCTGTCGGACGGCGTCATCTCCATCAACCAAGGCGTGTTCATCGGCGCCGGCGTGGTGCTGGTCTACACGCTGTTCGGCGGCATGTGGTCGGTGGCGCTGACCACCTTCGTGCAGATGATCGTGATCATCCTCGGTCTGCTGTACGTCACGTATCTGGCCGGGGACATGGCCGGCGGCTTCGGCACCGTCATCTCCAAGGCCTCCGCCGAGGGCAAGTTCGAATTCCTGCCCACGCTCGACATGATCGACATGCTGGGCTGGATTGCCGCGCTGCTGACCATGGCCTTCGGCTCCATCCCGCAGCAGGACGTGTTCCAGCGCGTGAATGCCTCGAAGAACGAACGCATTGCGGTGTGGGGCACCACCATCGGCGGCATCTCCTACTTCTTCTTCGCCGCCGTGCCGCTGTTCCTCGCGTATTGCGCCACGCTCATCGACCCGGCCATGGTCGAGCGCTTCATGGAAGAGGATTCGCAACTCATCCTGCCGCACCTGATCACCGACTACATGCCCTTCGCGGCACAGGTGGTGTTCTTCGGCGCCTTGATCTCGGTGATCATGAGTACCGCCTCGGGCACCCTGCTGGCGCCCTCGGTGACCTTCTCGGAGAACATCCTGCGCGGCTTCTGGCCGTCCATGACCGACCGCCAGCTGCTCGCCAGTACGCGTATCGCGGTTGCGGTGTTTGCCACCGCCGTGGCGGGCTACGCAGTCTTCACCGACGCCACCATCCACCACATGGTCGAGAGCGCCTACCGCATCACGCTGGCCGGTGCCTTCGTGCCGCTGGTGTTCGGCCTGTTCTGGAAACGCGCCAACAACCTCGGCGCCACGCTGGCCATCGTGCTCGGCATCGGCACCTGGCTGATGCTGGAGCTGTTCGTGCCGGAAGGCGACATCGAGCCGCAGCTGTATGGTCTGGTGGTCAGTGCCATCGGCATGATCATCGGCGGTTACCTTGGCGCGCCGACCCATCACCGTCCGCATGCCGGCCATCATCACGCCGCATCGGCCACGCACCACACGCCGCACCAATGAGCACGCGGGGGCGCTGACCGGGTGATCTTCGACGGCACCGCGCCCCGCCTGCCGAAGTACCTCGCGGCCAGTTGCGCGCTGCTGATCGCCTACGCCTGCCTGTATCCCTTTGCAGGCTGGCAGGCCAGCGGCCTGCCGCTGTTCGACTATCTCGCCGCGCCATGGCCGAAGTACCTGCGCACCGAAGACCTCGTGGTCAACGTGCTGGGCTACGTGCCGCTGGGCTTCCTGCTGGTGCCGGCCCTGCCGCGCCGCTGGCATCCGCTGGCGGCACTGCTGGTCGCTTCGCTGCTGGGCACCCTGTTCAGCTTCGGCATCGAGACCGCCCAGCATTTCCTGCCGACGCGCGTCTCCTCCAACGTCGATCTCGGCTGCAATGCGCTGGGCGCGCTGCTCGGCGCGGCCGCCGGAGCGCTCTTCGGGCGCGGGCTGTTCGATCCGGGCGGCGGCATCCATCGCTGGCGCGCGGTGAATGTGGTGCAGGGACGCAGCGGCGACCTGGGGCTGATCCTGCTCGGGCTGTGGCTGCTCGCGCAGAGCATGCCCGACAGCGCGCTGTTCGCAGCCGGTGACCTGCGCCGGCTGTTCGGCCTGCCCACGCCGATGCCCTTCCAGCCCAGGCCATTCATCACGCTGGAAGCCGCCATGGTGGCTACCGGGCTGTTTGCCGTCGGCCTCTTCGCACGCTGCATGCTGCAAGCCTCGCGCGTCTGGCCGGCCTTGTTGCTGCTGGTGCTGGGCATCGCGGTGAAGAGCGGCGCCACCAGCATCTTCGTCACCCCCGGCGATGCCTGGCTGTGGCTCACCCCCGGCACACGCAACGGCCTGATCGCCGGGGCGGCCCTGTTGCTGGTGGCGCTGATGCTGCCGCGCGTGCTGCAGCACGCACTCGCCGGCATGGCCCTGCTCGGCACCGCCACGCTGGCCAACCTGATTCCCGAGAACCCCTACCTGCTCGGCTCCCCGCGCCTGATCTCCGGCACCTTCGAGAACTTCCACGGCCTGGTGCGGCTGGTCTCCGGCGCCTGGCCGCTGCTCGCGCTGGCTTGGCTGTCGGCGCTCGGCCTATGGCGCGGCGAGCACCTGCACGACCAGTGAGGCCGGGTCGCGGCGCTATAATTGCGGCTTGCTCCGGAGCTTCGTGCGCCGTCGCGCGCGACCCGGACGGAGGCCCTGATGAGCTACTTCCGCCACCACGTCTTCTTCTGCTGCAACCAGCGCGGCGAAGGCGAATCCTGCTGTAACGACCACCAGGCCAGCGAGCTGCAGGCCTATGCCAAGAACCGCATCGGCGCGCTGGGCCTGAAAGGGCGCGGCAATGTCCGCATCAACAAGGCCGGCTGCCTCGACCGCTGTGATGAGGGTCCGGTGCTGGTGGTCTACCCCGACAACGTCTGGTACACCTATGTGGACCAGGAAGACATCGACGAGATCATCGACGAGCACCTCGTCCATGGCCGCGTCGTGCAACGCCTGAAACTTGGAGATCGCTGATGAACCGCCCGCTTCCGACCGAACAGATCGAGCTGCAAGGCCCGGCCGGAAAGATCGACACCCTGATCGACGTACCGCACGAGCCGCGCGGCATCGCGCTGGTGTGTCACCCGCATCCGCTGTTCCAGGGCGCCAACACCAACAAGGTGGCGCACACGCTGGCGCGCAGCTTCCGCGACCTCAACTACGCCACCGTGCGCCCCAACTTCCGTGGCGTCGGGGGCAGCGAAGGCACGCATGACGAGGGCTGGGGCGAGACCGAGGACATGCTGGCGGTCATCAGCTGGGCGCAGTCGCGCTGGGGTGCACTGCCGCTGGCGGTGTCGGGCTTCTCATTCGGCGCCTTCGTGGCCAGCCGCGTGGCGAAGAAGATGGCCGAGACGGCCACACCGGCGCACCGCATCGCGCTGGTGGGCACGCCCAGCGGCGAGATGATCGGCTCGGACCGTTTCTACGATCTGGACAAGCTGCCCGAGGACGTGCCGACGCTGCTGATCCATGGCGAGAAGGACAACACCTGCCCGCTGCAGGCGGTCTTTGACTGGGCCGGGGAACAGGACCTGCCGGTGTCCGTCATACCCGGCGCAGACCACTTCTTCGGTGGCAAGCTGCATGTGCTGCGCAAGGTCATCGAAGGCAGCTGGGGCCCGCTGTAAAACGAACCCGAGGAGGCATCATGAAACTCGTCGCAACCCCCACCAGCCCGTATGCGCGCAAGATCCGCGTGATGCTGGCGGAGAAGAACCTGTCTTTCGAGCTGGTGGTCGATTCCCCGTGGGAGCCGACCAGCACCATTCCCGAGGTCAATCCGCTGGGCAAGGTGCCGGTGCTGGTGACCGACGAGGGCGAGGTCTTCTTCGACTCGCCGGTGATCGCCGGCTGGCTCGAGAATCTGGCCGCTGCGCCACGCCTGCTGCCGGCCGACCCGGTCGAGGCGGTACGCGTGCGCCAGCTTGAAGCGCTGGCCGACGGCATCACCGACGCGGTGGTAGCGGTGGTGCTGGAGGGCCGTCGCCCCGAAGCGCTGCGCAGTGCCGACGTGGTGGCACGTCAGTTGCAGAAGGTGGAGCGCGGCCTGGACCGCCTCGAACAGCTGGCCACCGGTCGCAGCTGGCTGCATGGCGATGCCATCAGCCTGGGCGACATCGCGGTCGGGGTGATGATCGGCTTCATTGAACTGCGCCTGCCGAACGTCGACTGGAAGAACGAGCGCCCCAGCCTGACCTCGCTGATTGCGCGTCTGTTTGAACGCCCGAGTTTCATCGACACCGTCCCGCCAGCCGGCTGAGCGGCTCAGTTGCGGAGCGCTTTGCCCGTCTCCAGCATGTGACGGATGCGGGCCTGGGTTTCGGGCGTGCGCAGCAGCGCCATGCACTGCTCACGCTCGATCGCCAGCAGCGTCTCCTCGTCGAGCAAGGTGCCGCTGGCAACCTCACCACCGCACAGGGCCGTGGCCACGGCGCTCGCCACGCGCCGATCATGCTCCGACGCGTCACCTGCCAGGCTGCTCAGACACGCCTCCACCCCCTCACGCCCGGCCAGGCGCACGCTCCGCGCCAGCGGCCGCGGATGCCAGCCCGCATCGTGCAGGCTACGGGCGCGCAACAGCGCCACATGGAGCAGTTCGCCCGCATGCATCACGATGTCGTCGGACTCTCGGGCGTAGCCCAGCTCGACGGCCTGCGGCGCACTGCCCGACACCATGGCCTGCATGATCTGCGTGAAAGCGTGACGCACGAAGGGCAGCGGATCGCCATCCGTCGTGCGACGCGCCAGATCACTGGCCGCCACTGCCAGCGCGGCGGAACCGCCACCGGCCGGGATCAGGCCGACCAGCGCCTCCACCAGACCGATGCGTGACTCGAAGGCCAGCGTGCGATGCGCCGCGCGCATCAACAGCTCGCAGCCACCGCCCAGTGCCTGCCCCTCCACCGCCGCCACCACCGGCACGGCCGACTGCTGCACGGCGCGCGCAACCGCGTGGAAACGGTCGAGCATGCGCTCGAGCACATCGAACTCGCCCGCCTCGCAGCCTGCCAGCACACGCTTGAGGTCGGCACCGGCGCTGAAGGGCGCGGCGTGGCGGATCACCAGTCCGTCCAGCTCCCGCCCGGCACGCGCCACGGCCTCGACGATGCCGTCAAGCACCGCCTCGTCGATGACGTGCATCTTCGTCGTGACGCTCAGGATGCCGATGCGCGGATCCTGATCGACACGCCGCCACAGCCGCAGGCCGGCGTTCTCCCACAGCACCTCGCCGTGCGCAGGCTCGCGCTCGCCGAACAGGCGCTCGGGTTCGAGCTGGCGCACATACACCGTGAGCGCCGCACGCGGCTGCAAGCGCCCGGCCGTCGCGCTCCAGGAGCCGCCGGTGTCGTGCACGCCGTCGCGCAGCGACACCCACTCCGGCAGGGGCACATCGGCCATCGTGCGGCCGGCCTCGATATCGTCGGCAATGGCCTCTGCGACGGCACGCCAGCCCGCCGCCTGCCAGGTCTCGAACGGTCCCTGCGCCCAGCCGAAACCCCAGCGCATGGCGAGGTCGACCTCGCGGGCGTTCTCGGCGATGGCCGCCAGATGGAAGGCGGCGTAGTGGAACAGGTCACGGTAGCTCGACCACAGCAATTCGGCCTGCGGATGCGGGCATGCGCGCAGCTGCTGCATGCGTCGCAGCGGGTCGCGTTCGGCGAGGATGGCGGTCACTTCGGGCGCAACCACGGCGGCGCTGTCGCGATACGCCTCGCCGTCCAGCACCAGGATGCGCTTGCCGTCCTTGCGGTACACGCCCTCGCCGCTCTTGGCGCCGAGCGCGCCGCGCGCGACCAGCGCGGTGAGCCACTGCGGCTCGCCGAACCAGGGGTGCCAGGGGTCGTCGGGCAGACGCTCACGCAGCGTGCCGATGACATGCGCCATGGTGTCCAGCCCGACCACGTCCGCGGTACGGAAGGTGGCGCTGCGCGGACGGCCGATGAGCGGGCCGGTGAGCGCGTCGGCCTCGTCGAAACCCAGGCCGAGCCGCTCGGTATGCCGCATCACGGCGAGCAGCGCGAACATGCCGATGCGGTTGGCAATGAAATTGGGGGTGTCATGCGCGCGCACCACGCTCTTGCCCAAGCGCGAGGTCAGCCAGGTTTCGAGGCGGTCGAGCAAAGGCGCATCGGTGTGCGGGCCGGCGATCAGCTCGACCAGCGCCATGGCGCGCGGCGGATTGAAGAAATGCACGCCGCAGAAGCGCGAGCGCAAGGCTTCCGGCAGCACCGCGGACAGCTCGCGCACCGACAGGCCGGAGGTATTGGTGGCGATCACGGCGTCGTGCCGCACATACGGCGCGATGCGCTCGAACAATGCGCGCTTGAGCTCGATACGCTCGGCAATCGCCTCGATCACCAGCTCGCAGTCGGCCAGTCGCAGCAGGTCGTCATCGTAGTTGGCGGCATCGATGGCCAGCGCGTGACGCGGCGTGGCAAGCGGCTCCGGGGTGAGGCGTGCGAGACGTTCGATGGCGTCCTGCGCCGGCCCACTGCCGCCGCCCTCACCGGGCAGATCGAACAGCAGCACCGCGAAACCGGCGTTGGCGCAATGCGCGGCAATCTGCGCGCCCATCACGCCGGCGCCCAGCACGGCCACCTTGCGCACGATGAAGCGGCTCATGATGCCCAGACCTCAGTGCACGCCGCCGGCCGGCGCGACCGGACGCTTGTTGCCGTGCTCGTCGAGCGCCACATAGGTGAGCGTGGCCTCGGTCACACGCACGACCTTGGGATGGGCCGGGTCACGCTCGGCATAGACCTCGACATCGACCGTGATCGAGGTGTTGCCGACACGCGAAATCGCGGCATAGAAGCTCACCACGTCGCCCACCGACACCGGCTGGTGGAAGGTGAAGGCGTTCACCGCCACCGTCACCACACGGCCGCGCGAGAAGCGATGCGCGGCAATCGCGCCGGCCACGTCGACATGCGACATGATCCAGCCGCCGAACACGTCACCGGCCGGGTTGGCGTCGGCCGGCATGGTCATCACGCGCAGTTCGGGCTGGCGGTCGACGGGCAGCACGGCCAGATCGTCGTGCGAGGGGCGGGGCGGGTGGTGCGTCATGCGGACTCCTTGGCGTGGCGGCGCAGCGGTCCGCCGGTGAACGGGGGATAGCCGGCGCCGAAGACCAGACCGGCATCGACGAGGTCGGCATCGGCCACCACGCCGCGCGCCAGCGCATCGCTGGCGGCGGCGTCGAGCGGGGCGAAGAGGCGCTCGGCCAAACCCTCGGGGGCGTCGCCCGCATCGACCTGCACGGGCAGGCCATCCCGCCACTCAAACAGCCCGTGGCCGGATTTCAGCCCCAGCCGGCCGGCCTCGACCGCCTCGCACAGACAGGCCGGCACCGGATCGAGGCCGAGAGCGCGCCCGGCCGCCAGCGCCACATCGAGGCCGATGCGGTCGACCAGCTCGATCGGCCCGACCGGCATGCCGGCGTCGCGCATGGCGCGGTCGATGGCCGCCGGAGCAAGGCCCTCGTCGACACAGCGCAAGGCCTCGAACAGATACGGCGCCAGCACCGCATTGACGAGGAAGCCCGGCGTAGCGGCCACCTGCAGCGGCAACTTGCCCAGCGCCACGACGAAGCCGCTCGCGCGCGCCACCACCGAGGCATTGCTGTGGTCGGCCGCGACCACCTCGACCAGCGGCATCTTCGCCACCGGGTTGAAGAAGTGCAGGCCGATCAGCCGGGCCGGGTCGCGCATGCCGGCAGCGATGTCGTCCAGTGCGAGGCTGGAGGTGTTGGTGGCCAGCAGCGCATCCGGCCGTGCGCGTGACTCCAGCTCGGCGAACAGCGTGCGTTTGGCTTCGACGTCCTCGGCGATGGCCTCGATCACGAGATCGGCGCGACGCACACCGTGTCCGGCCGTGTCGGGCACCAGGCGGTCGAGCAGGTCGCGCTGCGCCAGCGGATCGTCGCGATGCAGCTCACACGCACGCCGGGCAGCACGCCCGACCGCCGCCGCCACGGCCTCGCCGCGCGCATCCTGCAGGGTCACGCGGAAGCCGCTGGCGGCGCACAGGATGGCGATGTCGCCGCCCATGGTGCCGGCGCCGATGACATGCACCTGCTGCACCGCATGCGCCACGCCGCCGCTGCGACGCAGGCGCTCGCGCAGGCGGAACACACGCAGCAGTTCGCGGGCGGTGTCCGAGCGCAGCAAGGCGGCAATCGACACAGCCGATTCATCGGGCTCGGCCAAGGTGTCGCCGCCATGGCGGGCCCACAGTTCGAGCAGGGCAAACGGTGCCGGATAGTGCTCGCGGCGCACCCGCGTGGCCAGCCGCTTGCGCGCCTGTGCCGCCACCAGGCGGCGCAGCACGGTGGCCTTGAGCACGTCACGCCAGGGCAGATGACGGCAATGACGGCCCGACATCACCACCGCGCGGGCGGCGCTTTCCATCACGCGCGGCGGTACGCTGACGTCGGCCAGCCCGGCCTTCCAGGCCGCACGCGCAGAGAGATCCCGACCGGACAGCATCATGTCGAGCGCCAGCGACGGCCCGACCAGGGCCGGCAGGCGACGCATGCCGCCCCACGCCGGCACCAGCCCGAGGCGCACTTCCGGCAAGCCGAGCCGGGTGGACGGATCTTCCACCACGATGCGGTAGTTGCAGGCCAGCGCCAGCTCCAGCCCGCCACCCAGACAATGGCCGCGGATCAGCGCCAGCGTCGGAAACGGCAGACAGGCGATGCGCGCAAACAGCTTCCAGCCGCGCTCGACCAGCGCGCGCGCAGCCTGCGGGTTGCCGGCGGCCGCCACCTCGTCCAGATCGGCTCCGGCACAGAAGCCTTCGCTCTTGGCCGAGGCGATCACCAACCCGCTGGGCGGCTCGGCCTCCAGCATTGCCACGACCTCGGCCAGTTCATCGAGCAACTCGGCCGACAGCGTATTGACGCGCTCGCCGGCGCGATCAAGCACCAGCCACGCGACGCCTTCCCAGTCGCGCTCCAGGCGCAGATGGTGGCCGTGGTGGTTCACGTCACCGCCTCGATCAGCATGGCGCCGCCCTGCCCGCCGCCCACGCACAGCGTGGCGACGCCGCGCGCCACGCCCTCGCGCCGCATGGCGGCCACCAGATGCATGACGATGCGCGCACCGCTGGCCCCCACCGGATGCCCGAGGGCGATGGCGCCGCCGTCGATGTTGATGCGCGACTGCTGCGGCGCGATGCCGCACACGTCCATGCCGAGTTCCTCGCGGCAGTAATCCACGTCTTCCCAGGCGCGCAGACAGGCCAGCACCTGGGCCGCAAAGGCCTCGTTGATCTCCCACAGCCCGATGTCGGCAATGCCGAGGCCATTGCGCGCCAGCAGCGGCGCGACCGCATGCACCGGGCCGAGACCCATGGCGGCGGGGTCGAGCGCCGCCCAGGCGCAATCGACGATGCGCGCCAGCGGCTGCAGGCCGTGACGTTCGACTGCGGCTTCAGTGGCCAGCAGCAGCCAGCCCGCGCCGTCGCTGACCTGCGAGCTGTTGCCGGCCGTGACGTTGCCGTACTTGCGGTCGAAGAAGGGCTTGAGCCGGGCCAGATCGGCCGTGCTGGAATTCGGGCGGATGCCGTCATCGCGCGCATACAGCGTGCCGTCGGCCCCCACCAGCGGCACCACCTCGCCGACATGCCCGGCCTCCCACGCCAGCGCCGCGCGCACGTGGCTGCGCTGCGCCCAGGCATCCATCTCCTCGCGCGTGACGACAAAGCGGCTGGCGAGATTCTCGGCGGTCTGGCCCATGAGCTGGCCGACCACCGGATCGGTCAGGCCACGTTCCAGCCCCACCACCGGCGACAGACTGGCGAAGCGGAAGCGCCGCAGCAGACGCAGCCGTTCAAACAGGTGGGCGCGGCGCCAGTCCGCCAACCAGCCCACGAACTCGTCGGAGAACAGCAAGGGCGTGCGCGACAGCGCATCCACCCCGCCGGCGAGCACCAGGTCGGCGCGCCCGAGGCGCAGTTCGGCACAGGCGGAATCGATGGCCTGCAGGCCGGAAGCGCAGTTGCGCTGGGCCGTCCAGGCCGGCACCTTGTGACCGCAGCCCATGCGCAGCGCGGCGATGCGGGCGATGTTGGCCTCGTCGGCGGCCGGGCTGGCGCAGCCGAGGATGACCTGGTCGAGCGCATCCGGCGCAAACGGCTGGCGCGCCAGCAACTGGGCGCCACAGGCGGTGGCCAGATCGGCCGCGGAAAACGGGCCGGGCCGGCCGCGCGCTTTCAGGAACGGGGTGCGCGCCGCATCGACGATGTAGACAGCTTCACTCACCTTGCAGAGACCTTGCGACGGGTAGCGGGTTCAGGTTGCCCATTGTAGGCCCGCCCGCGCCAGACCGGCGTCATTGCTCGCACAGGCTGGCGCGCAGATCGAAGTCGACCGGGAAATCGTCCACGCGGATGACCTTGTCGCGCAGGCGGTTGCGACGCTCGATCAGCGCGTGCTCCTCGGCGTCGATGACCCCTGCATCCAAAGCCCGCTGCCACACCTCGTCCACATCGCCGCTGGTCAGCGCGCCGGCGTCGAAGCGCCCCTCGCGCACTGCCTGCGACAGCCTGGCCTCGACCGGCTCGGTAGCCACGCTGGCGGCCAGCGCCGCCTCCAGCGCGGCGAGCGGATCGTCTTCATCCGCCGACACGAAGATCGGCTGGGTCAGACGCTCGCGTGTGGCCGACCCTTCCAGCAGGGTGGCTGCGGCCGCAGTGCCGATCTGGTCGGAAGCGGCGACATACGGCCGCCCGAGCGGGAACACGATGCGCCCCAGCACCCACGCCAGCGGCCGCTTGGGCAGGTTCGCCAGCACGCCCTCGAAAGCAATCTGGGTGCGGAACATGGCGTCCCACAGGGCCGCGCGCAGCAAAGGCGCATCGGCCGCCTGCTGCCCTTCGGCCTCGTAGCGGCGCAGGCAGGCGCTCATCAGGAACAGGAGCGAGAGGATGTCGCCGAGCCGTGCAGAGAGTTTTTCCCGCCGTTTGAGCGCGCCGCCAAGCGAAGCGAGGCAGGCATCCGACAGCACCGCGAAGGCCGCCGACAGCCGCGACAGTTGCTGGTAGTAACGCCGCGTATGCGGCGCGACCTGCTGCGGCACGCTGACGAAGTGCGAGCCGGTCAGCCCCATGCCGAGCGCGCGCAGGGCATTCCTGCCCAGGTCGCGCAGGTGCGCCGAGAAGGCGCGGTGGAAGGCCTCGCTGTCGTCGGCGGCCACGGCATCCATCTCCGCACGCAGATGCGGATGGCAGCGGATCGCCCCCTGCCCGTACAGGATCAGGCTGCGCGTGAGGATGTTGGCCCCCTCCACCGTGATGCCGATGGGCAGTTGCTGATAGCTGCGGCCGAGGAAGTTCTGCGGGCCGAGGCAGATGCCCTTGCCGCCGATCACGTCCATGCCGTCGTTGAGGGTCTGCCGGGCGCGCTCGGTGACGTGGTACTTGACGATGGCCGACACCACCGACGGCCGCTCGCCCTGATCCAGCGCGCCGGCCGTGAACACCCGCGCGGCGTCGCACAGCCAGGTGTTGGCGGCAATGCGCGCGAGCGCCTCCTCGACGCCCTCGAAGCGCCCGATCGGCGTGCGGAACTGACGCCGCACCCGCGAGTACGCGCCGACCGCGCGCGCGGTGAGCTTCTGCGTGCCGGTATTGGCGGCCGGCAGCGAGATGCTGCGGCCGGCGGCGAGGCACTCCATCAGCATGCGCCAGCCCTGCCCGGCGCGCTCCGGCCCGCCGATGATGAAATCCAGCGGCATGAAGACGTCCTTGCCGCGGATCGGCCCGTTCATCCAGATCGCATCCAGCGGCAGGTGACGGCGACCGATCTCCACCCCCGGATGTTCGCGCGGCACCAGCGCCACGGTGATGCCGAGGTCCTCGCGCTCGCCCAGCAGGTGTTCCGGGTCATACAGGCGGAAGGCCAGCCCGAACACGGTGCACACCGGCGCCAGCGTGATGTAGCGCTTGTCGAAGGACACGCGCATGCCGAGCACCTTCTTGCGCCCCACCTTGCCCCAGCACACCACGCCGGCATCGGGAATGGACGCCGCATCGGAACCGGCCCACGGACTGGTCAGCGCAAAGGCGGGCACCTCGTCGCCCGCTGCCAGCCGCGGCAGCCAGTGCTGCTTCTGCGCCTCGGTGCCGTAGTGGATCAGCAGTTCGGCCGGCCCCAGCGAGTTGGGCACCATCACCGACACCGCCGGCGCCGAGGATCGGCTCGCCAGCTTGGTCACCACCTGCGAGTGGGCGTAGGCCGAAAAGCCCTTGCCGCCGTACTCCTTCGGGATGATCAGCGAGAAGAAGCCCTTGCGGCGGATGAAGTCCCACACCTCGGGCGACATGTCGAGCCGGCGCGTGAAGTTCCAGTCGTCGATCATGCGGCACAGCTCGTCGGTCTCGCCGTCGAGAAAGGCCTGCTCCTCCTCGCTCAGCTGCGGCCACGGCAGGTCGAGCAGGCGCTGCCAGTCCGGCCGGCCGGAGAACAGATCGCCCTCCCACCACACCGTGCCGGCATCGAGCGCATCGCGTTCGGTCTGCGACATCGGCGGCATGGCCTTGCGGAACACACGGAACGCCGGATCACTCAACAGACGTTTGCGCGTGGCGTCGTGCCACAGCACGAACACCACGCCACCCAGCGCCAACAACAGGATCAGCCAGAACATCACCACCTCCGGTCGGACATTGCTTATGCACCCAGCTTAGCGCAGCTACGGCGGCACTCCACATGCGGGCAATCTTTCGACACAGGGACACGGTAGGATTGCGCACGGATTCGCGTAGGGTCCTTCACGAACGCCTTACGCGCTCGCCCCACGACTCTCAGGACGCACGACCATGCACGATTTGAAGCGCAGACGTTTCCTCCACCTCGCCGCAGCGGCCTCCGCCGCCGGACTGCTGCCCGGCGGTCTGTCCGCGGCACTCGCCAGCGCCGGCGCGGGCGATGCGACGGCCGGTGAAGCCTTCTCCTTCGAGCGACTGGCGGACATGGCACGCACGCTGGCCGCCCGCCCGCACCCGGTGCGCGAGCCCTCGGACGGGCTGCGCAAGGCACTCGCCGGCATCGACTACGACGCCTACCAGAAGATCCGCTTCAAGACCGAGCGCGCGCTGTGGGAGACGCGCAGCGGTGTCGCGCCGGTGGCGCTGTTCCATCAGCACGCCGGCACACCGCTGCCGGTGCGCATCGATGTGGTGGAAAACGGCGTCGCACGCGAACTGAAGTACGACCCGACGGTGTTCGACTACACCGGCGACCTGCAGGCCGACGACATCCCGGCCGACGCCGGCTGGGCGGGCTTCCGCGTACTGCATGCCGACGCGCACCAGCGCGACTGGCTGGCCTTCATGGGCGCCTCCTACTTCCGCACCTCGGGCCCGCTCGACCAGTACGGCCTGTCCGCGCGCGGTCTGGCCATCGACACCGCCCTGCCCGGCCACCACGAGGAATTCCCGGTGTTCACGCGCTTCTGGCTGGAGGCCGAGGGCGACGGCGGCATCCTCATCCACGCGCTGATGGAAAGCCCCAGCCTGACCGGCGCGGTGCGCATCGACTGCGCCAAACCCGACGCCGAGGCGATCGTGATGGATGTTTCCTTGCGGCTGTTCCTGCGCAAGCAGGTGCGCCGCCTCGGCGTGGCACCGCTCACCAGCATGTTCTGGTTCTCCGAGACCAACCGCCACGAAGCCAGCGACTGGCGCCCCGAGGTGCACGACAATGACGGTCTGGCCGTATGGACCGGTTCCGGCGAACGCCTCTGGCGCCCGCTCGACAACCCGCGCGGCGTGCGTACCAGCAGCTTCATCGACCACAACCCGCGCGGCTTCGGCCTGATGCAGCGTGACCGTGACTTTGCCAACTACGAGGACGACGGCGTGTTCTACGACCGCCGCCCGGCGGTGTGGGTGGAGCCGAAAGGCGACTGGGGCGAGGGCAGCGTGCAGCTCGTCGAGATCCCGACCGACGACGAAATCCACGACAACATCGTGGCCTACTGGACCACCGACAAGCCGATTCCGGCCGGCGCCGAACCCGCCTTCGAATACCGCCTGCACTGGATGAAGGCGCCGGTGTTCGGCGATCAGCCGGTCGGTCACGTCATCGCCACGCGCCTGGGTCGCGCCGGCGTGCCCGGTCAGCCGCGCCCCGAGGGCGGCGTGAAGTACGCCATCGACTTTGCCGGCGGCGATCTGGCCGGCTTCACGTCCGAGCAGCGCGTGGTCGAAGCCGTGGTGGAAGGGCGCAATGCCAAGATCGATAACCCCTACGCCATCCGCGTGGTCGGCACCGATCACTGGCGTCTGATCTTCGACGTTTATCCGGAGGGCAACGCGGCTACAGACCTGCGCGCCTTCCTGCGTGTGGGCGATCGCGCATTGACCGAAACCTGGGTCTTCACGCACCGCCCGGTGCGTTTCTGAAGCTCGGCGCTGACTGAGCAGCCGTCCGGACGGGCACCCCACGGGGTGCCCGTTTTACATTCCGGGTTTCCATTCTCAATTGCAACATTATATCATCTCTAACCTGATCCATGAGATCGTCACCCTGCAATGAGGAACCCGTCATGCTTCGCCCGCATCACCGCCTGAAATCGCTCCCCGTCCTGATCGCCGCACTGCTCTCCGGCAAGGCACTGGCACAGGCCGAACCGGCCACCCCGCAACTGGCGCCCGTCACCGTCTCGGCCAGTGCGCTGTCGCTCGGCGCGAGCGACATGATCCTGCCGTTCAGCGTGCTCGACGCCGAAGCCCTGCTGCTCGAGCGCGCCGGCACGCTGGGCGAGACGCTGGAACGCCAGCCGGGCGTGCGCAGTTCGGGCTTCGCGCCCGGCGCAGGCCGCCCGGTCATCCGCGGGCTGGACGGCGCGCGCGTGCGGGTGCTGTCCGACGGCTCGGAGATCATGGACGCCTCGACCATCAGCCCGGACCACGCCGTCGCCACGGAGACCCTGCTGCTCGAGCGCATCGAGATCCTGCGCGGCCCGTCGGCGCTGGCCTATGGCGGCGGCGCCACCGGCGGCGTAGTGAACCTGATCGACGCCCGCATCCCGACCGAGGTGCCAGAGGACGGTATCGAAGGCACGCTGGAACTGCGCGGCAACACCGCTGCCAACGAGGCTGCCGGCGCCTTCGGCATCACCGCCGGCTCCGGCAATTTCGCGTTGCGTGCCGAAGGCGCCAGGCGCGATGCGCGCGACCTGCGCGTCGGCCGCGGCTGGGATGAAGGCCGCAAGGTCGAGGGTAGTTTCAGCCAGAGCGAAACCGGCAGTCTCGGCCTGTCGTGGATCGGCAAGCGCGGCTACCTCGGCATCGCCTATTCAAGCGAACGCCGTGACTACGGCCTGCCGGGTCACGTCGAGGCGCATGACTGCGAAGTCGTCGGCGGGCTCCTCGACTGTGATGATCACGACGATCACGATCACGAAGGCGAACACGCGGACGTGCCGATGGTCGACCTCCATAGCCAGCGCTGGGACCTGCGCGGCGAGGTGCTGGAGCCCTTCGCCGGCATCGCGCGCATCGGCCTGCGCGCCAGCCACACCGACTACCGCCACGACGAGATCGAGGACGGCGAGATCGCCACGCGCTTCCGCTCCAAGGCGCACGACGCCCGCGTGGAGGTGGAGCATCAACCCATCGCCGGCTGGCGTGGCGTGATCGGCCTGCAGAACACGCGCCGCGACTTCTCCGCCACCGGCGAAGAGGCCTACGTTCCGCCGACGCTGACACAACGCAACGCGCTGTTCCTGATCGAGGAATACCGCCTCGGCGACTGGCGCTTCGAAGCCGGCCTGCGTCATGAGCGCCAGCGCATCGACGTCGATTCCACCGCACGCGACCGCAGCCACAGCGGCACCTCGGTGTCGGTCGGCGCCAACTGGGCGTTTGCGCCGGGATACTCGCTGGGCGTCTCGCTGGCCCGCGCCCAGCGCATGCCCAGCGCTGAAGAGCTGTACGCCGACGGCCTGCACCTGGCCACACGCACCATCGAGATCGGCAACCCGGAGCTCGAACGCGAAACCTCGCGCAACCTCGACATCACGCTGCGCAAGCTCACGGGCGACACCACCTTCAGCATCGGCGTGTTCCACAACCGCGTGAACGACTACATCTTCGCCAACACGCTGGACGAACACGAAGGCCTGCGCCTGATCGAATACGCGCAGCGCGACGCCAGCTTCACCGGACTTGAAGTCGAGGTCCGCCAGCAACTCAACCGGGCCTTCGCCGTCACCGGCTTCGGCGACTATGTGCGCGGCAAGCTCAAGAGCAGCGCAGACTCCGACCTGCCGCGCATCCCGGCCTGGCGCGCCGGCCTGCGTCTGGACGCCACCTACGGCGCCTGGCAGAGCGAAGTCGAATGGGTGCACGTCGGCAGTCAGACGCAAGTCGCCGACTACGAGAGCAAGACCGGCAGCTACAACCTGATCAACCTCGGCGCGAGCTACAGCGCCCGCTACAACACCACGCCCTTCCAGGTGTACGTGAAGCTGCACAACCTCACCGACAAGCTGGCCTTCAACCACGCCTCGTTCAACAAGGACGAAGTACCGCTGGCCGGACGCAGCCTGATGGCCGGGGTGCGCGTGCAGTTCTGAGCGCCGACGGGCAGAGCGGCGAGCGGATAGAATCGCGCCATGAGACGATCCGCCACCGCCCTTCCGGGCCCCGAACCCCTTGAGCGCCGTGACTGGCAGACGCTGAAAAGCCTGATTCCCTACCTGTGGGCCTACAAGGGCCGGGTGATCTTTGCGCTGGCCTGTCTGATCGCAGCCAAGGGCGCCAACGTGGCGGTGCCAGTGGTGTTCAAGGGCGTCATCGACGCGCTGACGATCACGCGTGAGCAGGCCTTCATCGTGGTGCCGGCGGCGCTGCTGCTGGCCTACGGCGTGCTGCGCTTTTCCAATTCGCTGCTCACCGAACTGCGCGAGATCGTCTTCGCACGCGTCACGCAGCAGGCGGTGCGGCGCATCTCGCTGCAGGTGTTCCGGCACCTGCATGCGCTGTCCCTGCGCTTCCACCTCGAACGCCAGACCGGGGGACTGACGCGCGACATCGAGCGCGGCACGCGTTCGATCAACTCGCTGATCAGCTACACGCTGTATTCCATCCTGCCGACGCTGGTCGAAATCGGGCTGGTGATCGGCATCCTGCTGCTGCAGTACGACGCCATCTTCGCCATCGTCACGGCGGTCACGCTGACGCTCTACATCGTGTTCACGGTGGTGGTCACCAACTGGCGCACGGCGCTGCGGCGCCACGCCAACGAGCTGGATTCGGCCGCCAACGCGCGCGCCATCGACTCGCTGCTCAATTTCGAGACGGTCAAGTACTTCAACAACGAAGAGTTCGAGGCGCGCCGCTACGACGAGCAGATCGACCGCTGGACGCGCGCGCAGATGAAGAACCAGTACTCGCTGTCCGGGCTCAACATCGGCCAGGCGGCGATCGTGTCGGTGGGCGTGACGCTGATGATGTGGCAGGCCGCGGCCCGCGTGGCCACCGGCGAGATGACCATCG